>JAZRBW010000045.1:0-7240 GCA_045635305.1 Faecousia sp. | reverse complement strand
CGAGGGCGATATCGAGAAGCTGCTGGCCATCAATGCTGACCAGTATGACCTGGTTGTCAACGGCTACGAGTCCGCATCCGGCGCTGTCCGTAACCACAACCCCGAGATCATGGTCAAGGCCTTCCAGATGGTTGGTCTGGGCGAAGAGGATGTCAAGGCCAAGTTCCCCGCCATGTACAACGCCTTCACCTACGGCGCACCTCCCCATGCAGGCGCAGCCCCCCGTGTTGGCCGCATCATCATGCTGCTGACCGGCGAAGAGAACATCCGTGAGGTCATCACCTTCCCCATGAACAAGTCCGCGCAGGACCTGATGATGGGCGCCCCCACCGCCGTCGACAAGAGCCAGCTGGACACTGTCCACATCGCTCTGATCGAGGAGTAATCAAAAAACACCAAGGCCTGGCAGAAACAATTCTGCCGGGCCTGTTTTTGTGCAAAGATGTGGGGCGTGAGATGCTGGCCAGGCATTTTGAAAAAAGGAAGGCTCCCTCTTTCGAGGGAGCCTTTTGTTATATGGGATCGGATCAGATGCCGACCATTTCCATCAGAGCGGGGACCTTGTCCTCCCAGCCCAGAGCCATGATGTGAACACCCTGGCAGTAGGGACGGCACTCCTTGATGATCTTGGCAGCGATCTCAACACCGGTGATACCGGCCTTGGCGCGCTCCTTGTCAGCGGCCAGAGCGTCGATCATGTCCTGAGGAACATGGACACCGGCGACGTTGCGGTTCATGAACTTGCACATGCCGGCGTTCTTGGGGATGATGACACCCAGCTGAACGGGCTTGCCGAACTGCTTTGCCTTCTCCATGAATGCGATGAACTTCTCGGGCTCGAAGACAGCCTGAGTCTGGAAGTAGTCAGCGCCGGCCATAACCTTGCGCTCCATCTTTGCCAGCTGCGCATCCACAGAGTCGGAGCAGGGGGATACCACTGCGCCCTTGGCGAACTTGGGAGCGTCGCCTACCAGAGCGTTGCCTGCCAGATCTACGCCCTGCTCCAGCTGGCACACGGTGTGCAGCAGAGAAACAGAGTCCAGGTCGAACACGGGCTTTGCGCCGGGGTGGTCGCCCATAGTGGTGTGGTCACCGGTGAGGCAGAGGATATTATCGATGCCCAGCATCGCTGCGCCCAGCAGCTCGGACTGGAGAGCGATACGGTTGCGGTCACGGCAGGTCAGCTGCAGAATGGGATTCAGGCCTGCGTTCTTCATTGCCACGCACACGGGCAGGCTGCCCATACGCATAACAGAGGACTGGTTATCGGTTACGTTGACGGCATGGATGCCGCTCAGGTACTCCTTGGCTTCTGCCACCACGTGGGAGCAGTCGGTACCCTTGGGAGGGCCTACCTCAGCGGTAATGACAAACTGACCGTCGTTGAAAAGTTCAGTGATTCTCATAAGAAAGACTCCTTTGTTGAGATAAGTAGAGGGGAATGCAAAATGTAAAATGCAGAATGCAAAATGCAAAATGGTGGTGTCGCCTATGGCGACAAATGGAATGTATCCCCCAGTCAGAAATCAGAGATTTCTGACAGCCCTGCCGGGCCCGCGCCCCTTTTGTCTGCTTCGCAGACATTTTCCCCACTAACGGGGAAATCCACCCTTTAGGCAAGGGGGCCTTTGGCGGAGTGTCCATACAATTTCAATTATTTGGGTTGCCAATACATTCATTTAGCATTTAGCATTTATCATTTAGCATTCATTATTTATTGTACTGACGGAGCTGGACGGGGCATTTCAGCGCGTCCAGACGACCGGTCTGGGCAAGACGGTGCTGGATACGGGCCCAGCCGCATTCCATTGTGGGGTCAACTTCGCACATACCGTTCTTGGCGCCGCCGCACTGGCCGTTGATAAGGCTCTTGGAGCAGGCGGTGATGGGGCAGATGCCGCCGGTCAGGTTCAGGTAGCACTGACCGCACTGTCCGCAGTCATACTCCTGAGGGGTCACGCCCTGATGACCGGGCAGGGGGTAGGTGTCGCAGCCGGCACATACACGCTTGCCGGGCAGCTGCTCCGCTACGGTCTGTACGCCTACACCGCAGGACAGCACCAGCACAAGATCAGCAGCAGCGATTTCCTGCGCGTACTTCTGCAGCCGCAGCTGCAGGTTTTCCGTATTACACATATAGTCGGCAGTGAGGACACCGGTCAGCTGACCGGACAGTGCCTTTTGCAGCTCCTCAGCCTGCTCTTCCGGGAAGGAGACCTCCTTGCAGCCGTGGCAGTGAATGAGGAATACCTTTTTGCCCTCTGTCAGGGCGGTCAGGATCTGGTTGGATTTCAGTTCGGTGATCAGCATTACTTCATCCCCCTAACTGCAGCCTTGCCGGCGCGGATCTTGTTGAGCAGCGGAATCTTGGAGGAGCAGATGTACTCACAGCAGCGGCACTCCATACAATCCATAACGCTTTTTTCTTTCATGCCGTTCCAGTTCTCGGTGTCGGCATACTTGGCAAACCACAGAGGCTTCAGCTCCATAGGACATACATCCACGCAGCGGCCGCACTTGATGCAGGCAACCTCTGTGCTAGGCTCGGTATTGACGGCGATGATGCCGTTGGAGCCCTTCATAATGGGCGCTTCCAGACCGTTCTGGACGAAGCCCATCATCATACCGCCGGCCTTCAGGGTGGCCTTTTCGCTGGTCACGCCGCCGCAGGCATCCACCAGAGCCTGAGCCGGTGTGCCGATGCGGACGATGAAGTTGCCGGGGTTTTTAATGTACTCACCGGTGACGGTGGTGATACGCTCGATAAGGGGCATGCCGGTGGTGATGGCGTCGGCAATGGCCTTGGCGGTGCTGACGTTACCCACAACGCAGCCCACATCCGCAGGCAGGCCGCCGCTGGGGACCATACGACCGGTGACGCGCTTGATGAGCATCTTTTCTGCGCCCTGGGGGTACTTGGTACGGGCAGCGCATACTTCGATGTTTTCCAGTGTGGCAGTCTTTTCTTCCAGCAGACGGATGGCGTCGGGCTTGTTATCCTCGATTACGATAACGCCCTTGGGGGCATCTACGGTCTTCATCATTGCCTGCAGACCCAGGATCACCTGGTCAGCGTAGTTCAGCAGCAGCTGATGGTCGGCAGTCAGGTAAGGCTCGCACTCGCAGCCGTTGAGCAGCACATAGTCGATGGGCTTGCCCGGCTGCAGCTTCACATAGGTGGGGAAGCCTGCGCCGCCCATACCCACGATGCCTGCGTTCTTCACGATCTCCACGATGTCCTTAGGCGCAAGAGAAGCCAGGTCACCCTGGGGCTTGACGGTCTCGCACAGAGTGTCCTTGCCGTCGTTTTCAATGACCACGCTCAGGCAGGTGCCACGGGTTGCGTGAGGACGCTCCTCGATGGCCACCACCTTGCCGCTGACGGAAGAATGGACCGGGGCGCTGATGAAGCCGGCGGCCTCACCGATCAGCTGACCCATCTTCACCTCGTCGCCTACCGCAACCACCGGGTTTGCAGGCGCGCCCAGATGCATGGACATGGGAATGACCAGCGTCTTGGGAGCAGGGAAGGGGGTGAGGGTCTTGTGCTCGGAATATTCCTTATGCTCGCTGGGATGGACGCCACCGTAGTAACCGGCAAAGCGCAGATCCCGGATCTTGGCGACATACTCAGCTACCAGCTTGTGGCTGACCTTGCTGTAGTCACGCAGCTGCACGCCCTGGGCGGTCAGCTCACCGATGCGATCCTGAGCAGCCAGCCGCTGCTGGATCTTCTCCCAGGCGCAGTCCTTGTCGGGGCTGACCTCGCACTTGCCGTTCTTGGCACCGCCGCACTGACCGTTGACCAGGCTCTTGGAGCAGTCCACGATGGGGCAGATGCCACCGGTAATGTTCAGGTAGCACTGGGCGCAGGCGTCGCAGGCCTTCTTGGTCAGGGCCATGCCGTGGTGACCGTTGTAGTTGATGGAGTCTGCTGCTGCGTACACAGGCAGGGCTACGGTGTCTGCCAATGTCTGGATGCCCAGACCGCAGCTGATGACCACCACTGCCTTTGTGCCTGCCGGAATCATACCGGGCAGCTTACTCTTAGCGTAGTGGCTGTTGCACAGGAAATCCGCCCGGGCAGAGCCGGTGACGGCCTTGCCGGCAGCGGCAGCCTTCTCCATAAACAGATCCAGTTCAGGCTCGGTCTCGTCGGTGAATTCCTTGAAGCACTTGTTGCAGGAGATGACGAAAATATCGTCGATCTGGGAAAGCAGAGAGTGCAGCTCGTCTTCACTTTTCAGGGTAAATTTGGTGTAATTTTCCACTTGCTCACCTTCCTTGGTGTTGTAATTAAAGTGTATCGCCTCTTAATATAACAGATACCGACAGGAAATGCTACCCTTTTTTACAATAATTAAATAAAGATTTACGGGATATCCTTTGGAAATTATGTCTAATCGATAAAAGAATTTTGAAAAGGTGGTTGAAAAAGCCGGGCAGATGTGTTACAATGCTGGGTGACTATGGGATAACTATGCCCATTGGACAAATTCTATGTTCAGGAGGTGCGCTATGCCACATACCATCGCAGTCGCCGGCAAGGGCGGCGTAGGCAAAACCACCACCTGCGGTATGCTCATTGACTACCTGGTCCAGACCGGCAAGAGCCCGGTGCTGGTGGTAGATGCGGATGCCAACAGTAACCTCAACGAAGTGTTGGGCGTGGAGGCGGATGTGACCCTGGGTACCATCCGTGAGGAAATGGCAAACGCAGAATTGAAGGGGACCATCCCTGCAGGTATGACTAAGGCGGATTACGCCCAGTTTAAGTTCAATTCCGCCCTCATCGAAGAGGACGATTTTGATATGCTCGTTATGGGTCGCACCCAGGGTAAGGGCTGCTATTGCTATGTCAATGGCGTGCTGAAATCCCAGGTGGACAAATATGCCAAGAATTACCGCTATATCGTAATGGACAACGAAGCCGGTCTGGAGCACGTGGCCCGTGGCACGCTGCCCAAGGTAGACACGATGCTGCTGATCTCCGACTGCTCCCGTCGCGGCATTCAGGCGGTGGCGCGGCTGAAGGAAATGATCGACGATATGGATCTGAAGCCTGCCCAGATGGGTCTCATCGTGAACCGGGCGCCCGGTGGCGTGCTGGATGAGGGCGTCAAGGCAGAGATCGAAAAGCACGGTCTGACCCTGCTGGGCGTACTGCCTCAGGACGAGGGCGTTTACCGCTGCGACTGCAACGGCGAGCCTTCCGCCAAGCTGCCCCAAAGCAGCCCTATGAAGCAGGCGCTGGCAGAAATCGTCAAATCCATCGGGATTTGAAATGCAAAATGCAGAATGCAGAATGCAAAATGGTGGTGTCGCCTATGGCGACAATTGGAATGTATCCCCCAGTCAGAAATCAGAGATTTCTGACAGCCCCCTTTAGGCAAGGGGGCCTTTGGTGGAGTGTCCCTACAATTTCAATCATTTGGGTTGCCAATACATTCATTTAGCATTTATCATTTTGCATTCCTAAAAGTGTTAATAATTTAATTATTATATAAAAAATCTTTACCAAGGGGGAAAACACTATGTCTTTCACACCTAAGACTGGTGGGTACAGCGGCAAGATCAATGCCGTAACTCTGGGCACCGGCGATCAGGCGATCGTTCTGGGTGGCCAGAATGTCCTGCCTTTCTACACCTTCGATGCTCCCATTGAGAACGCACCGAAGATCGGCATCGAGGTTTCCGATGTTATGGATAGCTGGGATCTGCCCGGTCTGACCGAGCTGTACGCCGGCTGCACTACTATGGCAGAAAAGGCTAAGAAGGCTGAAGCAGTAGAGGGCGTTGACTTCATCTGCCTGCACTTCGAATCTGCTGATCCCAACGGCGCTAACCGCGCTACCGCTGACTGCGTTGCTGACGCTAAGGCTGTTGCTGAGGTTTGCGTAAAGCCCATCGTGGTTATGGGCTGCAAGAACCTGGAAAAGGACGCAGAGCTGCTGGGCGCTATCGCTGACGCGCTGCGTGGCAAGAACATTCTGTGCATGTCCGCTAAGCAGGAGAACTGCAAGAATGTGGGCGCTTCCGTCGTTCTGGCCGGTGGTCAGAAGGTGGGCGCTGAGACTGCTGACGACATCAACCTGGCTAAGCAGCTGAACACCATGCTGAAGAAGGACGCCAACGTGGCTGCCGACAACATCGTGATGGACATCGGTACTGCTGCCGTTGGTTACGGCTATGAGTATGCCGCATCTACCTTTGATCGTATCCGTCTGGCCGCTCTGGCTCAGTCCGATGACGATCTGCAGATGCCCATCCTGGCTGCAGTTTCCTCCGACACCTACGGTGTTAAGGAGTCTACCGCTTCCGAAAACGACGAGCCCGCTTGGGGTTGCCGTGAGGAGCGCGCCATCGGTATGGAAGTGGCTACCGCCGCTGCCGACCTGGTTGGCGGCGCCGACGCTGTTGTTCTGCGTCACCCTGCTACCATCGCCACCATCAAGAAGTTCATTTCTGAACTGATCTAAGAAAGGAGAGTACATACAATGGCTTTGAAGGGTCTTGATATTTTTAAGCTGTCTCCTAAGAAGAACTGTAAGGAGTGCGGCAGCCCCACCTGTATGGCATTCTGCATGAAGGTGGCACAGGGCGCAGTGTCTCTGGACAAGTGCCCCTACTTCTCTGAGGAAGCTCTGGCAACCCTGAACTCCGCTACTGCTCCTCTGATGAAGACCATTTCCGTTGGCGACTACAAGATGGGCGGCGAGACTGTCCTGTACCCTCACGAGAAGACTCTGGTCAACAAGAACCTGTTCGCTGTCTGCGTCTGCACCGACTGCGCTGACAAGGCTGAAGAGAAGTTCGCCGAACTGGCTAAGGTTGACTACGAGCGTATCGGCGAGCGTATGTACGTTGAGTTCATCCACGTCGCCAACAAGCAGTCCGATCCCGCTGTCTACGCTGACCTGGTCAAGAAGGCTGCCGCTACCGGCCGCGCTCTGGTCCTGGAGTGCTGGGACACCGCCTGCGCTGAGGCCGCTCTGGCTGTCGCCGGCAAGAACGTGATCCTGGACGGCGCTACTCCCGACAACTGGGAAGCTATGAACGCTCTGGCCACCAAGGCCGGTGTGACCCTGGGCGTCTGGGCTGAGAACATCTCTGACCTGTACGACACCGTTAAGAAGCTGGAAGCTGCCGGCAACAAGAACCTGGTTCTGGATGTCACCGGCGCCAACGCCAAGGAGACCCTGGCCAATGCTGTTAACGTCCGCCGTACCGCTCTGAAGCA
>JAZRBW010000044.1:0-11114 GCA_045635305.1 Faecousia sp. | reverse complement strand
ACCAGCGCGCACGCTGGTGTGGCGATCCCCAAAGGTTTTAGATCGTACTTTTCAATACGATTTTCCCTCTAACCGGGGGATTGCCACGTCGCCTTCGGCTCCTCGCAATGACCCAATGAGGGAGCGATAAATCCCAATTTGTGAAGGAGAGAGAATTATGGCAATCAAAGAAGATCGTTTTAAGAAGATTTTAGTGGACGGCGGCGGCATGACGGAAAACTACATGGCCATCTATGTGGACCGCAAGACCGGCGTAAATTATTTATTCAGTTCCTACGGCAACGCCGGCGGCCTGTGCGTGCTGGTGGACCGGGAGGGCAAGCCCATCGTGTCGAGTCTTCCGGTGGAGGACTGATATGAAAAGATCGACAGTGAAGGGTCTGAAGATCCTGTGCGGAATCTTATTTGCGGTCATTATCATTATATTGCTCTATCATCAACAAAAAGGCCTTGCATACTTTGTACTGGCAGCTTGGTTGGTGGTAAGCCTGGGGTTAAGTGCAAAGCTGAAATGCCCCTACTGCGGTGCCTGGCCCAGGAGAGGCAGCTTTTTTAACAGCTACTGCCCCGACTGCGGCGAAAAATATGACGATTAACTGTATACCCCTGCCGGGGTCGCACCACGCGGCCCCGGTTCTTTTTGTTTTGGTAAGGTAAATTGTTGTTTAGCGAAGCTCCGTAGGGAACGCTGTCCTCAGCGTTCCGAAACGATTTAGGGGGTTCGATGCCCCCTAAATCGTTCATTTCAATCGAAATATCCTTTTGTTTCTACAAAACTGTGCCGCTTCGCGGTCGGAACGCTGAGGACAGCGTTCCCTACTAAATATCGTAAACAACAATTTAGCGCAGGAATAAATAATTCTTATTTTATATTGTATAACCGCAAAATTCTCTTGTTTTTTACAAGAAAATGTGTTAGAATTTAAGGTGAGATATTGTGGGGAAAATTTCCCTTTTTGTCGGTTTATTTACGCTATTTTGAAACAGAAAGGAGCCGTTATTTTATGTTTTCATCCGCCTATGTCTGGGCGAAGGTCTACGGCTATATGGAAGAACAGCTGGGCAGTGTGGTAGTATCTACCTGGTTCGACGATGCGGAGGTCATTGAACTGACAGATGACCATCTGATCCTCTACACCTCCTCGGATTACCGTCGGGAAGTGATCATCAAGCGCTACACCTGCTATGTTCATGAGGCTCTGAAGCAGATCTTCGACTCTGACGCCAAGCTCATCGTTTTCAGCGATGAGGAAATGGACGCTTACAAAAACAAAGATAAAAAGACCAGCGCCATGGACTTTAACCCTCAGTTCAATTTTGATAACTTTGTGGTAGGTCCTTCCAACCGTTTCGCCCACGGCGCGGCGCTGGCGGTAACCAACCATCCCGGCGATGTATACAACCCTCTGTTCATCTACGGCCCGCCCGGCGTGGGCAAGACCCATCTGCTGTATGCCATCGCCAACGCCATCCGCCGCAGCAAGCCGGATGCCAATATTGTTTACATCAAGGGCGACCAATTTACCAATGAGCTGATCACCGCCATCCAGAGCGGTAAAAATATCGAGTTCCGCTCCAAATACAGAGAAGCGGACCTGTTCCTCATTGACGACGTGCAGTTTATTGCCGGTAAAGAAAGCACCCAGGAAGAATTTTTCCATACCTTCAATAAGCTCTACGAGGAGCACAAGCAGATCGTCATGACCTCCGACCGGAAGCCCAGCGACCTGCTGACCCTGGAGGACCGGCTGAAGACCCGCTTTGAGTGGGGCTTGCTGGCTGACATTCAGCCCCCGGATTACGAAACCCGCATGGCCATCATCAAAAACAACGCCAAGCGGATGAACCTGAATCTGGATGACGATGTGCTCAACTATATCGCCATCAACATCACCAACAATGTCCGTCAGCTGGAAGGCACCGTCAAGAAAATTATGGCCTACCGGGATCTGGACAATATGCCCATGGATCTGAACAATATTTCCCGGGCTATTGATGATATGTTCAAGAACGAGGGCAACGCCCTGCCTACGCCCAATTTGATCATTGGCCAGGTCTGCAAGTTCTACAATGTGGACGATGTGGATCTGCGGGGTAGCAAGAAAAACAAGGGCATTGCGGAGCCCCGGCAGATCGCCATGTATCTGGTGCGCAAGCTGACCAATCTGAGCCTGCCGGAGATCGGTATGCAGTTTGGCAAGGATCACTCCACCGCCCTGTATAACATCCGTAAGGTGGAAAACGCTCTGAAAGACGGCAACACCGAATTGCAGAACAACATCCGGGATATTACCGCCAATATCAATTCCTGCCTGTAATTTGTAATTCCACAGGGGCTGTGGAATGTGGAATTTTTCCTGTGGATAAAGGATGTTAAAAAACAGTGTTAACAAGCCCTGTGGAAAAGATGTAAATTATCCACAGGTGGCTGTGGATAAAAAGTCGTTGGGGCTCTAAGAGAAAATGGACTTTTCCACATAAGTTTTCCCTATTACTGTTAATACTACCTAAACATATTATGCTATATATATAATCTAAATTATTAGAGAGAAAGGAACTGCACTATGCGTTTCACCTGTGAAAAAAGTATGCTGTCCATGGGTCTGGGTATTGCCGGCCGCACTGTGGCACAGAAGAGTAGTTTAAGCGTTATCGAAGGTATTTTGTGCCGGGCAGGTTACGGCGTCAGTCTTACCGGCTACAACATGGAAACCGCCATCACCTACAGCGTGGAGGCGGAGGTCACCGAGCCCGGTCAGTGCATTCTGCCCGCCCGACTCTTTGGCGATATTATCCGCCGCCTGCCGGAGGGCCCTGTTACTGTGGCAGTGGATGAGAGCTTTAAGGTTTCCATCCGGGCCGGCTACGCTTCCTTCACGATTTCCGCGGAATCTGCAGAGGATTACCCCGAGCTGCCCGATGTCAACACCGGCCGTCCCATCCGCATTCCCCAGAACAAGCTGAAAGAGCTGATTTCCGGTACGATTTTTGCTGTTTCTGAAAATAAGGGCCGTCCCATCCTCACCGGCGTCAAGTATGAGGTGGAGGAAACCTCCATTTCCGCCATCGCCGTGGACGGCTTCCGTCTGGCCCGCCGCACTTACCATCCGGAAAATGCCACCGGCCGCACCCTGTCCTTCGTTGTGCCTGCACCCGGTCTGAAGGAAGTGGAAAAGATCCTTACCGATTCCGACGAGGAAGCCGCTTTCACTCTGGGCCCCAAGCATATTCTTTTTGAAATTGGCAGCACCACCCTGGTTTGTCGCCTGCTGGAGGGTGATTTCCTGGATTGGCGGAAGGTGGTCCCCACCAATTGCCCCATCCGTCTGTGTGCCCATGTGGGTCAGCTCAGCAGCTCCATTGAGCGCGTGGGTCTGATCGTTTCTGAAAAGTACGAAAGCCCGGTGCGCTGTATGTTTGGCGACAATGTGCTGCGGCTGCGGACAAACACCACCATCGGCGCTGCCGAGGACCGCTGCGATCTGGCTGGTACGGGCAAGGATCTGGAGATCGGCTTCCGGGTGCGGTATCTGCTGGATGCTCTGCGGGTCGTGCCCAGCGAGGAAGTGATGCTGGAGCTGACCAATAACCTCAGCCCCATCGTCATGACGCCTGCTGATGACAAGCATGACTTTGCTTACATGGTCCTGCCGGTACGAATTAAGAATAGTTGATCAAATTGTGTAGGGGCGATTCATGAATCGCCCGCGGGCCATTCGTGAATGGCCCCTACGACATATATTTGAGGTAATATAGATGAAAGTAATTGTCAAAAAGAAAGAAAACGCCATTCCGGTGGCCATCACCACGGAATTTATCAAGCTGGAGAGTGCCATGAAGCTGGCCAACATCGTCATTTCCGGCGGCACCGCCAAAAATGAGATCCAGGAAGGCTATGTCACCGTCAACGGGGAAGTTTGCACCATGCGGGGCAAGAAGCTGTACCCCGGTGACAAGTTCGGCTTCGAAGGCGACACCTACGTGATCACCAATGAGGCTTGATACAATTGCCTTGCGGAACTTCCGCAATTATGAGGAACTTTCCTTAGAATTTGCGCCCGGTGTCAACCTGATCGTGGGCGACAACGCCCAGGGCAAGACCAATCTTCTGGAGGCCATCGCCTATTTGGGCTCTGGAAAAAGCTTCCGTGCCCAAAAAACCGGGGAAATGATCCGGTTTGGTGCGGATTTTGCGGATTTAGAGGGTAGTTTATTCAGCCAGGAGCGGAGTCAAACCCTGCGCTGGGTGCTGTTTTCCGGATCAAGGCCCCGGCAGATCTGGAAAAACGGCGCGAAAAAGAAGACCGCCGGCGAAGTCGGGGGCTTACTCAACACGGTGCTGTTCTGCCCGGAGGATCTGATGGTTCTGAAGGCCGGTGCCGCCCCCCGGCGGCGCTTTGGTGACAATGCCCTTTCTCAGCTTCGCCCCAATTATGAAGCGGCGCTGACGGAATATAACCGGATCCTGGAAACCAAGAGCCGCATTTTGAAGGATCACCACGAGAATCCCGCGGTGCTGGAAATTCTGCCGGAGTATAATACCCGGCTGTGTCAGGTGGGCGCCATGCTGATTTCTTACCGGGCCCGGTTTTATGAGGCTCTGGGTAAGGAAGCGGCGGTGTACCACAACCGTTTTTCCGGCGGCGCAGAGGATTTTGCCCTTCAGTACAAGACAGTTTCCACTGTTACCGATCCCTTTGCTTCTCTGGATACCCTGCGCGGTCAGTTGGAGGATCATCTGCAAAGCCACTACCGGGCGGAGCTGGACAGCGCCCAATGTTTGACCGGCCCCCATAAGGATGATTTTGATGTGACCCTGGGCGGCGTTTCCCTGAAAAGCTATGGCTCGCAAGGGCAGACCCGTACGGCGGCCATTTCTCTGAAATTAGCCCAAAGAGCGCTGACCAAACGGGAGACCGGCGAAGAGCCGGTGCTGCTGCTGGACGATGTGCTTTCCGAGCTGGATCCCGGTCGGCAGGATTTTGTGCTGAACCAGATCACCGAGGGACAGGTGTTTATCACCTGCTGCGAGCCGGGAAGGTTTACAAAGCTGGGTAAGACCATCGAGATCCAAAAAGGAAACGTAAAAATTTAGGGGATTGCCACACCAGTCTGCGGACTGGTTCGCAATGACCGATATTTTTAGGAGGACAATTATGTCTGACGAAACAAAAGTAACACAAGAATATGGCGGTGAGCAGATTCAGGTTTTGGAAGGCCTGGAGGCGGTGCGCAAGCGCCCCGGTATGTATATCGGCTCTACCAGCTCCAGCGGTCTGCACCACCTGGTGTATGAGATCGTGGATAACTCCATCGATGAGGCGCTGGCCGGCTACTGCAAGCACATCAGCGTCACTATCAACCCCGGCAATTCCATCACCGTCACCGATGATGGCCGTGGTATCCCTGTAGATATTCAGCCCCAGACCGGCAAGCCGGCGCTGGAGGTTGTATTCACTGTGCTCCATGCCGGCGGTAAGTTCGGCGGTGGCGGCTACAAGGTCTCCGGCGGTCTGCATGGCGTAGGTGCCTCCGTTGTGAACGCCCTCAGTGAGTGGCTTCAGGTACGGGTACACAAAAACGGCCTGATCCATGAGATGAAATTCGCCCGTGGCAACATCACCCAGGAAATGAAGATCGTGGGTAAAACCGACAAAACCGGCACCGAGGTCACCTTCCAGCCCGATCCGGAGATGTTCGATGCCCTGGAATATGATTATGAGACCCTCCATACCCGTATGCGGGAAAAGGCGTTCCTCACTGCCGGTCTGAAGATCTCCATCACCGATAACCGGGGAGAAGAGCCGGTGGGCGAGACTATGTGCTATGAGGGCGGCATCCGGGAATTTGCCACCTTCTGCAACCGCAATAAAACCGCGCTTCACAGCGATGTGATCTACATGAGCGGCAACAAGGGCGACGCGTCCGCGGAGATTGCCATTCAGTACAACGATGGCTACAATGAATTCCTGCTCTCCTTTGCCAACGAGGTCAACACCCCCGAAGGCGGTATGCATGAAACCGGCTTCAAGACCGCTTTGACCCGTGTGCTGAATAACTACGGCACCAAGAACGGTATCATCAAGGGCGATGACAAGGTCAGCGGCGAGGACTGCCGGGAAGGTATTACCGCCATCATCTCCGTGAAGCTGACCGACGCCCAGTTTGAGGGTCAGACCAAGGCCAAGCTGGGCAACGCCTACATCCGCACATTGGTTGACCAGTTAGTCACCGATCAGCTGGCAACCTATTTTGAGGAGCACCCCCAGACTGCCAAGATCATTCTGGAGAAGGCCATGATGGCCAACCGTGCCCGGGAAGCCGCCCGGAAGGCCCGTGACTCCATCCGCCGCAAAACCGGCCTGGAGAGCGGCCAGATGCCTGACAAGCTGCAAGACTGTAATGAGCGGGACCCCAGCCTCTGCGAAATTTACATCGTCGAGGGTGACTCCGCCGCGGGCTCTGCCATCCAGGGCAGAGATAGCAGATTCCAGGCCATCCTGGCCCTGTGGGGCAAGATGCTGAACGTGGAAAAGGCCCGTGCCGACAAGATCTACGGCAACGACAAGCTCTATCCGCTGATCGTGGCCCTGGGTGCCGGCATTGGCGATGAATTCGATATTGAAAAACTGCGCTACCACAAGATCATCATCATGAGCGATGCGGACGTGGACGGCGCTCACATCCGTACATTGCTTTTGACCTTCTTCTTCCGCTATATGAAGCCGCTGATCGAAAAGGGCTATGTGTACTCCGCTGTGCCGCCGCTGTATAAGCTGAAGCGGGGCAAGACCGAGCGGGTAGCCTACTCCGATGAACAGCGCGACCTGGTATCTGCTGAGCTGCGTGGAGAAAGCAACGCCAAAGTGGATATTTCCCGCTTCAAGGGCCTGGGCGAAATGGATGCCCACGAGCTGTGGGACACCACCATGGACCCGGAAAAACGGACACTGCGCCGCATTACGCTGGACGATGCCCGCCGTGCTGACGAAGTGTTCACCATCCTCATGGGCGAGCAGGTGGAGCCGAGAAAAGAATGGATCGAGCGCAACGCAAAATACGCGATCAATATTGATATTTAAGCGCCGCAAGGCGCATACCTTCTCCCGGGGAGAAGGTGGCCCGAAGGGCCGGATGTGGAATGCGGGCGGTAACCTACCGACTGGCACAACGCTGCAGGCCTTATGGAGAGCAGAATTATGGAGCGAAACAATACACTGACAAAAAACGCCAGAGCTTTACGCAAACAAATGACAAAAGAGGAAGCAAAGCTTTGGTATCAGTTTCTGCGTTTGTATCGCCCACGGTTTCACAGACAATATGTGATTGGTAACTATATTGCCGATTTTTACTGCAATCAGGCAAAATTGGTGGTGGAACTGGATGGCTCTCAGCACTGTAACCCGGAAGAAACGGAATATGATCAAAGACGAACAGAATTTCTGCAATCGCAAGGCTTAACTGTTATGCGATTGAGCAATTTGGATGTGGTGCGGCAATTTCAAAGCGTTTGCCAAGCCATTGATATGGCAGTCAAGCAAAGCGGTGCCGGATCCTAGGCCTGGAACTGGATCAAAATCGGCAGTTTTCTGCCCGCATTCCACATCCGCCCCCTACGGGGGCACCTTCTCCCCGGGAGAAGGTATCAGCGCCTTCGGCGCAAAAAATGTTTGGAGGTGTCATAATGGCACACAATCGAAGCTACAAACCGGAGGATATTCTGTTTCCCGATCAGGTGATTACCCAGAGCAATCTGGTGGACGAAATGGAAAAGTCCTATATTGAATATGCCATGTCCGTTATCGTGGGCCGTGCCCTGCCGGACGTGCGTGACGGCCTGAAGCCGGTGCATCGCCGCATTCTGTACACCATGTACGAAAGCGGTCTGACCAGCGACAAGCCTTTCAAAAAGTCCGCCACCTGTGTCGGTGATGTGATCGGTAAGTATCACCCCCACGGTGACGCCTCTGTGTACGACGCCATGGTGCGTCTTGCCCAGAATTTCTCCATGCGCTATATGCTGGTGGACGGCCACGGCAACTTCGGTGACGTGGACGGCAACCCCCCTGCCGCTTACCGTTACACCGAGGCCCGTTTGAGTAAACTCTCCAACGAGATGCTTCGGGACATCGAAAAGGATACCGTGGATTGGGATCCCAACTTCGACGAAAGCCGCAAGGAGCCCAGAGTTCTGCCCAGCCGATTCCCCAATCTGCTGGTGAACGGTTCTTCCGGCATCGCTGTCGGCATGGCCACCAACATTCCGCCCCACAATCTGACGGAGGTGATCAACGCCTGCGTCTGCGTGCTGGATGACCCGGAATGCTCTATGGTGGATCTGATGGAGCACATCTCCGGCCCGGATTTCCCCACCGGCGGCATTATCATGGGCCGCAGCGGTATCCGCGCTGCCTATGCCACCGGCCGCGGCAAGGTGGTGGTGCGTGCCCGCACCGAGTTCGAGACCTTTAACAAGGATCGCACCCGTATTATCGTCAACGAACTGCCCTACCAGGTCAATAAGCGGCAGCTGATCAAAAATATCGCTGAGCAAGTCAAGGACAAGCGTCTGGAAGGTATTTCCGACCTGCGTGACGAAACTGACCGCAACGGTATGCGCATGGTGATCGAATTGAAGAAGGACGCCAACCCCCAGGTGGTGCTGAACAACCTCTTTAAGCAGACCGCGCTGCAGTCCAGTTTTGGCATCATTATGCTGGCGCTGGTGGATAACCAGAAGCAGCCCAGAATCCTTTCTCTGCGGCAGATTTTGGACGAGTATCTGAATTTCCAGATGGAAGTGCTGACCCGCCGTACTCAGTACGACCTGCGCAAGGCACAGGAGCGGGCCCATCTGCTGGAAGGTCTGCTGATCGCCCAGGATAATATTGACGAGGTCATCCGCATCATCCGCTCCGCCTATGACGACGCCAAGCAGCGTCTGATGGAGCGTTTTGGTCTGGACGATATTCAGGCCCAGGCGATCCTGGATATGCGTCTGAAGGCCCTGCAGGGTCTGGACAGAGAAAAGCTGCAGGCTGAGTTCGATGAGCTGCAGCAGAAAATCAGCTACTATAACGAGCTGCTGGCGGATCCTGCCAAGCTGCAGGCCGTTCTGCGCCAGGAGCTGATCGAGATCCGGGATAAGTTCGGCGATAAGCGCAAGACCGAGATCCAGGAGATCGAGGACGAGATCGATATCGAGGACCTCATTGAGGAGGAAACCTGCGTCTTCACCATTTCCCACCAGGGTTACATCAAGCGGATGCCGGTGGATACCTACCGCACCCAGAGCCGTGGCGGCCGTGGCGTCAATGCCCAGAATTTGAAGGAAGAAGATTATGTAAACTCCCTCAATATCGCCTCCACCCATGATCATATGCTGTTCTTCACCGACAAGGGCAAGGTCCACCACCGCAAGGGCTATCAGATCCCCGAGGCGGGCCGCACCGCCCGTGGCACCGCCATGGTCAATGTGCTGCCCCTGGAGATGGGCGAGCGGGTCACCGCCATGGTCATCACCCGGGAGGTCAATGACGGAGAATATCTGATGATGTGCACCAAGTACGGCACTGTCAAGCGGATTCCCTTCGTTGCGCTGAAAACCAACCGCAAGGGCGGTATCCGTGCCATCACTCTGGACGAGGGCGACGAGCTGATCAATGTGATCCGCACAAACGGCAATGATAATATCATTCTTGCTACCCGGGAAGGCATGGCCATCTGCTTCAACGAAAACGATGTGCGTCCCATGGGTCGTGATGCAGTGGGTGTCCGCGGTATCCAGCTGACGGGCGAGGATTATGTGATCGGTGCTGAAAAGTACGATGAAAGCAAGACCTTGCTGACTGTCACCGCCAACGGCATGGGCAAGCGCACCGAGATGACCGAGTACCTGCGTACCGGCCCGGATGGCAGCAAGATCCCCCAGCAGCGTGGCGGCAAGGGTCTGAAAAACTACAATATCACCCAAAAGACCGGCTGTATTGCCGGCTGCTGCGTGGTGGCGGAAGAGGACGATGTGATGCTGATCGAAAACGGCGGCGTGATCATCCGTGTACCTGCCTCCTCCATCAATATTTACAAGCGCGATGTGCAGGGCGTCATTGTCATGCGCATTGAGGAGGGCAACGAGCTGGTGGCCATCCAGCGGGTGGAAAACGAGGAACAGGAATGAAAACTGTGACCTTATACACCGACGGTGCCTGCTCCGGCAACCCCGGCCCCGGCGGCTGGGGCGCCATATTGGAGTATAACGGCGTGGAAAAAGAACTGAGCGGCGGCGAAGCCAACACCACCAACAACCGCATGGAGCTGACGGCCGTCATCAAGGGATTGCAGGCGCTGAATCAGCCCTGTATCGTGGAGCTCTATTCCGACTCCAAGTATGTCATCGATGCCCTGGAAAAGGGCTGGGCCTGGGGCTGGAAGAAGAAGGGCTGGATCAAATCCGATAAAAAGCCGGCCTTAAATCCCGATTTGTGGGAAGTTCTTCTGGCGCTGACCCAAAAGCATGAGCTGCACTACCACTGGGTGAAGGGTCACGCCGAAAATCCCAAAAATAACCGCTGCGACGAAATGGCCGTGGCCCAGTGGAAAAAGCTTAAGGAATGATCTGTAGGGGCGATTCATGAATCGCCCGCGGGTCATTCGTGAATGACCCCTACGGAAAAGGATGATGTTATGTATCTGAACATCGGCAACGATATGGCTGTGCGGCAAAAGTCTATATTGGGCATTTTTGATCTGGACAACACCTCCACCTCCAAGCGTACCCGGGAATTTCTGGAGAAGGCGGAGCAGGAGGGCCAGGTTGTGCCCTGCGATGATTTGCCCAAATCCTTTGTGGTCACCAGTGAATACGGTATGATTCGTATATATTTAACATCGCTGTCCGCAGCCACTCTGGAAAAACGAATGAAATAACAAAAAGACGGCCACCCGGCCGTCTTTTTTGCTTAGTAAGCTAAATGGTTGTTTACCAGTTTTAGGTCATTCCGAGCCAGTGCGCACACTGGCGTGGGAATCCCCTGGTTAGACGGAAAATGTGACGAAATGCACCTAAAATACTTAGGGGATTGCCACGTCGCCGCCTTTTGGCGGCTCCTCGCAAT
>JAZRBW010000043.1:0-2036 GCA_045635305.1 Faecousia sp. | reverse complement strand
TTTGCGTGATTGCTTCAAAATTTCGTTTATCGTTCCCCAATTCGGTCATTGCGAGGAGCCGAAGGCGACGTGGCGCCCTGAGCACGAAGTGCGAGGAAGTGCCCTTGGGGTGCAATCCCCCGGTTAGGGGGGAATCGTATTAAAAAGTACTGTCTAAAACCTTTGGGGATCGCCACACCAGCGTGCGCGCTGGTTCGCGATGACCGTTCTATCGAAACGATAAATCCCAATTCATCTTACTCTGTTCTATCCGGTGATGTCCGGACATACCCTGTAGAGACAAACCACAAGTAGGAGGCAGGCTATGGAACACATTTATGCCGACATTGCCGCACGCACCGGCGGCAATATATACATCGGGGTGGTTGGCCCTGTCCGCACAGGCAAGTCCACCCTTATCAAACGGATCATGGAGCAGCTGGTGATCCCCAACATCGACGATCCCTACCGCCGGGAACGGGCCAAAGACGAGCTGCCCCAGAGCGGCAGCGGCAAGACCATCATGACATCCGAACCCAAATTCGTACCGGAAGAGGCGGTGGAGATTTCCCCCGACGGCACAACAAGCTTAAGCATCCGCATGATCGACAGCGTGGGCTACATGGTAGACGGTGCCTCCGGTGCCATGGAGGACGGCGTGCCCCGGATGGTAACGACCCCCTGGTTCGACTACGAGATCCCCATGACCGACGCGGCAGAGCTGGGCACCAAAAAGGTGATGGAGGAGCATTGCTCCATCGGTCTGGTGGTGACCACCGACGGCACTGTCACCGACATCCCCCGCAGCGACTATATCACCGCTGAACGCCGTGCCATTCGGGATATGCAGGCCACCGGCAAGCCCTTTCTGGTCATTGTCAATTCCCGTGACCCTCACGGCCAGCAGGCACAGGCGGTGCAAGCTGCCGTCGCCCAGGAATTTGGCGTGAATGCCGCCGTTTTCGATTGCCAGGCCTTGACCGAGGGTGACATTGCCCAGCTGTTCTCCCAACTGCTGCTGTCCTTCCCCATGCAGCAATTGCAGGTCTGGCTGCCCCGGTGGATGGATGCGCTGGAAGCCGACCATCCCATCAAAGCCACCATTTACAGCACCCTGCTGCAAACCGCAGAACAGATCCAGGCCCTCGGGCAGGCAAAAAACATTCTGCCGCCCCTGCAGGCGCTGGAGTCGGTGCAATCAGCGGTTTTGGAGCGAATCGAACCGGGCACAGGAAATGTTGCCTGCGTAGTCACATTGCTGCCCAAGCTGTTTTACGAAATTCTCAGCGCAAAAGCGGAGGTGGATATTCAAAGCGACGGCGATCTGATGAAACTGCTGATGGAGCTGGCTGCCATCGCCAAGGATTACGACAAAATCTCCGCCGCCCTCTCTTCCGTCCGGGCCACGGGCTACGGCGTAGTAATGCCAGCCGCCGATGAAATGACGCTGGAGCCGCCCCAGGTCATGAAAAAGGGCAATTCCTACGGTCTGAAGCTGAAGGCCTGCGCGCCCTCCATCCACATGATCCGGGTGGATGTGGATACGGAGATCAACCCCATGGTTGGCGATGAGCAGCAATCCAAGGAACTGATCGCCTATCTGTCCGAGGAATCCCCGGAGAAGGTCTGGCAGAGCAATATTTTCGGAAAATCCGTATACGATCTGATTCAGGACGGTCTCACCGCCAAGCTGGTGCGGCTTCCCGAGGATGTGCGGATGAAATTCCGGGGCAGTCTGCAGAAAATCGTCAACGAAGGGGCACAAAGCCTGATCTGCCTGATCCTGTAACACTCCAAATTGGGATTTATCGTTCCGATAGAACGGTCATCGCGAACCAGCGCGCACGCTGGTGTGGCGATCCCCAAAGGTTTTAGACAGTACTTTTCAATACGATTTCCCCCTAACCGGGGGATTGCCACGTCGCTTCGCTCCTCGCAATGACACTTTGGTCAGTAGGTTTTCGCACATTAACGCAACGATAAACGAAAATTTGATTTTCCGCAAGCAAAAAGGGCGTGCCGCGGCACGCCCTTTTTTGTTATACTTCCATCCGGTC
>JAZRBW010000042.1:0-17134 GCA_045635305.1 Faecousia sp. | reverse complement strand
TTCTGAATAATCTGCTTCTAGCATTACTCAAGAATTTTCGTTGGCTGTTTTTATTTCGATTTTACATCGCTTAAACAATCCATTTATAATTGTCCAAGGTGTTAATTTGGTTTCGTGTTATTCAATTTACAAGGTACATCTCATCGCCGCAGCGACCTTAGCATTCTAGCACATAACTTTTCATTTGTCAAGAACTTTTTTCAAATTCTTTCAAATTTCTTTTCCGTTCTGCTCTTTTCTGCACGCGCCCTTAAGCGCTCGGATATAATAGCACACCATTTTCTAATTGTCAAGCACTTTTTTCAATTTTTTACGACTATTTTTTCTTGACTACAGATTGTGGTTTTCCCATACTTTTTGCCCCTAAATATGCTCTGTTCTATAGCATTCGATGTGCAAAACGCACAATCGTATCACTTTTGGTTTCGATGATCCATTGGGTTTAGGTGTCTGTCCCGGGATTTTTCCTTGATCAGTCTTTTTCTAATGATTGACGGTTCGAACGCCCTGATATAGCGTACGCCAAGACTTTTCAAGCGCGTCAGGTGTACTGCAAGAAGCGTAATACCAATCGCGACACCATACAGGCCGCCTACAGATGCCAGCACTGCCAAAAGGAAGCGCCACAGCCGGATTGCAGCCGCCAGGTCACGGTTTGGGAGCACAAAACCGCAGACACCTGCGATGCTGACCACGATCAACGCCATAGAGGAGATTAGGCCCGCTTCCACACCGGCTGTGCCTACTACGATTCCGCCAATGATGGACACAGACTGACCGATGCTCTGCGGTAAATGAATTCCCGATTCCTGGAGCAATTCAAACGCCAGCAAAAGCGACAGTACTTCCCACACCGGCGAGAACAGCACACGGTTTTGCTGAATCACCTGCGCGAGATTAGGCGTAATCCATTGTGCATGGTGCATGGTAAACCCGATATACGCAGCCGGCAGTAATAGTCCCAAAACCAATGCGCCATAGCGCAGAACGCGCACCCAGGAAGCGGAAAGATAGTCCCGGGTCACGTCCTCCGGCGAGTCCATCAAATAACCCAGGTCTGCCGGAGCCAGGTAGCCTAGGGGCAGACCGTCTACAAGAAGCCCCACTCTCCCCCGCAGCAAGCCCATGCAAAAGCGGTCGGTACGCTCGGTATATTGTAATAAAGGAAAAGCTGTTTTTCGGGAGCCTGTGATATATTCCTCCACCGCGGCCGGAGAGATCAGTCCATCAATATCAATAGAAACCAATCGCCGTTTCATAGCCTTGACATATTCCGGGTTTGTGATACCTTCGATCCAGACTACCGTCACATTGGTCAGGCTGCGGCGCCCTACGGTGGTTTCCCAGAGCCGCAAGTCGGGTGTACGCAGATGGCGGCGGATCAGACTGGTATTGGTGCGCACCGTTTCTACGAAAGCATCCTTTGGCCCCTTTGCGGTATGCTCCAGCTCCGGGCCGGACAGACTCCGTTTTTCTGCCGTTTTAGTCTCAAATGCAATGGCACCCGCCCCCTCGAACAGTACCACGCAGAATCCGTTAACCAGAAAAGTAGCAACTGCATCCAAATCCTCACATGGCTTGGCAACGGCGTTGACCACCACACCGTGAAGTGCAAGATCATAGAGCGCATCCATCGTATCGCCATCCAGGTGCTGCATAATGGGCTTAATGATATAGTGGGAAATATCGCCTCCGGAGGTCAGACCGTCGATGGCATAAGCATACAGAGTGTGACCGCTGCAGCGCAGTATGCGGGTATTGAAATCCGCAGTGTCCGCAAAGATGCGCGTTATATTGACATTGTTGATTTCACCGGAGTACATAGACTTTCCCAAAACCCTCACCTCCGGGCTATTTTGCCCAGGAAATGCCGGAATATGTTGTTTGGAATTGCTTTTTTCTTATTTGTGTGATAAAATTATTCATTATGTACTAAGGGGGGATCCTTGTATGGTAATACGCGCATTGAACGAAAACGACTACGAGAACCTGTCTGCACTGTATTTGCAATTGGATGAAATGCACGTTGCCGCCCGACCTGACTGCTTTGTTCCCAGAAAAACCGAAGAAGTATATCCCAAGGATGCGTTCCTTCACAATCTGGCCCATCCCGACTGTGTAGAGTACGGCGCATTTGAAGACGATTCGCTTGTGGGTTTTGCTTCTGCCACGCTGTGGCGCGAAAGCGGTATGCGCAAGGATCTCAAAACGGTCTGTCTGGATAACATATTCGTGCTGCCTGCGTATCGCCGCAGAGGCATTGCCGCCAAGCTCTTTGCCCAGATCGAAAAATGGGCAAATGAGCAGGGTGCCATCCGCCTGGAGCTGCATACCTGGGATTTTAACCAGGGTGCCATCGCAATGTATAAGACCATGGGCATGGTGGCACAACGATATGTGCTGGAGAAAAACCTTTAACAGAAGAAGCGCGGTGGGAGCAAGTCCCCCGCCCTACAACAAATATTAGGAGTTTATTATGTCCCATACGATCGCTGCTATTTCTACCGGCAATGTGGTTTCCGCCATCGGCATCATTCGGCTGACGGGTGACGGCTGCATCGAAATCGCTGGGAAGGTATTTACATTAAATAACAAAAAGCCCCTGTCCGAGGCGACCGAGCGGAAGCTGGTGCTGGGTCAGCTTCATGACAAGGACGGTCGGATCATTGACAGCTGCTGTGCCATTATTTCCCGCGGGCCTCACAGCTACACCGGCGAGGATACGGTAGAATTCCACTGTCACGGCTCCCCTGCTGTGCTGGCATCCGGGTTGGAGGCGCTGTATATGGCCGGTGCATTACCTGCCAAGCGGGGCGAATTTACCAAGCGGGCCTTCCTCAACGGCAAGCTGGATCTGACCCAGGCGGAAGCGGTGATCGATCTGATCGAGGCAGACTCCGCAGAAGCTGCCGCCAACGCCGCCGGCCAGGTGGAGGGCGCGCTGCAGAAAAGATTAGCCCCCATTTATGAGGATCTGACCAACCTGTGCAGCCATTTCCACGCCGTGTTGGATTATCCCGACGAGGATATTGAGGATTTCGGTCTGGAATCCTATGAAAAGGGACTGAAATCCCATGTCATCGCGCTGGACAAGCTGTTGCAGACCTACTCCCAGGGCAAGATCCTGCGTAGCGGCGTAGCTGCTGCCATTGTGGGCAAACCCAATGTGGGCAAGTCCAGTTTGCTGAACGCCCTGGCCGGCTATGACCGGGTCATTGTCACAGATATTCCCGGCACTACCCGGGACACCGTGGAAGAAGTGGTAAAGGTGGGCGGTGTGAAGCTGCGACTCATCGACACCGCCGGCATCCGGGAAACCAACGATACAGTAGAAGCCATAGGCGTGGAGCGCAGCCGCAAGGCTGTGGAGCAGGCGGATATGGTGATCTTCGTCTGCGACGGCTCGAAGCCGCTGACCGAGGAGGATGAAACCATCATAGATCTGTGCTGCGACCGTGAAAATGCCGTAGCGCTGATCAATAAGGCTGATCTTGGTCAGGTTGTGGAACCCAGCGATCTGCCTTTTATGTATGTGGTGGAAATCTGCGCCGCCAACGGCGAGGGGTTGGAGCAGTTTACCAATGTGGTGGAAGTGCTTTTCGGAAACGAGATGCCCTGTGACGGTTCCATTTTGACCAATGCGCGCCAGGCCGATGCCATCCGCCGTGCTTACGATGCTCTGCAGCGGAGTTTGAAGGGCCTGCGGCTGGGACTGACACCGGATATGGTGCTGATCGACGTGGAGGAAGCCATGGAAGCCATGGGCGAGGTCACCGGCGCCACCGTAAGAGAGGACATCACCGCAAGAATCTTTGAGCGATTCTGTGTGGGTAAGTAATATAAATTGTTGTTTACAATATTTAGTAGGGAACGCTGTCCTCAGCGTTCCGTCCGCGAAGCGGCACAGTTTTGTACAAACAAAACGATATTTCGATCGAAATGAACGATTTAGGGGGCATCGAACCCCCTAAATCGTTTCGGAACGCTGAGGACAGCGTTCCCTACGGAGTTTCGCTAAACAACAGTTTGTCTCATTAAGAAGGAACGAGTATTATGATTTATCTTGACAATTCCCCCACCACCAAGCCCTGTACTGAGGCTGTGGAGGCTATGATGCAGGCCATGACCCAGGGCTGGGCCAATCCCAGCGCCCTGTATACCTTCGGCATTGATGCCGCCCACCAGTTGCGCTCTGCCCGTGTGGATCTGGCAAAAGCCATGGGTGCGGAGCCGGATCGGGTGTTTTTTACCGCCGGCGGCACGGAAGCGGACAACTGGGCCATTTTCTCTGCCGTCAAGCGGCTGGGCAAGCGGGGCAAGCACATTATTACAACTGCCATCGAGCATCATGCAGTTCTTAATTGCATGAAGGAACTGGAACTGCAGGGTTACGATGTGACCTATCTGCAGCCAGATAGTCTGGGCAACATCAGCCTGGAGAGTCTGAAAGCCGCTCTGCGGAAGGACACCATCCTGGTTTCCATCATGATGGTCAACAACGAAGTCGGCTCCGTGATGCCCATCGAAAAGATGGCCAAGCTGACCCACAAGCTGTGTCCCGATGCTATTTTCCATACGGATGCGGTGCAGGGCTTCCTGAAGGTTCCCTTCGCTGCCAAAACTTTGGGTGCAGATCTCATCACCGTGTCCTCTCACAAGATCCATGGCCCCAAGGGTGCCGGCGCGCTGTACATCAGCCCTCGGCTCAAGTCCTTCCCAGCCCTGCTGCTTGGCGGCGGCCAGGAAAGCGGCTACCGCAGCGGCACCGAGGCCACCCCGGCCATTTTCGGCTTCGCCGCCGCAGCGAAAGCGGGTGCGGCAACCTTCCGCCAGGACATCGCCCGGGAAAAGGAACTGCTGAATAGCCTTGTTGGCAAGTTATGTAAACTGGATGCTTTAACGATCAACGGTGCCCACGATGCGCCCCACATTCTGTCCCTGTCCATCCCCGGCGTGCCTACCCAAAATTCCATCAATATTTTGCAGGATGCCGGAATCTGCGTATCCGCAGGCAGCGCCTGTGCCAAGGGCCACCGCAGCCACACCCTCACCGCCATGAATCTGAAGCCGGAAGTGATGGACGGCTCCTTTCGGGTTTCCCTGTGCAAGGATACCACACGGGAGGAGCTGGACAAGCTGGTGGAGGTGATCAAAAAGGAGATCATTCCCCGGGTGCGATAAGGAGGTAATAAATGGAATTTATCTTCGAACTGATCGGTGCCATATTGGAAGGTATCCTGGAAGCCTTTCTTGAGAATGACCGCATCCCCAAATGGATCCGGTATGGTGTGTTGACACTTCTGCTGGGCGGATTCTTGGCTTTGATCGTTGTTGCTCTGATTGCCGCCGGTGATTGGGGACTTCGGATTTTCCTGGGCATTTTGGCCGCAGGCCTTTTGGCTATGATGGGCTATGTGTTTTGGAAAATCTTCCGTTACGGTATTTTCCAGCCCGCCAAAAAGGAAGACCTGCCGGAGATTTTGGCACTTTACCGCAGTGTCATCGGAATCCCCGGCTGCACCTGGTCCATCGCCTACCCCAATGAAGCCACCTTGCATGAGGATTTTAGCACAGGCAATCTTTTTGTACTGCGGCAGAGGGGCCATATTGCAGGTGCCGGCTCCATCGTACCGAAAAATGAACTGGATGACCTGAATTGCTGGCAGCATAAGGAAAACGCTGGCGAGATCGCCCGGATCGTCATCTATCCTGACCGGCAGGGCCGGGGCTATGGCAAATACCTGGTAGATATGCTGTGCCACAGGCTGCGGAAGCAGGATCGCAAGGCGGTGCATATTTTGGTGGCAAGGGAAAACCACCATGCACTGAACCTGTATCGGGAGAGCAAATTCCATAATGTGGGTGCCTGCCACCGCTATGACCACGATTTTTACGCGTACGAAAGGAAATTGTAAGCATGAAAACCCTGTTGTTTCGTCTGTGGCAATGGACCTGGGGATTTCCCCAATCCCTGGTTGGTCTCATTGTTTATCTTTTAAATAGGGACAAACCGCACGAAACCTACCGGGGCTGCATTGTAACCCATTGGAACAATCGGGGCAGCATGGGTATGGGGATGTTTTTGTTCCTGGGCTGTGACGATCCCCAGGTGCGGGTACACGAATTTGGCCACAGCGTGCAGTCTGTGATCCTGGGACCTCTGTTTCTGCCCATTATGGGCATTCCCTCTTTTCTATGGTGTAATCTGCCGGTCTGCAGAAAGCTGCGGAAAGAGAAGAAAATCTCCTACTATCGTTTCTATCCCGAATCCACCGCCAACAAGCTTGGCGCATGGGCTGCCGGTGAAACCTGCCATTTACAGTAACAAAAGCCCCGGACAACCGTCCGGGGCTTACCTTCTTAATGAGGTAAATTGTTGTTTAGAGCCTCAAAGCCCTCTCCTTGAGGAGAGGGTGGCCCGCAGGGCCGGGTGTGGTGTAGCCGCGACAGCGGCGTAAAAAGTTAGATGAACACCACATCAGTCACAAAAACGGGTTCCGAAGTGCCCATTTTTGTGCCAGCTTCTCCTCAAGGAGAAGCCTTTTTGCGCCGCTTTGCGGCGCTCGGCGGCCAAAGGCCGCCGCATTGTTCCATTGCTAAACAACAATTTAGCGTTCCAATTCGTTGAGGAAACGATGGACCATGCGGCGGTTTTTGAGGACGATGATTTCTACGGCTTCGGCTTCGTTCAGCATACGGTAATACTGCTCCCGCTTTTCCTTATTAAAGTTCCAAACCCACTTCAAAAAATCCAGGTCGAACCGTTCCGGGCAGCCTTCGCCCATATCCGCTCGAACGGTGCCGTAGGTGGTAACGACCCTCTTCAGCACACCCCAAAGGCAGGCAATACGGGAAAAGTCCAAATAGATGACGGTATCGCAATACCCGATCCGCTTCGGCAGTGTGCGGTTATAGTTGCCGTCCATGATCCACCGGGGTTTTTGCAGCTCGGCCATGATCTTCCCGTCAATTTCATCCTTGGACGATTCCACCCAGCCGGGATGCCAAAACAGTTTATCCAGATGCACCACCGGCAGACCCAGCTTGTCCCCCAGTTGCCGGGCCAGGGTAGACTTCCCTGCCCCACCGCAGCCGATAATCAGAATGCGTTCCATTACTTTTTGCGCACAAAACGGATCTCGCAGACGCCGTCACCCTTGGCAATGGTCTTGGGCAGCTCCAGCTCACAGCCAAAGCTTTCGGCGATGCCGCGGTCGCCGCACATGGCGTGATCACAGAGCACACGGATCTCCTCATCGGAACAGCCCTGTTTCTGCCAGGACTTCACCAGGGGGCAGTAGTGGAAGTCAATGTCCAAGTTGTCGTCGGTGCAGCGCTTGATCTTCATTTCAAATACCAACTGGGCAGCCACACCGAACAGTGCCTTTTTCAGACCCTTCAGGCTCTGTCCCTTGCCGCCCTTCTCAACCAAAAGCTTGCCCTGGTACAGACCGCAGCGCTTGATAGCCGCAGGCGCGTACTCCTCGGGACTCAGCCCCTTCTTCTTTGCCTCGTCGCACAGCAGGTACATCCACAGGGCGCGATGCTCCAGCTGCTCGCGGATGGCCTGCAGCAGGCCGTTTTTGTTCTTGGGTTCGTTATGTATGCTCATTGCGATCTCTCCTTTTTATTTTCCATTTTACCATGAAATTCCCATAATACAAGAGCAAAAAAGTCCGGAATCAGCTTCCGGACTTTTTTATCTGAATTAGTAAGCGATGCCCCAGTAGATCATTTTGCCAGCGGGCTTGCCGCAGCAGGCACAGGTATCGCCCAGCTTCTCCTGTGCGAAGGGGATGCAGCGCGACGACATACCGGCCTTTTCCTTCATGGCCAGCTCGCACGCCAGCTCGCCGCACCACATGGTCTTGATAAAGCCGCCGTTAGCTTCCTGCAGAGCCTTGGCCTCTTCCAGAGAATGAGCCTCGTAGATGTGCTCTTCCAGGTTCTTCTTGGCGCGCTCATACATACCGTTGTGGACAGCTTCCAGCTGTTCGGCAACAGCAGTTTCCAGATCAGCAATGTTCACCACGGTCTTGACACCGTCATTACGGCGCACCAGAACACACTGGCCGTTTTCCAGATCACGGGGGCCGCACTCGACACGCAGGGGCACACCCTTCATTTCGTACTCAGCGCACTTCCAGCCCATGGAGTTATCGGAGTCATCCATCTTCACACGGATGCCGGCAGCCATCAGGCGCTCACGCAGAGCGGCAGCGCCTTCCAGAACGCCGGGCTTATGCTGGGCAATGGGCAGCACCACAGCCTGAATGGGAGCAACCTTGGGGGGCAGCACCAGGCCGTTGTTATCACCGTGGGTCATAATAATACCGCCGATCAGACGGGTAGACACGCCCCAGGAGGTTTCGTGGGGGTTGGTACGCTGGTTATTCTTGTCGGTAAACTCGATACCGAAAGCCTTGACAAAGCCGTCGCCAAAGTAGTGGGAAGTACCAGCCTGCAGGGCCTTACGGTCGTGCATCATGCACTCGATGGTATAGGTAGCTTCCGCACCGTTAAACTTTTCCTTATCAGTCTTCTGACCACGGGTCACGGGCATAGCCAGCACATTCTCGCAGAAGTCAGCGTAGACATTGAGCATGGTTTCGGTAAATGCCTTGGCTTCCTCAGCGGTAGCATGGATGGTATGGCCCTCCTGCCACAGAAATTCACGGTGGCGCAGGAAGGGACGGCTGGTCTTTTCCCAACGGATCACGCTGCACCACTGGTTATACTTCATGGGCAGATCGCGGTGGGACTGCAGCACGTTTGCGAAATGCTCGCAGAACAGGGTTTCGGAGGTGGGGCGGATAGCATAGCGCTCTTCCAGCTTTCCGTTGCCGCCATGGGTGACCCAGGCGCACTCGGGCGCGAAGCCTTCCACATGATCCTTTCCTTCTGCAGCAGGGATTCGGGGATCAGCATAGGCATATAGACGTTTTCAACGCCCTGCTTCTTGAACTCCTTATCCATGATGTTCTGGATATTCTCCCAGATGGCATAGCCATAGGGGCGGTATACAAAAACACCCTTGATGGAGGAGTAGTCGATCAGCTGCGCCTTCTTGCACACATCGGTAAACCACTGGGCAAAGTCTACCTCCATATCGGTAATTTGCTCTACCTTTTTCTCTTTTGCCATAAATGTATCATCCTTTCGGAATGTTAGTAGTCGTTACACTTTATTATAGCACGCTTGTCAAGTGTTTGCACGAAGATTTTCTTTGCGCATTTGGTGGACAAACGGGAAATAATATGTTATATTGTAAGGTAAGATTTTGTGACCTTTTTAAGGAGGCCTTACTTATGGGTAAGCTGATCGTTATTGAAGGAACGGACGGTTCCGGTAAATCCACCCAGTTCAAATTATTGTCTCAGCGGTTGGAGGCGGAAGGCAAGCCTTTCCACCGGCTGGTGTTCCCCCGTTACAGCGAGGAGAGCTCCGCCCTGATCCGTATGTATTTGGGTGGTGCCTTTGGCACTAAGCCCTCTGACGTAAATGCCTATGCCGCTTCCGCTTTTTTTGCTGTGGATCGCTATGCATCTTATAAGCAGGATTGGGGGCAGTGGTACGAAAACGGCGGTCTGGTAATATCCGATCGCTACACCACTTCCAATGCCGTACACCAGGCTTCCAAAGAGACCGGCGAAGCCCAGGCGGAGTTTTTGCGGTGGCTATATGAATTTGAATATGATAAGCTGGCGCTCCCCCGCCCCGATCTGGTGATCTATCTGGATGTCCCCACCGACTTTACGGAAAAGATGATGCGAAGCCGTGAGGCAGAAACCAACACCACCGCTGACATCCACGAAAAGGATATGGAATATTTAGCCACCTGCCGCCGCACCGGACGCACCGCCGCCGAGTATTACGGCTGGAAGATCATTTCCTGTGTACAAAACGGGCAGATGCGGACTATCGAAGATATTCACAGCGAGATTTACGACCATGTGGCTGCGTGTCTGGAGGAATGAATATGGTATATGTAATGCTGGGCACCGGTTTTGAAGAAACCGAAGCCATTGCCCCCATCGACTTGATGCGCAGAGCCGGAATTTCTGTATTAACCGTAGGCATTAACGGCAAACTGGTATATGGTGGGCACGGTATCGGCGTGGAAGCCGACATCACCGTCGACCAGATGGATCTGAGCAATTTGGAAATGATCGTTCTGCCCGGTGGACTGGGCGGTGTAAAGTCCATTCGGGAAAGCGAAAAAGCCATGGACGCTATCCGCTTTGCCCACGAAAACGGAAAGTTTGTAGCCGCCATTTGCGCAGGTCCCACCATTCTGGCAAGTTTGGGCATCACCGACGGTTTGGAAGCAGTCTGCTATCCCGGCTGTGAGGAAGAAATGGGCAGCGCTAACATGATCACCGCCCCCTGCACCCGCAGCGGCAAGGTAATCACCGGCACATCCGCCGGATGTGCCGTACCGTTCGGACTTATGCTTGTTGCCGCAATGAAAGGACAGGCCGAAGCCGATCGCATCGCACAGCAAATCGTCATTCTCTGAAAGGAGGATATTCTATGGAAAATAAAGAAAACAACCTGCAGCCGGAACCGGAACTGACAGCGGAAGAGCAATTGGATCTGCTGTTGGAAAAGTTTCTGGCAGAGGATAGCGAAGCAGAGCCGCAAGCGGAAGCGCCCATTGTAGACGCACCCTTTGTTGAAGGCGAAGCTGACATATCTGAAGAAATTCCGTCCGAGGAGGTTTCCGTAGAGGAGGCATTCCCTGCAGAGGAGGAAGTCTCTGCGGAGGACAGCCCCATTTTGTCCGAGGAGGAACTCTGGGAGGATCAGCCCGTGGATCTGCCCAGCATGGCGCAGGAGATCGGCCCGGACGAATTTGTGGTGGCAGCCGCCGGACTGACCCGTCCGGAGGATCTGGAATTTGAGAAAATCATGGAAGAAACGCTGCAGGAAGCCGCCTTGGAGGAAGCCGAAGCAGCCATGTCCGAGGAGGATGATTTTTCTCTGCCGGATGAATTCTTCCTGCCTGCCGAGGATGTTCCCTCCGATGCGCCGGTTGCAGACGATGAGCCGGTTTATACTGAGGTGGATGTAGCAGAGCGGCTGCGGCAGCAGCAAGTGGACCACATGATTCTGGAAACCGAAGAAGAACCTCAGGAGCCGGAAGCAGAGGAAGCGCCCGCAGAAGATCTGACGGAAGAACCCACCAGAAAACGTCGCCCCAAAAATGGCGGCACCTACGGTTTCTTCGGCATTCCTCACATGATCGTCACAGTCATCTGGCTGGCACTGATCCTGTTCATCGGCATCGGCCTGGGCAATATGATTTGGGATGTTGCCGCCGATATGCTGGCTCTGGGTCGGGAAAGCCAGATCGTTACCATCACCATTACAGCCGATGACGATCTGGATGACATCGCTCAGAAGCTGGCCGATGTAGGTTTGATCGAAAACCCCGGTATGTTCAAGATTTACGCCCAGCTTGCCAACGCTGAGAATAAAATCAAGCCAGGCACCTATGAACTCAATACCATTTATGACTATAATGCCCTGGTTAAAAACATGGCCAGCTATACTGACCGTGTTTCCGTGGATGTGATGATTCCGGAGGGCTATACCTGCCAGCAGATTTTCCGTCTGCTGGAGCGAAACGGTGTCTGCACCGTTGAAGATATGGAAGCGGCAGTGATGAATGCCGATTTGAGCGAATATTGGTTCCTGGAAGGCATCGACCAGAGCAATCCCAACTGTTTGGAAGGCTTCCTGTTCCCGGACACCTACAAATTCTATCTGGATCACGATCCGAACAGCGTTCTGACCAAGCTTCTGGATAACTTTGACCGGCGTTTCTCCGATGCTATGATCGAAAAGCTCGATACACTGAACGCCACTCTGGCTGACATGATGCGCAGCCACGGTCTTTCCGAAAGCTATATCCAAAAGAACCTGTTCACCATCCAGGAATTGGTCATTGTTGCCTCCATGATCGAAAAGGAGACCTCCGGTGACGAAGAAAGCTACTATATTTCTTCCGTCATTTACAACCGTTTGACCAATCCCGGTGAGTATCCCTACCTCAACATTGACGCCGCGCTGGTTTATGTTACCGGCAGAAGTCCCATCACCGCAGAGGATCTGAAGCTGGATACCCCCTACAACACCTATTTGTATAAGGGTCTGATCCCCGGCCCTATCTCCAATCCCGGTCTTGCCAGTCTGAATGCCGCGCTGTCTCCCGAGAATACGGAGTATTATTACTATGCGCTGGATCCCTCCACCGGTTCCCATAAGTTCTTCAAGACCTACAAGGCCCACCAGAACTTCCTGGAGAGTTTGAAGAAGGGAGACTGAGTATGGCAAAACTGGAATTGCTCAGCCCCGCAGGGGATATGGAAAAACTGAAAATGTCCGTGCTTTACGGCGCGGACGCAGTCTATCTGGCAGGCACGGATTTCGGTATGCGTGCCTTCGCCGGTAACTTTACGCCGGAGCAGCTGCCCCAGGCAGTGAAATTTGCCCACGACCACGGTGTGAAAGCCCATGTGACCGTCAACATCATGCCCCGCAATGACGAGGTCAAGACCCTGCCCGCCTATCTGGAGCAGTTGGATGACGCAGGCGTGGATGCCCTGATCGTAGCGGATTTGGGCGCTTTTACCCTGGCAGGCAAGTATGCTCCCCGCTGCCAGCGCCACATTTCCACACAGCAGTCAATCGCCAATTACGAATGCGCCAAGGCATGGTATGATCTGGGCGCAAAGCGTGTTGTGCTGGCAAGAGAATTGAGTCTCGGTGAGATCATTGGCATCCGGCAGAACACCCCCAAGGACTTGGAGATCGAGACCTTCGGTCATGGTGCCATGTGCGTCAGCTATTCCGGTCGGTGCCTGCTCAGCAACTATATGACCGGCCGGGACTCCAACCGGGGCAAGTGCGCCCAGCCCTGCCGCTATCAATATGCCCTGATGGAAGAAAAGCGGCCCGGGGAATATTTCCCGGTTTTCGAGGACGAAAAGGGCACTTACATTCTAAACTCCCGGGATATGTGCACCATTGACCATGTGAAGGATCTGATTGACGCAGGTATTGACTGCATCAAGATCGAGGGCCGCGCCAAGAGTGCCTACTATGCCGCCATCGTTACCGGCGCTTACCGCCATGCTATCGACGATGTGTACGCCGGCCGACCCATCGACCCGGTCTGGCGGGATGAAGTAGAGCACGTTTCCCACCGGATCTACTCCACCGGCTTCTACTATGGCCATCCCGGCCAGTATGTGGAAAACTCCCGGTATATCCGGGAGTGGCAGATCGTTGCGAAGGTAGAATCCTGCGACGAAAGCGGTGTCGCCCTGTGCAGCCTGAACAACAAGTTCAAGGTTGGCGACGCGCTGGAGGTGGTGGGCCCCGATACCCGGCCCTTCCCCATCACCGCACAAGACATCCGGGATATGGAGGGCAATCCCCTGGAGGAACCCCGCACCCCCCAGATGCAGTTTACCATGCAGCTGCCGAAGGCTGTCCCCGCCCACTCCCTCATCCGAAGAAGTGTGGATCTGTCCGCAAAATAACGAACAGCACCGGATTTGCATCCGGTGCTGTTTTCATTACGGCAGATCGTCCGCAAAGGGATCTTCCACCACATACAAAGATTCCAGCATCTGCACGATCTGCGTCTCTTCCATCCATGCCGGACAGGTCAGGCTGAACAGATTTTCTCCATCACACCAATAGACGATGGTTTCTCCGCAGGCCATGTAGATGGAGTTAGGAACAGGCTCCGTAGGCGCAGAGATCCGAACGACATAAACATCATGGCCGCCGAGTTGTTCCGGACTTCCTGTCACTTCCACGCCGTCGGGAATACCGCTTAGAATATCAGCATAGGGATATCTGCTATCCTCCAGATACCCGACTGCCATTTGAATATAAGTCACCATTTCATCCTTATTCAACGGATTGGGATACCAACCCTTAGCGAATTTGATCAGGCGACCGTCAGAGCGAGCCGATGTACGCAGGCCGCACTTCCAATTTTCCGGGACGCTGGGCAAATACTTGGTCTGCACTTCAATCGGTGTATTCTCGTCAAGTTCATAGTCCAAAATGACACCGTAGCCATACTCAAAGGTCTCATGTCGGACCTTCACCTTCACGGGAACCAGCTGCGCATCCTGCAGCTGCACCGAACGGAAATGCACAACGGTAGCAGCAGCAGAAACAGTCAGCACAGCGATCATAGCAGCAATCAAAATGATTTTTCCGATATTCATACGCCGGATCACCGGGCGCTCGCTGTGGGCCAGCAGTTCGTCATCCACACTGCCAATTGCCTCAAACAATTCTTCTTTTTTCATACAACATACCCCTCCTTGATCAGATGCAGTTTCAGTTTCTTCCGTGTGCGGGACAATACCTGCAGCACATTGCCCTCAGACATCCTATAATGCTTGGCAATGGTGCGTGTTTCTTCCAGATAGAAGTAGCGCCGCAGGAAGATGTCACTTTCTCTTTCCGAAACCTCACGCAAAAATGCATTGATCGTATCCCGCAGCTCCTTTTCCTGAAGTCTGTCTTCCACATGACTGTCTGATGGCACACACTCGCCCAGCTCCTCCAGCGCTACCGCTGTCCTGTCTGCGCCCCGTTTCTGGGCATTGCTGCTGCGCCACAGGCTGAACGCCAGATTCCGCGCGATTTTTCCTAAGTACTGCTTCAATCGTGTGGGTCTCGTGGGCGGGATGCTGTTCCACGCCTGCAATAGGGTATCCGAAACTGTTTCTTCCGCGTCTTCCCTGTTTCCAAGGATATTTTCCGCGATTGCGAAGCAATAATGACCATACACCAGCTTTGTTTGGCTGATCGCATTTTCATCCCTGTCAAAATACAGGTCGATGATCTGTTCATCTTGCATTGCGCTACCTCCTTTTTCTGTTGAAAGGCCTTTCTATCTATCAAGACGCAAAAGAATAAGGGATCTGACATATTTTTAGAAATTCCCCGGACAATATTTGTCCGGGGAACATGGGTTATGTTTTTTTCAATGTTGAATCTTATCCATTTCCAGTTTCCAATAATTTCGCGGCTTGATGTTTGGCAATGGGCAGGTATTTTTGATAGTACTCGCCATCGGTGGCATCGTACTTGTTGCCCACAAACACCCATTCGCAATATTCGTAGAGCAAAAAGTATTCCAGCGCATGGATCCACTGTGCATAGGAAATTCCTTTTTCCTTCAGCAGGTGATCATAGTAATAATCCATGGCAAAAGCCTTATCCGCTTGTGTCATGTAGAAAAGTGCGTCTGTTTTCTCTTCTGCATGGGCGATGAGCCGGGCAAAGGATGTGGGATACGGCAAGATGCCGGCAACCTCCCAATCGATCAAAACCGCCTTTTGCCCGGAAGAAAGGATATTAAACGGCAGCAGATCATCATGGCACAGGGTTCTGGGCACAGACTCATACAGCTGCAGGAATTTCCCGTAAGCCGCCTCCAAAAGCGGATCATTCAGATACTTGCCACGGTTTTGGCGACCGGCCAGGCTTTTTTCAAAGGAATAACCACAAAGCGCAAGATCCTTGCTTTCCCAGGCTTTTCGCTGCAAAGCAATCAACACATCCAACGCAGCGGTAAGCTTCGCCCGATCGCATTGGCACAGATCCTCGCCCTCGATATATTCCATCAGCAGATATGTCTTTTCATCCACCGTGATCACTTGATACAGCCCAGGGACACTTCCTTCTATTTCGGCAAGGATGGTCTGATAGATTTCCGCTTCACTGCCTTTGGCTTCTTTCAGGATGTAGCTGGCACCGTCGGTGTCGATTCTCCACACCCCGTACGGCGCATCATCTTCTTCGTGCTTAAGCTGTGTGAGCGTTGCGTGTTTGGATATAGAAACAGCGTCAATACGACGCAAAATCTCCCTCAAGTCCAATGCCTGTCACTCCTCAGCATTCGTAATCGGCTGCAGTACGAACAGCAATAAAGTGGTGGAAGTGGGTCTTGGCTTCCAGGTGCAGGGGGTTGGTGGCGTAGGCAGACAGGGCTTCCCGGCTTTCGAACTCGGAATACAGGGCATAATCGCTGCCCTGGAAGCAGGCGCGAATCTCCATGTGGGTAAGTCCGGGGATCTTGCCAACCAGGGGTTCCAGAACGGAGGCGATGATCTTGACCGCTTCTTCCTTGTCAACACCCTCTTTGAGCTTGTAGACAACAATGTGCTTGACCATATGTTTTCTCCTTTCGTAAGATAAATTGTTGTTTAATGCACTGAAAAAAGAAGTGTCATTGCGAGGCCGTTAGGCCGTGGCAATCTCCAGGTAGAACGTAACCCCATTCATCGCAAGTGCAGACAATGCAGAGGCGTAGTCCCGGGAGATTCCCACGGTCGCTTTGCTCCCTCGGAATGACCGAAAACTGGTAAACAACAATTTAGCGTATCAACTGATCCAGTAAAAATACCGGGACTGGTTTACAGTCCCGGTATTTTCTTTACAAATTACTCAGCCTCAACGACCTCGGCCTCTTCCTCAGCCACTTCTTCAGCAGCGGGAGCCAGCAGGGCGCGGATGGACAGGGAGATGCGCTTGTTCTCAGCGTCCACATCGGTGATCTTGACCTGGACTTCCTGACCCTCAGCCAGAACGTCCTCGGGCTTGCCGATGCGCTTGTCAGCGATCTGAGAAATGTGGATCAGACCGTCAACACCGGGCAGGATCTCAGCAAATGCACCGAAGGTCATCAGCTTGACGATCTTGGCGTCGACCACGTCACCGATCTGGTACTTGGTCATGAACTGATTCCAGGGGTTCATCTCAGCGGTCTTGTAGCCCAGAGAGATCTTCTTCTTTTCGGGGTCGAAGGAGATGACGAAGACCTCGATCTCGTCGCCAACCTTAACAACCTCACCGGGGTTCTTGATGCGGTTCCAGCTCAGCTCGGAAACGTGCACCATGCCGTCCACGCCGCCGATGTCAACAAAAGCGCCGTAGGAAGTCAGGGACTTGACAACGCCCTGGTACTTCTTGCCCTCTTCGATCTCAGCCCAGATCTTCTCACGGTTAGCCTTGCGCTCTTCAGCGTTCACAGCACGGATAGAGCCGATGACGCGACGGCGGGCACGGTTGACCTCGGTGATCTTCAGCTCCACGG
>JAZRBW010000041.1:0-5697 GCA_045635305.1 Faecousia sp. | reverse complement strand
ATTTCCTTGACTTCGATCTGCTTGATGTAGGAAGTGAAGTCGGGGCCGACGACGATGTCTACGGTGCCGGCTTCGCCGGTGTACTCATAAACCACGTCAATGTCGCCGGGGTTGGTATCATCGCGGTGCTGGGTGCCATCGGGGAAGGTTACATCCCAGTTGTAGCCCACGCTGACGATGATCTGGCTGGGGCCGGAAACGGGAACGGTGATAACGCCGTCCTTAATGGCCATACCGTACTGATCGCCGTGACGCTTGAAGGTGTTGTTACTGACGATCTTCAGGCCGTTCCATTCAGCCTGGCCTTCAAATTCTTCGCTGCGGAAATCCCACACAGTGGTGGGTTCTTCTGTGGCAGATACCAGCAATGCGGCAGGTACAATCTGTACCACCATCAGCAATGCAATGATAACTGCAAGGAGTCTGTGGTTGAATTTCGTTTTCATTGTATCATCCTCCTAATTTTTGCCCCGTTTGCACAGCATACTTTGGGCAATATTTCCAATTCCATCATAACGGATATTTGTCCATCCGTCAACAACACTTTTCAAAAATATCCGTATTGCACATATTTTTGTCCCATAAGGACAAACAAAACGGAATCCCGGTGCACATTGTGCGCCGGGATTCACATTACATCATATCCAAAAGCATAGCCAAATAGGAGCAGTCAACGCCCAACATTTCCAGTTGCTGCAGGAATTCCCCTACATCGTTTTGCACCAAAAGTCTGTCTTGGCCAAATCGCTTTTCCATAGCTACCACCTGATCCAGAGGACAGTCCGTTATCATCACACAGGTGAAGTTATCGCCGCCTGTGCAGTTAAAATCCTTCCAGGCATCATCAAAGCCCACCATTAAGACCTCACCGGAGACGGCAGGCACGCTGTACGGATCGATGTCGCAGCCAACCAGATTCAAAATACTGTAGCTCCGCTCTGGCAGCGTGGAAAGGTCCGTCAAATAAGAATTAAAGCTCAGATCCAGTATCAATTCCGCACTGACAATGTGCTCCAGAGGAGAAATATCGCTGATGTTATTGAGTGCCAGATTCAGATACTCCAGTTCGGTCATTTGCTTCAGATGCTCCAGCGAAACAATCCCACAGCACACCAGCGACAGGTATTTGAGATTGCTCATCGACTTGAGTAAGCTCAGGTCTTCCATGATCACGCCATCCAGTGCCAAGCTTTCCAGATGTACACATTTTTCCAGAAATTCCAGATGAAAATCGTACAGATGGAGGTTGCCGGACAGATTCAATCCTCTCAGATAATCCGCGCTTTTGACCAGCTTTTCGGGGTACATTAAATTATTGTAAGAGAGGTCAACATACTGCAATGCTGCACAATTGGTCAAAAAGTCAGCATCTACCAGCGCATTCCGGGACAGGTCCACCAGTTCCAAATGGAGACTGCAGAAGGGCGTTTCAATGGATTCAATACCGCAGCCGGCAAATCGCACCTCCAGCAGTTCTGTCAGATTCGCCACCGCTGTCAGATCCTTGACCTTTGTATAGCTGCCGTCAACCCTTTCCAACTCTGTCATACCGGCAAGCGCCTCCACAGAGGCAACGGCTGTATTGACAAATCTGATTTCGCACAGATCGATGCAATCGGCAAAGATTTGCAGATCCGTAAAAGAAAAATTGCCGGACACATCCACAAACCACAGTTCCTTGCCCGTCAGTTTGGGAATATCCCCATCGGCAATACCGCAGTTAATGATCTTCAAGGTATTCAGATTTTCCAAAGTGGCCAGACTTTGCAAATTTTTGACCCCGGTGCAGTTTTCCAGATGGATCTCTGTCATTGCAGCCGGCAGTTCCAGATTGTCAAAAGCCCCCTCCTCAACGGTGCAGTTGTACATCAGCAGTGTCTCCAGCTGGGTTTGCTGATTGATATATGCCACGTCCTGGGCAGTAATTATCTGGTCCGCATATTCCAGGTGATGTCCTGTATCTTCCGGTTCTGTGGGACCCAGGGTCGTGGAAGCTGTCGTACCCTGGTTATCCAGGCTCTGACCTCCCTTGTCCTCTCCCCCACCGTTCAGGGCAATGATCAGCACGATTGCCAGCACTGCAACCGCCGCCACGACGCCTGCCAGAATACCGATCCGTTTCTTATCCGCAGGCTTTTTTCCCTGCCGCGGCTTGTCCACAGACTTTACCACGTTCGGGGCAGTTTTAGCCGGTGCAGCCACAGGTTCCGGCGCCGACGCTGCCTTGGGCTGCCCCAGGCAAGGCAGCAGATCCGGGCAGGAGCACAGCTTGCGGAGGAAATCCGCATCGGAGGTATAGGTATACTTCATGATACACTGCTGGGCGGATAGTTGCATCTCCATGCCCAGCGACATTTCCGTAGGCTGCAGCATGATGCCCAGGAAAGGCTTGCGTTTGGACAGCGCAAAGGTCATTTCCCGTCGGCAGTTGTCAGAGGCCACAGAGTTGGGCGAAAGGAATGCCAGCGTCAGACTGCAGCCGTCCAGATGCTGGGCAATATTCTCCGGCCATTCGCTGCCGGGCGCAATGCCGTCATCATACCACACCCGGTAACCCCGACGGTCCAGTTCTTCCAGAACAGGAAACACCAGATGGGCATCCTTGTGGGCGTAGCTGATAAATATGTAAGGTTTTTGGCCTTCATAGGGAGTAAACGCACATCGTTGCATTTCGTGATCCTCCAAAATGATTAAAGCTTACTGTTCGCTATCCGCAGCAGCACGCAAAAGCGCCGGCAATTCCAGCACGTTTTCCGTGTCCATTTGCTGATAATCCGTATATTTTCCGGTGATTCGGGCTTCCTTCTCCGAAAGGTCCTTCAATGCCTCCCAGCTTACCAGGCAGGCGTGGGTACGTCCGGTCATATTCTTGCCTATGCGGATCGTGGCCTTCCCCTCAGTTTGCAGCTGCCGGAGATACTGTGCGCTGCGGCTGTCAAACTCTTCATCGGACATGGTGGTAAAGCCCATGCAGTAGTGGAACGCGTTCCAGCGCAAATGCTCGGCTCTGCTCATATTCAGCAGCAGTTCCCCCTCCGGCTGCCAACCCTGCATGGCCTCCTTGTCAGAAATACCGGCCATACGCAGCATAGCCACCGTATAATCGGCAGCGGCACGGCAGCTTTGGCGGCTGAAATAGTCGCATTCCATCCAGGTTTGCTGGGGTGTCTTCTCTGTGTCCTTTTGATAGCGGTGATTGAGAAGCATCGCCATTTTGTCCAACCCATCCCGACTCAGCAGTTCGGCATCATACAGTCGGGTATAGGTTTCTACCTGGCTGTTTGCAGTATGTGCCTTGACGCCGTTCACATTGCAACGGCAAACAGGCAACGTGTAGCCACGCTCGCGGAAATAATCTGTCAATTCCTCTGCCAGTTCCCGGTTCAGCTTTTCACTGCCGGCACAGATGGCCACAAATTTGATTTTATCGGCATTGCTGTCCAGGTAGGTATACATCTGACTGCTGCGCGCATCGTAAGGATGGAAGGAAATGTCATATTGCTCCAGCAGTGCCGCAAACCGTTTGCCAAAAAAGCCATGTGTCTGCTGGCAGTTTGAATCGAAAATCGCTATCCGGAATGTACTGCCGGGAAACTGGCCGTTCATTACCAACTGTTTCAAAACCGCCTGTCCTGTTTGACCAAAGCCAACCATCAGCGCCTGGAAGTCCTCCGTAGCCCTGCCTTGCGCATCAAATGTAATGGTATTACAGGGAGGATACTTGCCAACCAGCAGCCGGGCTGCCAGCTCTGCCTCGTCCACTACAGATACATAGCCATACCCATAGGTATCCTTACCGACCTGCAAAGATCGCATACTCTGGTCATCCTTACCCAAAATGACCAGTCTGATCCGCGCAGGGTCAACGTCCTTCTTCTGTAGGCTTGCCAGCAGCTTTTTGGCATAGGCTACATTGGAGGGTACATCTTTGCTCAGCGCATACAGCACAATCTGCCGATCTTTCCCCATACCCATTGCCCGGAAAAAGCGCAGATCCGCCGAAAGCGCGCTGCTGTCACTGTACAATACGCAGCCCATACCGGTGACAGCCGCTGTCTCACCCTCATCCGGTTTTGCATCCACATAAACCACTACGCCGTTTTTCCGGCTGATCAACTGCTGCCCCAAATCCAAGCTGCCGTCATTCACGCCATAGATCAAATTGATCTGCCCACGCTGTGCCAGCCGCAGCCGCAGTTTCTTCAAGGCCTCCGCACCCACGGTGGTAACCGCCGCGCTGATGGTGATATACAGCGCAAGCAAATGAAGGACCCAGAATACAATGTGCATCCAGTCATATTCCATCAAGGGCACGTGTGAAATCGCCTCAAAGGCATCGATACCCACATACATACCGCACACCGCCATCAGTGCACGCACAACCGCAAGGAGCAGATTATCAGTAGCTACCGCAAAACAGTAACCATACAGCAGCAGACTGCCTACACCCACCAAAACAGCAAAGATGCCGGTAATCTTTCCGGCATGCTCAGGTTTGGCAGCCAGCAGCAGGATCATACCCAAAAATAACACTGTTGTGCAGGAAATAACAATCACAGCTTCCATATTCTGCCCTCCTCTAATCTTTCTGTATCCAGTATAGCAAGCAGGCTGGAAAAAGGCAATCTTTTTCGCCAAAAAATAGCAAAAAGGCATTGACGCCTTTCGGCATCAATGCCTGTCTCCTACGGAAAATGGGTAGAGATATTAGAGAACCAATTCTCCTTCAACTGAAATCGATCAGGCGGTCACCCTTGTAGGTCAGTGTGCCGCTTTCGCCCTTGCGGTAGCCGCCGTAGGAAAATTCGGACACATAGAAGGACAGTTTCCGATCCCCGACCCGAAATACCACGGCGTATTTGTACCGCTTGCCGGTTCCGCTGTACTTAGAGAACAACTCAACCCGGTTTTTGTCGATGACCGTGGCCTTCACCTTTTTCACAGGCACAAGGCGATTGCGTATCAATCGGATCATAATCAGCAAATAGATCGCCAAAATAATCCCGATAAAGATCCAATTCGCCACATTTCCACCCATGGTGATCCCTCCTTTTGTATAGGATAGCATACAGAGGCTAGAATTTCAATATCAACAGATAATCCCCGCCGCAAACGTAGCGAGGATTTTTGGCAGGGGCGAAAGGACTCGTTTACATTTTCTGCCTTGCAGAAAATTATGGTTCGCTGCCATCGGGCTGGCAGCGGCAACGCTCATCCGCGTTGCATTTGATTGTTCGAGTCCTTCTTACATCCAAAGAAAAACAGCGATAGCAAATGCTATCGCTGTTTTTCTGGCAGGGGCGAAAGGACTCGTTTGCATTTTCTGCTTTGCAGAAAATTATGGTTCGCTGCCATCAAGCTGGCAGCGGCAACGCTCATCCGCGTTGCATTTGATTGTTCGAGTCCTTCTTACTCCCAAAGAAAAACAGCGATAGCAAATGCTATCGCTGTTTTTCTGGCAGGGGCGAAAGGACTCGAACCCTTGACATGCGGTTTTGGAGACCGCCGTTCTACCGACTGAACTACACCCCTATGTAAATATAAAGGGCGGAAACCGCCCGGATTTTTAGTGGTGGGCCTTCAGGGATTCGAACCCGGGACTATCCGGTTATGAGCCGGAGGCTCTAACCAACTGAGCTAAAGGCCCATGTTTGTCACGGCACCTGAGCACCACGCATGGCATTATAGCATTTTTGT
>JAZRBW010000040.1:0-41355 GCA_045635305.1 Faecousia sp. | reverse complement strand
GAGCCGAAGGCGACGTGGCAATCCCCCGGTTAGAGGGAAATCGTATTGAAAAGTACTGTCTAAAACCTTTGGGGATCGCCACACCAGCGTGCGCGCTGGTTCGCGATGACCGTTCTATCGGAACGATAAATCCCAATTTATTGCAAGTTTGGGGTTGCTTTTTTATTTTCATTGTGTTATTATTCGGGTGATATGCGAAAAGCGATGAATGGGCTGTCCGGTATCGGAAGCGCTTCCCCAGCGAGGGCGGGATGGTGAAAGCCGCCTGGGGTGCGATATGCGGGCCTTCTCCCAGGAGCTGCGTCTTGAACTGACAGTAGAGTACGCCGGGTAACTCCGTTACAGGTTGCGAGCGTGTTTGCGCTTCTAAGTGCGCCAATTTTGGCGAATCGTGGGTGGTACCGCGGAAGGAATGCCTTTCGTCCCGAGTGTTGGGATGAATGGCATATTTTTTTATCCCCGTAGGGGCCGATGCCCACATCGGCCCCTACGACAGTAAATAGCCTTTTTAGGAGGAAATAAAATGAAACAACAACTGGAAAACATCCGGCTGCAGGCTCTTGCTGCGCTGGAAGCTGCCGACTCCCCTGCTGTGCTGGAGGAACTGCGTGTCAAATACCTGGGCAAGAAGGGCGAGCTGACTGCCGTTCTGAAGATGATGGGCAAGCTGACCGCTGAGGAGCGCCCTGTGATGGGTGCCCTGGCCAACACCGTCCGGGCCGAGCTGGAAACCAAGCTGGAAGAAGCCAAGGCAAGCATCGGCGCCAAGGTGCTTGAAGCCAAGCTGGCTGCCGAAGCCATCGACGTGACCATCCCCGGCAAGCCGGTTCAGCTGGGACATCAGCACCCCATGAACCAGGTACTGCAGCAAATTAAGGACACCTTCGTGGGCATGGGCTACACCGTGGTGGACGGCCCCGAGGTAGAACTGGCTGACTACAACTTCACCCGTCTGAACATCGAGGAAGGCCATCCTTCCCGCGACCGCAGCGACACCTTCTATTTTAACGATGAAGATTCCCTGCTGCTGCGTACCCAGACCAGCTCCATGCAGATCCGCTTCATGGAAACCCATGAGCCTCCCCTCTGTATGCTGGCTCCCGGCCGTGTGTTCCGTAAGGACGAGGCCGACGCCACCCACAGCCCCATGTTCCATCAGATCGAGGGTCTGGTGGTTGCCGAGAACATCACCATGGGCGACCTGAAGGGCGCGCTGATCAACATCATGAACAAGATCTACGGCCATAACGCACAGGTACGTTTCCGTCCCCACCACTTCCCCTTCACCGAGCCCTCCTGTGAAATGGATATGCAGTGTCATAAGTGCCACGGCACCGGCGAAGTGGACGGTGCGGTTTGCTCCACCTGCCACGGTGAAGGCTGGATCGAGCTGCTTGGCGCCGGTATGGTGCATCCTGAGGTGCTGCGCAACTGTGGCATCGATCCTGACAAGTATTCCGGCTTTGCCTTTGGCATCGGTCTGGAGCGTACCGCCATGGGTCAGCTGAAGATCAACGACCTGCGTCTGATCTTCGATAACGACGTGCGGTTCCTGAACCAGTTCTAAGGAGGTATTTTACGATGAAACTGAACAGAAAATGGCTCCATGAGGAATTTGTTGATTTGTCCCATGTATCCGACAAGGAATTTGTGGAAGTGCTGACCGTTGCCGGCCAGAAGGTAGAAACCTACGAGCGTTTGGATGCCGAAATCAAAAATGTTGTAGTGGGCAAGGTGCTGGAGATCGTCCGTCACGAGAATTCCGACCATATGTGGGTCTGTCAGATCGATGTAGGCGAAGCGGAACCTGTGCAGATCGTCACCGGCGCACAGAATGTGAAGCAGGGCGATCTTGTTCCCGTTGCCAAGCACAACTCCTGGCTGCCCGGCGGTGTGCATATCACCAAGGGCAAGCTGCGCGGTGTTGTCTCCAACGGTATGCTCTGCGGTCTGGCAGAACTGGGCCTGAGCGTGGGTGATTTCCCCTACGCTATTGAGGACGGCATCTTCATCATTGAGGAAGAATGCCACATCGGCCAGGATATCAATGAAGTGATCGGCAACGATGACACCGTTGTAGAATTTGAGATCACCAACAACCGTCCCGACTGCTACAGTGTCATTGGCCTGGCCCGTGAAGCTGCTGCCGCTTTCGACAAGCCCATGCGTCACCATGAGCCCCAGGTCAAGGGCAGTGATGCTGGCTCCATCTATGACCATCTGGACGTGGAAGTGCCTGCAGAGCACCTGTGCAACCGCTATACCAGCCGTATGGTGGCCAATGTCAAGATCGGCCCCTCCCCCAAGTGGCTTCGTCAGCGTCTGCGCGCCAACGGTGTGCGTCCCATCAACAATATCGTTGATATCACCAACTATGTGATGCTGGAATACGGTCAGCCCATGCACGCATTTGACTACCGCTATGTTTCCTCCGGAAAGATCGTGGTGCGTGAAGCCGAGGAAGGTGAAATTCTCACCACGCTCGATGGCATTCAGCGCAATTTGAAGCCCGGTATGCTGGTGATTGCCGACGAAAATCGTGCGATCGGCCTGGCCGGTATCATGGGTGGCGAAAACTCCGAGATTATGGACGATACCACCATGGTTGTCTTTGAGTCCGCCAACTTCGACGGCACTTCCATCCGCCAGACTGCACTGGCACTGGGTATGCGTACTGAGGCTTCCGGCAAGTTTGAAAAGAAGCTGGATCCCATGATGACCGTTCCCGCTGTGGAGCGCGCCTGCGAACTGGTTGAGCTGCTCAGCGCCGGTGATGTGCTGGACGGCATGATCGATGTGATCAACTATGTTCCCCAGCCCAGAACCCTGGAACTGGAGCCCGAGAAGATCAACCGTCTGCTGGGCACCAATATTTCTGAGGCCGACATGGTTTCCTATCTGAACCGCCTGGAGATCCCTGTGGAAGGCCGCACCATCCATGTGCCGTCCTTCCGCCCCGATCTGAATCTGATGGCGGACATCGCTGTGGAAGTGGCCCGTATCTACGGCTACAACGAAATTCCTGTCACCGCCTTCAAGACCTCCACCCAGGGCGGCTACAGCGCTGAAATGAAGCTGGAAAACAAGGCAGGCCAGCAGTGCCGTGCCATGGGCTACAGCGAGATCATCACCTACTCCTTCGTTTCCCCCAGTATTTATGACAACATCCGTATTCCCGCCGACTCCCCTCTGCGCAATGCCCTGAAGATCAAGAACCCGCTGGGCGAAGACACCTCCATCATGCGTACCATCGCCCTGCCTTCCATGCTGGAGATCCTGGGCCGCAACAGCAACTACCACAATAAGTCCGTCAAGCTGTATGAAATGGCTAAGATCTACCTGCCTGTGGAAGGTCAGGTGCTGCCCGAGGAGCCGAAGATGCTGGTTCTGGGCGCTTACGGCCCCAATGTCAACTTCTTTACCATGAAGGGTGAGTTGGAAGCTGCATTTGCCGCACTTCGCACCAAGAAGGCAAGCTACACCGCTGTTTCCGACAACACCAGCTACCATCCCGGTCGCTGTGCCAAGATCACCATTGATGGTGTGGATGTGGGCTTCCTCGGTCAGGTGCATCCTCTGGTTGCAAAGAACTATGATCTGGACTGCGAGGTTTATTGCGCCGAGGTCAGCTTCACCAAGCTGCTTGCACTGCTTCTGCCGGATGTGACCTACTCTCCCCTGCCCAAGTATCCCAGTGTCACCCGTGACCTGAGCTTCGTCTGCGATGAGAAGCTGACCGTTGCCCAGGCCGAGGACGTGATCACCGCCGCAGGCGGAAAGCTGCTGCGCTCTGTCAAGCTGTTTGACATCTACCGCGGCGCCAACCTGGGCGAGGGCAAGAAGAGCCTGGCCTTCTCGCTGGAGCTGCGGGCCGATGACCGGACCCTGACCGATGCGGATTCCGAGGCTGTTATGACCAAGGTCCTAACCGCGCTGCAGGAAAAGTGCGGTGCAGTCCTGCGATAATCCCAAAAAAATCCGCATCTGGGTCTTTACACCGGCAAACTTTGCGGTTATAATAGGTATATTAGCTTGAAGGAGGTTGATCACCATGCATGAAAATACCATTAAGTTTACCGTCCCCGGTGACGATAAGGAGAATATGCGTTTGATTCTTCGGTGCGTGTTCGACTCCTTAAACGAAAAGGGCTATAACCCCATCAATCAGATCGTGGGCTATCTTCTGACAGAGGACCCCACATACATCACCAATCACCACAATGCCCGCGCCCTGATCTGCAAGATCGACCGGGACGAGCTGCTGCAGGAGCTGGTGAAAAATTATCTGTTTGAAAAATAAACACATGGCAGGGGGTCTTTGTCTGCGCAAAGACCCCTTGTTCTGGTAAATGCTACCAAATGCGTCAACTCAGTTGACATAATTTCGGTTGCGTGTTACAATTTGGATACAATCTGCAAAAGGAGGTAAACATTATGGCAGAAGAAAATGCAGTTCTTCAGTATAAGGGCCACCCGCTGATGCGCAAGGACAACCTGATTTATTACGGTTCCATGGCCGATTCTCACATCATTATGCTGCAGATCCTGGAAACCAAGAAGGTTGGCACAGAGGATGTTGCCAGCAAGGTATCCATTCAGCTGCAGCTGACGGATCCCAACGCCAAGAGCCGGGATCGCGTCGTCAAAAAGAGCGAAAAGGACGGCCTGTATACAGCGCTGGACCTGGGCAATATCTGGCTGGAGCGCGCACTTGCAGGAAAGTGAGATTTTCATAGAGAAACAGACGGAGGAAAACCAATGAAATTCACCAGACGTATTGTGTCGATGATGCTGGCCGTACTCTTGATCGGCTCCATTATGACCATCAGTGCCTTTGCCGCCGACCCTGGCGGAAAAAAGACCGGTGTGGCCTTTGTAACTGCAAGTTCCCTGCGCCTTCGCAAAGCCCCCAGCACCAAAAGCGCCACCCTGGATTATGCTTACCGCAACGAAGTGGTGGTGACCCTTGGCAAGACCGGCGATTGGTATCATGTGATTTACAATCTGCAGGAAGGCTATATGCACAAGGACTACCTGGAGGTAGTCCGGGTTGAAAATGTGGAACTGGGCTACGGCAGGGTTAACGCAACCTATGTCAATATGCGCTCAGGACCCAGCACTTCCTACAAATCCCTTGGCAAGAGTATGCCCGGCGATTTGGCCTATATCATTGGCATCAGCAACCAATGGTACAAGGTCATATGGAATGACAAGATCTGCTACATCCGCAGCGATTATTTGGATTTGACGGAGATCCCCTATGAAAACCGGGAATCTGACAAGGATCCTATCTTCTTCAAGCATGGCAAGCGGATCGGTCCGGCAGTCTCTGTTGCAAACTTCAAGGCCAGTGAAAACTATATTGGCAATGAGACCCCGGAGATGAGCGCAGATGCCGCATCCATTGTTGCCACCGCAAAGAAATGCCTTGGCGTGCCCTATGTATGGGGCGGCGAGAGCATGAGCGGCTTTGACTGCTCCGGCCTTGTGCAGTATGTATTCCAGAAAAACGGTATCACCATCGGACGTACTGTTAAAAAACAGTACACTGCCTGTACCCCCATCTCCAAGAGCCAATTAAAGGCAGGAGATCTGGTATTCTTCCAGAATACATACACTACCGGCCTTTCCCATGTAGGTATCTACATTGGCGGCGGTGAGTTTATCCACGCATCCAGCGACGGTGTCATGATCTCCAAGCTGAGCAACTCCTACTGGTCCAGTCACTACTACGGCGCAGGCCGCATTCTGGATCAATAATTACAAAAGGAATTCTGCCGACACGGTTTCGTGTCGGCAGTTTTTTGCGTTTTTGGGGCATACTAACAGAAAAAACGGGAGGTACACATGAACGCGAAAAACAAGCGGGGCAAGCAAAGCTTTCTTTTTCCAAGCAGGCCGGTCATCACTGCCTGGGCCAGCGTCGTTGGAAAAAAGGAATCAGAAGGGCCTTTGGCAAAATACTTTGACCAAACCTGTCAGGATACCTATTTCGGCGAAAAAACCTGGGAACAGGCAGAAAAAAGACTGCAGCAACTGGCTCTGGAGCATTTAAGCAAAAAGGCAGGCATACGGCAAAGTGAATTTTCTCTGGTCTACTCCGGAGATCTTCTGAATCAGTGTATTGGTTCTTCCTTCAGTCTAAACAAAACCGGCATCCCCCATTTGGGGCTTTACGGTGCCTGTTCCACCATGGCGCAAAGCCTTTTGATGGCCGCAATGACAGTTGACGGGGGCTACAGCGACAAAGTGGTCGCCCTTACCAGTTCACACTTTGCCAGTTCCGAGCGGCAGTACCGCTTCCCCTTAGGCTACGGCGGACAACGTACACCCACTGCCCAGTGGACTGTTACGGGAGCTGGAGCTGCCCTTGTCTGTCCACAGGGCACCGGCCCGGTAATCGACAGCGCAACCTGCGGCACTGTAACAGAATTGGGCATCAAGGATGCCGGAAACATGGGTGCGGCCATGGCACCTGCTGCACTGGCTACCATAAAAGCCCATTTGAAGGACATGGGCAGAACCACAGAGGATTTTGACCTGATCATCACCGGAGATTTGGGTCAGCATGGCAAGAATATGCTGCTGGAGCTATCGCGCAGAGAAGGGCTGAATCTGGGCGGCAAGCTGACAGATTGCGGCACAATGATATTTGACAGGAACAAGCAGGATGTCCATTCCGGCGGTTCCGGCTGTGGATGCAGTGCCGCTACGCTTTGTGGGTATCTTCTGGATCTGTTGGCACGGGGCAGCAGAAAACGGATCCTGTTTTGTGGCACAGGGGCACTGCTCTCCCCCACTTCCACCCAACAGGGACTTCCCATCCCCGGCATCTGTCATGCAGTATCCATTACTGGAGGAGAATAACATGGATTATTTGAAAGCATTCGTTGTGGGCGGTCTGCTGTGCATGATCGGCCAGATCCTCATTGACAAGACCAAGCTGACGCCGGCCCGCATTTTGGTCAGTTATGTGATTCTCGGTGTATTTCTGGGAGCCATCGGTGTTTATAAGCCGCTGTTGGAATTTGCAGGTGCGGGTGCTTCCGTACCGCTGACGGGTTTTGGCTACAGCATTGCCAAAGGCGTTCGGGAAGCCGTGCGGGAGGACGGTTTTTTAGGCATCCTCACCGGTGGACTGAAGGCCACCGCAGGCGGCATCACTGCGGCCATTTCGGCAGGACTCATTGCCAGTTTCCTGTTCAAAGCAAAGGATAAGGCTTAAAAAGCCGGGCATACTACAGTTGCGGCATGACCGCATTACCATATTGGAGGATATAGAAATGAATAAGCAGAATCAGAACCAGAATCAGAATCAAAACCAGAATCAGAACCAGAATCGCAATCAGAACCAGAACGAAAAGCAGAACGCCAAGGACTGCCGCTAACGTTCAAACAGGCACGCCCAACGCTTGGGTGTGCCTGTTATCTTACATTTTGATAAATGCATCCATATGGAAGAAGTAGAGCAGTACCTGTTTCACCGACTTTTTATAAATCCGTTCCATTGCCTGTGCGTATGCAGCAACCTGCGCACGGTATTTTTCTGCAACGGCAGGCAAGGTTTCCTGGGTTACATAGTCTGTCTTGAAATCCAACACGGTAATGCCGTCTTCTTCGATCAACGCACAGTCCACCACGCCCTGCAGCAACACCTGCTCACCGGCAAGTGCCGGGTCATAGGCAGTACCATCCTCCAAAATGGAGAATTTGAATTCCCGCACCACATTGCCCCGGCGCAATTTTTCTCCCAATTCCGAGGAGAAGAATGCGCAGAGCTTCTGGGGCTGCACCACTTTCCCCTGCTCCGGGGAAAGGAAGCGGTCGCGAACCAAACGATCCAACTCAGCACGCACCGATGCTTCGTCAGTACAGGCGGCATAATCGATGTACTGCATGGCCGCATGGATAGCGTTGCCATATTCCTTGCCACCGACCCCTGCTTGCGCGAAACCGGGGGCGCGCCACTGCCGGAAAATTTGCTTCGGCACTTGGGTATCCTCTGCTGCCTCCGCGTCCTTGACACGCCCCTTTCGCTGGGTCGCTGTCTGCTTGCTGGGGGCGGCCGTGGCAGGCAAATACTCATAACGGAATGAAAGACTCTGCTTCAATTGGGTCAGTACACCGGGCGGCAGTGTTTCCTTCACTTCAACTTGCTTATTTTGAACCGCTTCCGTTGGGGCTTGCACCACACGGATCTCCCAAGGGGTCGTTTCCGATGCGGTCTGAGCCGGTTTTCCAGCCAGCGCAAACAGTTCTCCTGCCTCTGTACGGTGCAGAGCCGTTAAGAGCACCCAATCTCCCGGGCAGACTGCCTGTCGGATCAAAAGTTGCTGCGTGCCACCATCCATATGCTGCACAATATCCGTTAAATCCTGCTGCAGACGCTTGGAGGCATAGGTCATAATGAGGCGGTCTCTGGCACGGGTCATGGCCACATACAGCACCCGCAGTTCCTCTGATATGCCTTCTTCCGCAATCCGGGCACTGATCGCCCGCTTGGCTACGGTGGGATAGCGCAGACGCTTTTCGGCATCCACCGCATTGAGCCCCAGTCCCATATCCTTATGGCAAAGCACAGCGCTGCGCTGGCTCTCCGTATTAAACTCCCGTCCCAGACCACACAAGTACACCACCGGAAATTCCAAGCCCTTGGACTTGTGGATGCTCATAATGGTCACACAACCGGTGGCGCTCTGCTCCCGGGCTGTGATCAGTCCTTTTTCCTCCATAGCATCCAGATGCTCCAGGAACCGTCCCAAGTCTGGGCTGCCGCCGGCTTCCATATCTGCCGCCAGCTGATAGAAATCTTCCAGATTGGCAAGTCGCTGGTCACCGCCGTCCATAGCAGCATACACGCCCTCCAGACCGGTAGTGACAAATATTTCCTCCAGCAGGCCTGTCAGACTGTTCCGACGCATCACCTGACGCAGGTGAGATAAAGTGCGGACAAAGGCAATGCTTTTTTTGCTGTCGTGTGCTGTCAATGCCTCATAAAAGCTGGATTGCTTATTGCCCCCACGAATCGCCGCCAGATCGTCCGCGGTAAAGCCGAACACCGGACTCGCCATGGCAGCGATCAAGGGAATATCCAGCAAGGGATTCTGGATCGCCTGCAAAAGGCTGCGCAAGGTGGCAATTTCCTGGGTACGCAGCAGATCCACTCCGCCGCCGGTGGCATAGCGGATACCGGCATTGTCCAGCGCGCGCATATAATAGCTGCCGGCCGAACCGGGTGAACGCAGCAGGATCACAATATCCTCCGGCCGAATCGGCCGCAAGGCATCTCCATCACGAACAAAATGGGTGCCGTCCAGCAAAGATTGTATGTGACCTGCCACAAAAGCAGCTTCCTCCCAATAGGTATCCTGCTGCACATCCACGCAATACAGTGCCGTTTCCGCTTCGCCCAGTGGCGTATGCGCAACGCCCTCATAGAGCGCTTCGTCCTTGCCGTAATACAGACCGCCCACCTCCGGGCACATACAAAGCTTGAATACATCGTTACAGCCTGACAGCACGCCGCCACCGGATCGGAAATTGCGGCTGAGCATCACCTTTCTTCCCCGCCCTGCTGTTGCTTCTGCCGCCGGAACAAAGGCGGCATACTTTTGCAGGAAAATGCCGGGATCTGCCAAACGGAACTGATAGATGGACTGCTTCACATCGCCAACAAGGAAGAGATTTTGCCGTTTTTCCGTCAGCGCACCGTAAATAGCATCCTGCACCTGGTTGGAATCCTGGTATTCGTCCACCATCACTTCCCGAAAACGGCTGCCGATCTCATGCGCCGCAGCGGTGGTCGCGATGCGCTGTTTGCCCAGCAGCAGATCCAGCATTTTGTGCTCCAGATCGCCAAAATCCAGTACGCGGCGGCTGCGCTTTTCCTTGGTAAAGGCCTTGTCAAAGGTATCCACCAGGCCCATCAAACCACGAACCGCTTCTGCAGAAGCACAAAGGTCGGATAGAATTTGCTCAGAATCATTGGAAAATGCTCGCGTCTGCTTCTCAAGCCCCTTTTTGCAACGCTCCCGGACCGCCTTGATCTGTTCCTTCAACGCCGGATCAAAGGCTTTGGGGAAAACCAGACGACCAAAATCCACATTCTTGCCCATCACAATCTCATCCCACGTACCGCATTGACGCAGTTTTTGGAGTTGGCAGACTGTATCAGCAAGGTTTTCATAAACCTTTGGGCTATCCAACGCAAGCTGCGCACAGCTATCCATGGCAGCAATCTGCAGATCCAGCCACGCAAATAACCGTTCCATCAGATAGCCTCCGTAGAGGGTCTGACTGGCATCTGTCAATTGCTCTGTGTCCACCAATTGCTGACAGCGCATCAGCCACTGGGACGGATTCAAGTGACAGCGGGCACTGTCATAAACCTTTTGGACGATTTCCGGCACAAGGCGGTCATCCCGGCCAAGGCCCTGACTGTCCACGAAGGCGAAAAAAACCGGACTGCCCTGCTGATAGGCTGCATCCAGCAGTTTCAGAAGCACTGTTTCCCGGATTTCCCGGCACTCATTTTCATCGGCTACACGGAAGTCTCCGGGAATATCCAGTTGATAGGCGTATTCCCGCAGAACATCGCCGCAAAATGCGTGGACTGTGGAAATTTTCGCCAGATACAGCCGCTGCAATTGCCGCTGCAGATGGACGTTTTGGGGGTCATTTGCCACGTGCTCGGAAAGCTTGGCGGCAATTTTACCGCGAAGCTCCGCGGCAGCTGCCTTGGTATAGGTGATCATGAGGAAATCATCAATGTTTGCCGGATTTATCGGATCCATCAGGTAGCCCATCAGCCGGTCAACCAGCACCTTGGTCTTACCGGAACCGGCAGCTGCAGAAACCAGAAGCTGTCCGCCACGGTTTTGCACCGCTTCTTTTTGTTCAGGTGTCAGTATTTCTGCCATAGGCTCCCTCCTTCTCAATTTCCTCCCAGAACCGCTGGGGCTCCATTTTCTGATAATTGCGCCGTCCGGGTACCGTCTCCTTATGGCACACATCCCCATAGGGACAGAAGGTACAGGCATTGTGGCTGGTACCGCGGGTATAGGGATTGGGTAACACATTGCCGGAAGCAATGTCTTCCACCATGCCCCCAAGGTAGCGCATCATATATGCCTTCAGTTGGCCGAGCTGTATGCCGTCTGCCAGGTCGCCGCTGATGGTTCCATCCTTTTTCCGCTTACAGCAAAGGCGATCCAAAGCTTCGGAAGGATCCATCGCAGAAAGCGAATCGGAATTACTCAGCAGCAGACCGCTGCGTTTCCACAATTTACGGCGTTCCGCCTCCGCTTCCTCGGCTGTCATGGCACCGTCCACACTGACATAGGGGGCTCTTGCCGGGAAATACTGCACGCCTGCGCTGACACGCTGATCGCCTATTACATCGCCGCCGCTGTCCTCAAGCGCAAACAGATACAGCAGCATTTGCAGGCCAACACCGTTGAACACATCACAGTAATCGAAATCCTTTTTGCCGGTTTTATAGTCCACCACGCGGAAGAAGGTACTGCCCCCGTGCTGCCAGGTATCCACCCGGTCGACCATTCCGCGCAGGCTGGCATTCATGGCATTGTTGGGTATGACAATGGCATCCATGCCGTCGCCCATACCGAATTTCAGTTCAAAGCAGGCGGGCGCATAGTCCGCCCGGTTCAGTTCCTGCCACAGCTCCTCCACCACCATTTCCATTTCCAGCATATTGCGGTGGAAGAGATATTCCACCCGCTGGCTATCCAGGGCACTGAAACGCTCGTCGGCATAACGACGGGAGTGTTCACGGGCAATGGACATAGTGGAAGCAAGATCTACCTTGTGGAACCCACCCAGGTTCATCACATCCCGGGCGGTCTGCTCCAGTACCGCATGGACATAGGTGCCAAATTCTGCCGGGTCGACGGTGGCCTCCTTCCGTTCCTGCGCCCGCAGGCCATATTTGAGGAAATAGGACAGGCGGCACTCCGCCTGGCGATCGATCTGAGAGGCGGAAAGCCGCAGGGTCTTTCCGTAAAGCTTTCGGATATTCTCCGGCCCGATGGTGCCGAGATCGTAATTTTTGCGGTGCAGAGTCTCCCAATAGGCATCCGCAACACCCAGTTCATCAGCGGCATCCGCCGCATCCCAGGCCGCAAGATAGGCACCCGCCGCCTGGGGCGAACGCAAAGCTGCCACATCGCAGCGCTGCGCCTGCTGCTGCCTGCCTGCCATGGCTGCCAGTCTGCGGTAGATGAAGGAAGGCTGCGTACCACAGCTAACCACCATAACACTCTCCTGCGCACCGCAGAATACGCCGTAAATATCGGCAAACTCTGCCTGCAGGCCATCCATGGCACCACCGGTCAGGGGCACGCCCATACTGCGCAGGGCTATGCGCTCCTGGTCTGTCAGCAGACCCTTGGAGCCGCCGTAACCGGGAAGCGCGCCTTCATCCGCACCCAGAACAATCAAGTGTTTCACCTGTTGGCAGCGCATGGCATTGACCGCACCAACGCTGACGCTGTCCAACACAGGGGGAATGGTGCCAACATCGTACTGGCTCAGCAGCAGTTTCAGAAGTCTTGTAAAATTCTCCTCGTCCCAGGCAGAATTGCCCAGCATATCGTGGAGCTGTTCCAGGGCGCCCAGGAGGATCTCCCAAAGCTGATTGAGAATCTGGGCACTGCGGTTATCCCCTGCCCCATCCATTTCCCGTGCAAGGGCATTCAGGCGGTCAGCAAAGGCAATATCCTCTAAAAAAGCATACAGCGCGTGCACCTGCTGTCCCAAATTTTTGGCAACACGCATCCCCTCCCGCAGGCGCAGTAACGGATCCATAGCCAACGCGCGTGCGTCATTCAGCTCAGAAAGCTCCGTTTCAGAACGCATATCCCACTTGCCATCCAGACCTTGTGGATGCGCCGTCCAGTCCTGTAGCCAGCGACTCCCGGAAATACCCCAAATGACCGCATAGTTTTCCACCCGGTCGCAGATTTCCGGTTGCAGGGGCGACAGGGCGCTGCGCAGGTATCGCAGCACCTGCCTCTGCTCAAAGCCAGCCAGCGCAGCATCCAAAGCGTGGAACAGCGTGGTGATCACACCGGATCGGAGCACATCCTCTGTACCAGACAGGTAAATGGGAATGCCGCATTTGCGCATGACCAACCGCAGTGCAGGCGCAAAGGCAGCCATATCTGTACAGACGATGGCAATATCCCGATAGCGCACACCTTGCTCCGTCAAGCCAATAATCCGCTGGGCCGCCGCAAGGCAGGCCTGATGCTGGGAATTGGCACGGACAGGATAGAGGCATTCCTCCAAGGCCGGCTCAAATTGTGTTTTCCCCTGGAAAAGCCCATTTCGGACAGGACGCAGGGCATCCTGACGACCCTGTAGAATCTCAATATGTACCTGAATGCCTGCCTTGTGAGCGATCTGCAAAATCTGACCGGCCGTTTCGCCTGCCTTTTCAAAGGCAGGATCAGCCGAATCCACCCCATCGGTGTTTAGGCTAATGGTTATTTCTGGAGAATTTATCACAAAATGCTCCAAAATCGCCATATGCTGCCGGGTAAAGTCCGGGAAACCGTCCACATACAGCACGTGATTCTTCGCAAAATCCATCTCCTCCAGCTGCTCCAGAACCCAGGTCATTTGATCTCTGGGATCCCGCTTTCCCTGGGCGCAGAGAGCATCGTAGCTTTCCAAAAGCAAGGAGAGCTCCTCCAGCTTCTGTGCCAGGCTGCCGTCGGTCTGCTTCGATGCAGCTTTGAGGTCCTCGGCACAAATGCAGCAGCGCTTAAACTCGTCCACCGCTTCCACCAATTCTATCAGGAATTCCGGCTTGGTTTCCACCGATGCGTAAGCCTTCAGGCGGCTGGACAGCTGTCGGGCCGCCGATGCCATGGCAACCACACGGCCACCGTTATCCAGACATTCCTCTGCCCCATTGCCTACCAGATCGCAGATACGGTGAGCCAAACGGGTAAAGCTGAGCACCTGCGCAAATCGGCTGGCGGTATCCCCGGCCACAGATGCCAGACGGCGTTCTGTATCGTGGCTGATGAGCTCCGGAACCAGCAAAATACGACCCGGTTTTTCACATCGCACATCATCGGCAATACGCCTGAGTATTTCTTTTCGGTTGGCAGTCCAATCCCTGCCCAGCAGCAATGTCAGCATCCTCACGCCGCCTTTCTGTTGTTTTTTATATCATATCACACAACTGCTGGGATGGATAGTAAAATTATGCCCCAAAGAGGAAATTTTCAATTTTGCCAAGCAGATCCAGAAAAAAGAACCGCAGCTTGTAGCCGCCCTGCCGTGTAACGGTATTGGTAAGCTCCTGGGAAAAACCTGCCCCGGCGGCTATGTCCTCGGTATTCTCTCCCACAGCCGGCAGACACAGCTTGGGAAACACCACGCACCACCAGTTTTGCCCAGCGCCCTCACCAATGGTGATCCGCAGGGAATTATACACCCCTGCCGGGAGGGAAAAGGTATCATAATGGCGGACAGGAAAGGCTTCCTCCCGCAATGTAACCACGGCGCTTTGCTGCATCCCCAGCTTCTTCAGCACCTCGTTGGCGGCACTTTGAATGCCGGGCAGATTCTCTTCCAGCCAGGCTTTCGCTTCCTCAACGGTCATCACATGGCTCAGCGCCTGATCCACATAGGCAATCACCGCATCGCGCACCTGCAGTTTTGCCGCTTGATCTTCCCGCGAATCCGATGCCGCCACCACGTGCAGCCGTATCAGAGACTGACGCAAGGTATGCTTGTCGACAGCTAACCCTGCGAAATCCAACAACAACGCCAAAATGGCAAGCACTGCCAATAATTTGATGATTTTCCGCATAAAAACACCGTCCATACTGATTTATCCTCAGTATGGACGGTTTTCGGTAAATTTATACAGGTTTGGCAATAAATACGTTGGGATAGTTGCTCTTGAGCATATTGCAGATCACTGCGGCTGCCTCAAATTCCTGAACGATGCAATATACCGCAGAGCCGGAACCGGTCATCTGCATACCCACGCCATCATAGCTGTTCATAACAGACTTGATGTAATTCAGCTCCAGGTGCTCCTCCGTGACAATGGGATCGAACACATTGCACACATTGTTGACCACCTGCACCAGATCGCCGCTGAGCATAGCACCTTCCATAGCCTGCTGATTGGGGCGCTGGGCAATGGCTCTGTTATCGATCTTTGCATACAATTCCGGAGTGGATACAGAGAAATCCGGCTTACAGACTACAAAAATGCAGTCGGGCATATCCGGCAGCTTGCGGATACGGTCACCCTTGCCTTCCACAGACGCAGTACCGCACAAAACGCAGAAAGGCACGTCGCTGCCGATCTGTGCACCCAGCTCTGCCAGGGCCGGCAGAGAGAAGGGCGCGCCGTAATGGGTGTTCAGCGCCCGCAGCACAGCAGCCGCATCCGCACTGCCGCCACCCAGTCCGGCCTCTACAGGGATCCGCTTGAGAATGCGAATCTGCAGACCGTTGGGATCTTTTCCGGTGGTGTCAAAGAACAGCTTGGCTGCCCGCCAGGCAAGGTTTGTTTCATCGGTGGGAATGCCATCGACACTGCACAGCAGGCTCCAGGGCTCACCTGTGCCGATGTCGATCTCAATATCGTCACGCAGGGAGATGGTCTGCATGACACTTTTTAAGTTATGGTAGCCGTCAGGACGCTTGTCAAGCACATCCAGCGTTAAATTGATCTTGGCAAAAGCGCCTTCGTAAAGAGTTGTCATTTGATTTTTCTGCCTTCCAGATAATATCTCTTTTCGCGGTCATGACCCATGGAGAAGGTCTTTCTGGGCAACACACCGCCGGAGATGACACCGCGGAACAACTGGTGCTTCTCCATGCCGGGCAGCAGGAAGCCAACGGCATTTTCCTTCTGCGCCAGCTCTGCCACCACATCATCACCGTGGATGTAGTCGATCTCGCACTTGTTGTCCTTCATCCAGCCATCCAGGAACTCCTGCAGCACAGCCACAGCCAGTTCGCCCTTGGCCTTATCCAGATACAGGGTGCCCCGCTCGGTGCCCATGATATACTCCACAGCAAAGCCGTCCTCGGCACAAATAGCCTGCAGATCGGAAAGCAGCTTCTTGCCGTCCACGTCAAAGAGGATGCGGTGAATGGGCTCAAAGACCTGGGAATCATCGTGAATGTTTTCCAGTTCCACCAGCGCGAAACGGGCGGGATGTTCGGACATATCCACGCCGGGATTGTTTGCCTTCAGGGTTTCATAGCAGCTCTTGGCAGTAGCCAGGGAGTGGTTACCATCGCCCACAGCCAGCGTTACAGGTGCACCGCTGAGGTCGGCATACTTGGCAGGTACGGAGGCAACATAAGCCTGCAGACGCTCATCGAAATCAGCAGCGATCCGGCCGTCAACCAGCCAGCCACAGATACGGCCGCCGCCTTCCATCAGATCGAAATCATACAGCTTGGTCAGCTGATCCTTGATGGCGCCGATGGGCTCAATGAGCTGCTTCTTATCGTCATCGCAGAGCATCAGCACATGAGGGAATTCGATGCCGGCATCCTTACGGACACGCTGACGGGGCGGAATACGCTCCAGAACGGTCTTCTCGGTGGCGCGGATAGCGGAAGTGGAGCCGGGGTTATAGTTGTACTGCTCCAGATCCACGGCTCCGATCAGGCCGGGACGGACTGTGCCGTTGATCAGGGTGCGCTCTACATAAATGTAAGAATTGGCATAGGTCTTGAAGGTGTCACCTGCCAGGTAGCGGTCCATGGTGGCGTTGATTTCCTTGACGATAGCAGCCTCATCTGCGGAGCCAAGGTGTGCCTCGGGCAGAATCATGTGGAGGGTGGATTCCTTGTTACCCACGGTATCGGCCACACGCTTCCAATAAGCGGTGTCGGAGGTGAACTGGTCGCAGGCGATAACAGCCCAGGTTTCCATTGCAGCAGAAGCAGGCATCAGAATATCGGTAGAGCCAAAGATTTTCATAAAAACACGCCTTTCTTATATTTTTTCTAAACAATTTCATTATAGCATAAAACAAAAAAAGGTCAATGCAGAAGTATAGTTCTCAAATTTGTGGGAAATCTACAAATATTCCAACAAATTCAAGGAGGTTTCGAATTCAATGGATATTCTGGCATTGATCCTGAGCATCGTTGGCTGTGTCAACTGGGGGTTGGTGGGCATTTTCAATTTTGACCTGGTAGCATGGCTGTTCGGCAGCATGAGCCTGCTCAGCCGCATCGTGTATATCGTGATCGCGCTGAGCGGTATTTGGTGCATCTCTTTCCTCTTCCGAAGAAGCCGGCTGTACAAGGACGAATAACAGGAAACCGCAGCAAGGAAACCCTTGCTGCGGTTACTTTTAGAAAGGATTAGTTCTCACGCTTCTTGGGCAGGATGGCCAGAACGCCACCGGAGGTCAGCAGACCACAAACAGCCAGCATGATGGCATCGCCGGTGTGCGGAGGCTCTTCTTCACCCTGGGCAGGAGTATGGGCAGTCATGGTGGCATTCTTCATCTGAGGATTGCCATTGTACTGACCCAGAATACCAACAACGGTGATGGTATCACCCACAGCGGGCTTGGTTGCGAAAGCATCGAAGCGGTTACCGTCTACATCGTACAGGCCGTACAGCAGGATCTTGTTGCCGTCGGCATCCTGGATGTACATATTGCCCCAGATGTCGCTGGTGATCTCAGCGACGACACCGGTGATGATGTACTTCTCTTCGGTGTAGGTGTTGTGCTCCTTGGCAGCGCCGATGGCAATGGCCTCAGCGATGGTGATCTCTACGGGATCGGGAGTGGGCTCGGGCTCATCACCACCCTGGGCGGGAGTATGGGCAGTCATCGTGCCATTCTTCATCTGAGGATTGCCATTGTACTGACCCAGAACACCGACAACGGTGATAACATCGCCGACAGCAGGCTGGGGATTCATGGCATCATAGCGGTTGTTAGCGGTATCATACAGGCCGTAGATCAGCAGCTTGTTGCCGTCGGCATCCTGAATGTAGAGGTTGCCATACATGGTGTTGGTGATCTCGCAGATCGTGCCGGTAACAATGTACTTTTCCTCGGTGTAGGTATTGTGATCCTTGGCAGCGCCAATCTCAATGGCCTTGGGAATGGTGACTTCTACGGGATCGGGAGTGGGCTCGGGCTCACCGGCAGCAGGAGTATGGGCCAGCAGCCAGCCGTTCTTCATCTGGGATTCATTGTTGTAGGTGGACAGTTCGCCCATCAGCATCACTTCGTCGCCAACAGCGGGCTTGACTTCCATAGCATCGTAACGGGTGCTGCCGTCAGCGCTGTAGGTGCCATAGATCAGCAGCTTGTTGCCGTCGGCATCTTCGATGTACATATTGCCCCAGGTGGCGTTCTTGATCTCAGTAACAGTGCCGCGGACAATGTACTTCTTGCCATTGCCTTCCTTGGCGATCTCGATAGCCTCGGGAATGGTCACTTCCTCAGCAGCGGGCTCAGCATCCTCATCCAGCTTGAACAGGGACACAGCAGCCTGATTGGCATAGGTGGCCTCCTTGAAGAAACGGAAGCGCAGCTGATTCTCGGTGGGATTAAAACGCATATGAGAAGTTGCGGAAACGATAGCCAGCTCGCCTTCGACGAATGTGAAGGTAATGGGAGCAGCAGCGGCCTCAGCCTTGTCAGCGGTGGACAGCAGCTTGTTGGCACCGGACTGGCCGTAGAAATACTGGCCGTTGGCAGCCTTCATAACATAGCCGCCGTCAACCTTTTCAACGGTAACAGCAATGTTTTCAGCGGTGGTGATCTTGTCACCGGCAACGGTCACAGCAACGCTGTTGTTGGCAGCATCCAGCTTTTCCAGGCCGCCGTTAAAGGCATAGCCACTGGCTTCACAGACCAACAGATAGGTGCCGGACCAGTCGTCCTGATCTTCTGTAACCTTTACATAGGTCTTGCCTTCTTCAGCAGCGAAGGACACAGCGGCGAAAGACAGGAGCATTGCCAGGCAAAGAATAACAGACAGGATCTTTGCGAATTTCTTCATGGGATTACCTCCTATTTTTTGTTTCCGCAATGCGGATATTTGTTTCCCCAAACAGTATAACAAACCACATCCGAAATTTCAACCAGAAAAACCATATTTTTCCATTTTTTGCTTGCAATTGGAAACGGCGGCGCATAAACGCCGCCGCAAAGATTTACTTACTTACGCGCACCACCGCAGTAAGAGACACATCGCCATAAGTGACGGTTACTGTCACCCTGCCCTTTGCCAGAGCGGTGACCTTACCGTTTTCGTCGATGGAGATGATGCCATCTTTGGACACTGTAAAGGTCAGGTTCTCCGGCTGGATCCGTACGCCGGTTTCCTTATCCACCAGATACAGCTTGATGGTTTCGCCTACCTTGAGGGTAAAGTCAGTGGCCAGGCCGTAAGGTGTACGCAATTCATAACTGGTAACCACCACATTTGCGCAATGCACAACGCAGGTAGCCACTTGGCCCATATACTCGGCAGTAATGGTGGCGTTGCCATTACCAACGGCAATCACCTTGCCGTTTTCTACAGTTGCAACCTCTTCATCGCTGCTGGTCCAGGTAATCTCAGCGCGGTCAATCTCACCGTTGTAGATGATGGCGCTGTCACCGTAGCCATTGAGCTCAATTTCGGTCTTGCTGAGCACCAGCTCGACCACAGGGTCCGTAGGCTCAGTGGGGCCGGTGGGGTCGGTGGGATCCGTAGGCTCAACAGCCAGATTTTCACAGGTGATATAGCATTCGACGGTATAGTCACCGCAGTGGACATAAATGATACACTGACCGTTGGCAACAGGACGAACAATACCCTTATCGTCCACGGTTGCGATTCTCGGATCGCTGGATTCATAGGTCACGGCATCGGTGCAGGTATCCTTAGGACTGACCGTAACGCTCAGATAGAATTTGTCGTCGGCGGAGGTAAAGGTCTTTTGGCTCAGCGCCAGCTTCAGGCCGGTACAGGGCACACGGATGTCCGCAGGCTCAGAGGTTTGGCTGGAGGTGGAGCCGACAGGATCCGCATTTTCATTCCGTTCATCCAGATAGCCCTTGACGATATAGGCGATCACAGCAATAATGGCAACCACCAGCAGCAGAGCGATCAGCGCCAGCAGAATGTTGGGTGCTTTTCCGCCTTTCTTGGCAGGCTTCTGCTTGACGGGACGTTCCTTTTGAGGCACGGGTGCTTCCGGAATCGGCTTTACCCCATTCTCCTGCTTTTCAGTCTTGGGTGCCGCGGTTTCCTTTTTCGGTTTGACCGGAGCTTCCTTTTTCGGCTTGGCCGGGGCGACGACCCGAGGCAGCTCTTTCTTGCCTGCGTTGCGCTTGCGGACATTGGCATGGGAGAATCTTCCGCCCTTGACATAGGCATAGCCGGTGTCCGCACCGGTTGCGGTTTTGGCTGTATCGGTTTTCGCTGTTCCACAGATCGGACATTGCACCGTGGTTTCCGGATAGGAAGTACCACAGACATCGCAAACTATTTTATTCATGTACATGCCTCCATTCCTGTTTTTTTGTATTATACCATTTCTGAAAGCATAAAACAACAACAAAAAGTAAATTTTTATGTTAATCCCACAAATTTTCGTTTGTTGTGCAGTTTTACTGACAGCAATGCCGCCACAATTTATCTTTTCCTTCCCGGCAGGCCCAATCTTTTGTCGAACCATAAGGGAAAAAACCGGGTCGCCACCCAAAGAAAGCTGTTGCATTTTAGGTGATCATCCATTATGATAAATAGGATAGATGAATTTCTGGAGGCGATGGATCTTGTCATCCCCGAAACTGAATTTGCCCATGCTGAGCCCGTATCTGCTTGGCGAAGTCATGAGCAGCCATGACGGCGTAAGCTGCTATCCCGCCATCCGCCGGGGTACAGACGAAAAATATATTGTTAAGGTCATTTCGATCCCCGCGTCCCAGTCCAAGCTGGATGCGCTTCTGCTGACCGGCGCTCTGTCTGACAAGGATGCCGCGCTGGACTACTTTATGACCCTTTCCAAAGACGTGATAAGCCAGACCGATATTCTGCGGGGACTCAGCCATCAGGAAGGCTTTGTGCCCTATCTGGAAGCGCAGATCCAACCCATGGAGGGCGATGTGGGCTACCATGTTTATCTGCTGGGTACATACAAGGAGACCCTTGCGCGTATTTTCCGCAACGATGTGATGACCCACGCGGATGTGACCAATCTGGGACTTGACCTTTGCGCTGCACTGGCTGCCAGCCGCCGTACCGGCTATCTGTATGTAGATTTGAAGCCCGGTAATATTTTCCGGGATCCGGAACAGGGCTTCCGCATCGGCGATGTGGGGTTTATCGCCCTGTCCTCGCTGAAGTACGCTTCCCTGCCTGCCAAATACCGCAGCAGCTACACCGCCCCGGAACTGGCGGACGATATGGCTGTGGTCAACGCCACAGCAGACATTTATGCCCTGGGCCTGGTGCTTTATCAGGCATACAACGGTGGCGTGCTGCCCTTTGAGGGTGCTGCCCCCGCTGAGATTCTGCCCCCGCCCGTCTATGCGGATTACGAAATGGCCGAGATCATTCTCAAGGCCTGCCATCCCGATCCCAAGCAGCGCTGGCAGGAGCCCACGAAAATGGCCCATGCGCTGATTGACTATCTGCAGACCTATGGCGCTCCCGAAACGCCCATCATTCCCCCGGTACTGGACCGGGCTGAGGAGGAAGAAGTACCTCAGGAAGAGCCCTTCCTGCCGGAGGCAGATCCCCAGCAGCTGCAAAAGGAAATAGAGGAGCTGGAAAACGCCGATCCGGATGAACTGGCATTCCTGTCCGGCCTTGTAAACGACGAGACTGCGCCCAGTGAGGAAAATACCGCCGATGTGTCCGACGCGGTGATGACCGAGGAGCTGTCGGAAATGTTTGCCCAGGCTGATGAACTGATCAGCCACGAACTGCCGGAGCCGCCTGTTGCCCCGGAGCCCGTATTTGCTCCCATGCCGGCGCCCATCGTGCTGGAAGAGGATCAGCCGACTGCGCAGCTGACTGTTGAGGAGGCTGTTGAGGAAATAACCGATCTGCCAGAACAGCCGCTTGTGGATGTGGCCGAAGAACCGGTTGAAGAAACCGAAGATTCCCCAACTGAAGATGCACAGCCGATCCTGTACATCCCCGAAGAAGCCCCCCAAAAAACCGAAACACCGAAAAAAGCCGCAAAAAAGAAGGCACCCAAGGAGAAAACCAGCGAGCGCACCTATTCCTTCCCCTGGAAGATCGCTGTGGCAGCAGCCGTTATGGTGGTACTGTTGATCGGCTGTTTCTTCATCAAAAACTACTACGAGAATCAATATCTGCTGCAGGTGGATGACCTTGTGCTGACCTACGACAAGGGCACTTTAACTGTGCAGGTCATCTCTGAAATCGACGATTCGCTGCTCAGCATTGTTTGTACCGACAGCTACGGCAACAGCAGTACCAGCAATGTGGTCAACGGCATCGCCACCTTCAACCAGCTCAATCCCGGCACTTATTACACGGTAAAGGTTGAGGTCAGCGGTCACCACGAGCTTGGCGGAAAAGTTTATGAAAACTTTGCAACCCCCGCCCAGACCCAGATCCTCAGCTTTACTGCCGGAATCGGCCCAACGGATTGCTCCGTTGCCCTGAATTTCACCGTAAGTGGCCCGGAAACCGATAATTGGATCGTTGTTTGCACGGCCGAAGGCCTTCCTGAAAAGCGGGTTTCCTTCACAGGCCGCAGTGTGGTCGTTACCGATCTGGCAGAAGGCGCACACTATACCTTTACCCTGGTTTCCCCGGACAGCCTGTATCTGGCAGGTAAGATCCAGACGGAATTTGTGGCTACCAGGATTCTGTTTGCCCAGGATCTAACCATCAACGAATGCGGCGGCGGTAAGCTGACAGCACAGTGGCAGCAGCCCGAGGGCTACACTGTCACCGAGTGGTATGTGCGCTGCTACAACGAATCGGGCTACAATGTCACCGTGGCCACCAGCGACCTTTCTTATACCTTTACCGAATTGGATCACAGCACCGCTTGCACTGTAGAGGTAACTGCCGCCGGCATGAACCAAAGCATCAGTACCTCCATCAGCGCCAATCCTGTCACCGTTACCGGTTTTACCTGCGGTCTGACAGAAGACCTGGCACTGGCAGTCTCCTGGGAATACACCGCACAACTGCCTGTAGAGAGTTGGATATTGCGCTACAGCATCGACGGTGGAGAAGAAAAGGTATTGCTGCTGCAGCAAAGCAGTGCAACCATCCAGGCGGTATACAATGGCAGTTACAATTTCACCATTGAGACCGCTGACAGGAATACTGTTTTTGGCGGAAACTATGATCATACTGTAACCGATGTGGAAGTATTCGGCAAATACGCTGTCACAAGCAAGGATTTGACTATTCAGTCTTTCCTCTTGCCGGAGGGCAATAAGTGGACCGCAACCGATATTCCGGCAGAAAACTTCCGCACCGATTTCACGGTCGGTGAAGCTGCCGGTCTGCTGATTACCGTTTTCCTCCAGGAACCTGAAGAAATCGACGTGCAGCTTCCTGTCCAGTTCGTAGTGCACGATACAAACGGCAACCATCTGCAAACCATTCGCACCATCCTTAACTGGAAGGAAATGTGGGACGAAAGCACCTGCGTATTGATCCTGCCGTATATGCCGGAAGCCACGGGTGAATACACCATTTCTCTGTATTTTGACGGGTGCTTTGTGCATACACTGCAGATCACGGTGCAGGAGTCCGTGACAGAGCAATCCCAGCCCGAATAAGGCGCTATCTGATACTTGCGAACCGAAAAGAATTGTGGTATAATATCCTAAATTCTTGTCAGCGCCGCAAAGGATCCCCCTTTCGGCCACACTTTACCATTTTGCAGACGCTGCACGAATGACTCGTGCAGCGTCGTTTTTTATGAGGAGATTCGCCTATGATCGCCGTACTCAAACAGGGAACCACCCCCGAACAAACCGCTTTCATCATTGACTGGCTGGCTCGCATGGGTCTGCAGGCCCATGTATATCCCGGAAACGGAGTCACCATTCTGGGTCTGATCGGCGATGTGAGCCGTGTGGACATCCAGCTGCTCAGCTCTATGGAGGTCGTTTCCTCTGTGCAGCGCATCAGCGAGCCCTTTAAGCAGGCAAACCGCAAGTTCCACCCCCAGGATACTGTGGTGGAAATCGGTGATACAAAAATCGGCGGCGGTCATTTCGCTATGATCGCAGGGCCCTGCAGTGTGGAAGCCGAAGCACAGATCATTGCTGTAGCCCAGTCCGTAAAAGAAGCCGGCGCATCCATTTTGCGCGGCGGTGCCTTCAAACCCCGTACCTCCCCCTACGATTTTCAGGGTATGGGCGCAGAAGGTCTGCGGCTGCTGCAGATTGCCAAAGCGGTCACCGGTCTTCCCATCTGCACGGAACTTATGAACATTCACCACCTGGATCTTTTCCGGGATGTGGACATGATTCAGATCGGTGCCAGAAATATGCAGAATTATGAGTTGCTGAAGGAAGTTGGCCGCACCAAAAAACCGGTACTGCTGAAACGGGGTCTGTCCTCTACCCTGCAGGAGCTGCTGATGAGTGCGGAATATATCATGAGCGAGGGCAACGAAAAGATCATTCTCTGTGAACGTGGCATCCGCACCTTCGAAGCTTACACGCGCAACACCCTGGATATTTCTGCTGTTCCGGCATTACAGGAATTGAGCCATCTGCCTGTGGTCATTGATCCCAGCCACGCGTCCGGAAGCGCCAAGCTCGTGCCTTCCCTCGCAATGGCAGGTGTTGCCGCCGGCGCGGACGGTGTGATGGTGGAGGTACACAACGACCCCGCCTGCGCCCTTTGTGACGGCGCACAATCCCTGACCCCAGCCCAGTTTGCAGACCTTTCCGTCCGTATCCGTAAAATTCGTGAGGCAATGGTATGAAACAGATACAGGTAAAAGCTTCCAGAAACTATACTGTTACCATAGGCCGCGGTATCCTCACTCACATCGGCAGCACGATCCGCGAAGTCACAAAGGCGGACAAGGTTTGCATTGTCAGCGATGACAATGTGTGGTCTTTGTATGGCGCCGCTGCCACCGAAAGCTGCCCGGCTTCCGGATTATCTGTCTGTAGTTTTGTATTTTCTGCAGGCGAAAACAGCAAGAATACCGCGACTTATCTGAAACTTTTAAACTTTCTTGCAACAAATCAGTTCACCCGTTGCGACTGCATTGTTGCGCTTGGCGGCGGTGTAGTTGGCGATTTGGCCGGTTTTGCCGCTGCCACCTATTTGCGTGGCATTCCCTATATTCAGGTGCCCACTTCCCTGCTGGCTATGGTGGATTCCTCCGTTGGCGGCAAGACGGGCATTGATCTGCCCACAGGAAAAAATCTCTGCGGTGCATTTTATCAACCCTCAGCGGTTCTGTGCGATATTGACACGCTGAATACGCTGCCGGAGGACATTTTCCGGGACGGCTGCGCCGAGATCATCAAATATGCTGTCCTTTTTGATCCGGAGCTGTTTAACATTCTGGAGCGGGATGGACTGGATTTTGACCGGGAATGGGTCATCACCCGGTGCATTGAACACAAGCGGAATGTGGTAGCCGGGGACGAATTTGACCGGGGACAGCGGATGCTGCTGAACCTGGGGCACACCATCGGCCACGCCATCGAAAAATGTAGTGATTATACCGTCTCCCACGGTAAGGCCGTTTCCATCGGCATGGCCACGGTCTGCCGGGCAACGAAATGCCCGGATGCTGACAGAATAGTTGCTCTTTTGGAGCAATTCGGTCTGCCCACCGCAACTGATCTGTCCCCATCCGATTTGTGGAATACTGCGCTATCTGACAAAAAGCGCAGCGGCGATGCGGTGAACCTCATTGTAGCCAGGGGTGTTGGCAACTGTGAAATCAAACCCATTTCCACAGAAGAACTGAAAACCTTTATTGAAGAAGGTATGTAAATGGATATTACCCTACTGCCCGGAAAGCTTAAGGGCGTTGTCACGGTGCCGCCTTCCAAATCCATGGCTCACAGATTGCTGATCTGTGCCGCGTTTGCCAAGAGCTGTTCCGATCTGATCCTTTCCGGGGTCAATGAAGATGTGGAGGCCACTGCAGAGGGTCTCAATCAGCTATGCCACGCCATCGTACGAACCGACTATGGCTACCACATTTGTCCCTATCAATATGATACCGATCCCGGTCCTTCCCGCGTACTGATCAACTGCCATGAGAGCGGTTCTACTCTGCGTTTTTTGCTGCCCATCGTGGGGGCGCTGGGTATTGATACTGTTTTTGAAATGGAAGGCCGGCTGCCCCAGCGACCCCTGTCCCCACTTTGGGAGGAGATGGAGCGAATGGGCTGTACACTCACACGGCCTACTGAGAATACCATTCACTGCACCGGCAAGCTACTGCCCGGTACCTACCGGATGGAAGGTAGTGTATCCAGTCAGTTTATTTCCGGCCTGATGATGGCGCTGCCGCTGATTGAGGGAGAAACCAGCCTTCAGATCACAGGCAATGTGGAGTCCAAGCCTTATATCGAGATGACCCGTTATGTTTTGGATATGTTCCAGGATGGCTGTCCCGAACGAATTGAGGTAGAGGGTGACTGGAGCAATGCGGCCTTTTGGCTGGCCGCCAATGCTCTGGGAAGTGAAATCCAGGTGCTGGGACTCAATAAGTGTTCTCCCCAGGGGGACAAGGCAATCATGGATTTGCTCCCCAAGCTGGAGGATACTATCCCCATTTCTGCCGCCCATATTCCGGATCTAGTGCCGGTTTTAGCGGTAGTTGCTGCCGCCAGAAAAGGCGCTGTGTTTACGGATATTCGCCGGTTGCGGCTGAAAGAGTCGGACCGGGTGGCAGCCATCATCGCCATGCTGGAAAGCTTGGGCGGTAAAGCCACCGCCGCAGAAAACACCCTGACCGTTTTCGGCACAGGGCTGGTCGGAGGAACTGTGGATAGCTTTGGCGATCACCGCATTGCCATGGCAGGGGCCATCGCCGCCACCGTTTGCACAGAGCCGGTGACCATTTTGAATGCGGAATGTGTAAAGAAATCCTATCCCGGTTTTTGGGATGATTTCAGCAAATTGACGTAGGGGCCGATTGAGGCACATCGGCCCTATTCGTAAGGCATATACACCGGGGCGATGTGTCTCAATCGCCCTCTACGGATACGGAGGTAGCCTATGGCATCATCCTTTGGTGAAAATATAAAACTCTCCATCTTCGGTACATCCCACGGGCCCTCCATCGGCATGACGCTGGAGGGTATCCCGGCGGGGCTACCTGTGGATTTTGACAAGCTGCAAGCATTTCTGAACAGGAGAGCCCCCGGACAAAACCCTTGGTCCACCTCACGCAAAGAGGCGGATGTACCGGTTTTTGAAAGCGGTATTTCGGGTGGCTTCACCACCGGCGAAACCATCACCGCCACCATCGCCAACACCAATGTGCGCAAATCGGATTACGACGAACTGAAGTATATTCCCCGGCCGGGTCACGCGGATTTTGCCGCATGGATGAAATACGGTCTGGATTTCGATATGTCCGGCGGTGGTCCCTTCTCCGGCCGGATGACCGCCCCCATGTGCATCGCCGGCGGACTGTGTAAGCAATGGCTGGAGAATAAAGGTATTCGTATTTATGCCCATATTGAATCCTTAGGCACTGTTAATGACGAGTACCTTGACCCTGTCCATCCGCAAGTGGAGAAAATTTACAAAGATTTTCCAGTGATCAACCCGGATTCCAAAGCTCAAATGCTGTCTGTGCTGTCCTATGCAAAGGAAACCATGGACAGTGTTGGCGGTGTGATCGCATGCGCGATCCTGGGACTTCCTGCCGGTGTGGGTGAACCTATGTTTGGCGGTGTGGAAGGTCGCATTGCCACCGCGGTTTATGGCATTCCGGCTGTAAAAGGCGTGGAATTTGGAGACACGCAAGCCATGGCTACGCTTTACGGAAGCTGGGTCAACGATGCCTATACCGTTGAAAACGGTGCAATACGAACCGCAACGAACAACTGCGGTGGTATCCTGGGCGGCATTACCAACGGTATGCCCGTTATTTTCAGGGCAGTCGTCAAGCCTACGCCATCCATTGGGAAGCCACAGAAAAGCGTAAATATGAAGACCATGGAAGAAGTAACCATTCAGATTAAGGGGCGGCATGATCCCTGCATCGTGCCCCGGGCAGTACCGGTGGTAGAGGCCGCCGCCGCCATCGCTATTTATGATCTGATGGCAGAATACAGCGCGCATAAATAATCATGCGATAAATTGTTGTTTACACTAAGATATTCGGTCATTGCGAACCAGTGACCGTGGTGCCCGCGCAGCGAATTCAAAATATCAATGATTGCCGGGGGCAATCATACCTTGATTCGGTCACTGGTGTGGCAATCCCCTAAGTATTTTAGGTGCATTTCGTCACGTTTTCCGTCTAACCAGGGGATTCCCACGCCAGTGTGCGCACTGGCTCGGAATGACCTACAACTGGTAAACAACAATTTACATCACAATCTCAAGAAAGCAGGTAGGACAATGGAACTGAACGAACTGCGTTTGGAAATTGACAAAATCGACGATGCGCTGGTGCGTCTGTTCGCGGAGCGAATGGAAGTTTCAGCCCGAATCGCTGATTATAAAAAGGAAAATGGTCTGCCGATTTTTGTGCCGGAGCGGGAAGCAGACAAGCTGCTGGACGTAGCAAAAAAAGCAGGACCGGAGATGGAAGTCTACACCAAAGTGCTCTACTCCATGCTTTTTGAACTGAGCCGTGGGTATCAATCCCAGCGTAACGCCCCACGAACGCCCCTTTACAGCCGCATCAGCGAAGCTGTGGAAAACACGCCCAAGCTGCTGCCGAGAGACGGGGTAATTGCCTGCATGGGCACAGATGGCAGTACCGCAGAAATGGTCTGCCGCAAACTGTTCGGTGATTGCCACATCATGCCCTTTAAGTCCACAGACGGCATCCTGTCTGCCCTTGCACAGGGGCTGTGCCGCTATGGTATTGTGCCGGTGGCGGGAAATGCCAAACAGCTGTATGATCGGCTGCAGGAGCAGGGGCTTTTCATCGTGCGTGCTTACCGTCTGTCGGCGCAGGAACAGTATTTGTGTATCAGCGCTGATCTGGAGATCTTCCCCGGTGCAGACAGAAGCACCATCCGCATGGCCCTTTCCGATAAACCCGGGGCGCTGTACAAAGTGCTTGCGCGGCTGTACACCTTGGGTATCAACGTGGTGCGACTGGAATCCAGACCCATTCCCAGTCAGCATTTCGTGGGGATGTTCTATTTTGATCTGGAAGCATCCGTATACGCGGATGCGTTTGTGCAGCTGATCTGCGAGCTGGATGACCTGTGTGAAGGCTTCTCTTATCTTGGCAGCTACACCGAGGTGGTATAAATAATGAAATGCGGACTTCTGGGGCAAACGCTGGGGCACAGCTACTCCCCTGCCATCCATGCCCAACTGGGCGATTATGAATATACACTGTTTGAAAAAGAGCCGGCGGAATTGGCCGATTTTCTGCAAAACAGTGATTGGGACGGTCTGAATGTGACCATACCCTATAAACAGACCGTGATCCCCTATCTGGATCATGCGTCCGATATTGTTAAAAAGCTGGGCGCAGTAAATACCATCGTGCGCAATGACGGTAAGTTGGCTGGTTACAACACGGACTACTGGGGTTTTCATGCCATGCTGGCAAAAAGCGGGCTCTCCCCTGCCGGCAAAAAATGCCTGGTACTGGGCAGCGGCGGTGCATCCAAGGTAGTGCAGGCCGTATTGCAGGATGCGCTCGCCCATGTGGTTGTCATCTCCCGCAGCGGTGAAAACAATTATCACGATCTGCTCCGGCACAGCGACGCTGCCATGATCGTGAATACGACACCTGTGGGTATGTATCCAAACACCGGTGTTTCGCCCGTTGATCTGTCGCTGTTCCCCCATTTGGAGGGCGTTCTCGATCTGATCTACAATCCGGCCCGGACACAGCTTTTGCTGGATGCAGAAAAACGGGGCATCGTGGCGGAAAACGGTCTGTGGATGCTGATCTCCCAGGCGATCCATGCGGCAGAACGCTTTACAGGAAAGACGGAGAAAGCAAAATCCATGGAAGAAATATACCGCAGCTTAACCGCACAGATGGAAAACATCATACTCATCGGAATGCCCGGCTGCGGTAAATCCACGATCGGGCGGCTGCTGGCGCAATCATGGGGCAAAACCTTTGTGGACACCGACAGGGAAATTGAAAAACTGGCAAAAAAATCCATCCCCCAAATCTTTGCGGAGGATGGAGAAGATACGTTCCGCGCTCTGGAAACGCAGGTTTTGGCATTGCTTGGCAAGCAGTCGGGACTGGTGATCGCCACCGGCGGCGGCTGCGTGACAAGGTGCGAAAACTATCCCCTGCTCCACCAGAACGGAACTATTTTCTGGCTTCAGCGCGCTTTGGATCAGCTCCCCAAAGAGGGACGGCCCTTGTCCGTTGATTTGGAAGCTATGTACCGGGTACGGGAGCCTATGTATGCTGCCTTTGCCGACTTTGTGATCGACAACAGCGGCAGTTTGAAGGAAGTAACCGATGCAATCCGGAATTGCCGGGCCGGTGTGCACACCGGCTCGCAATGACAGAAATCGAGGAAATATCTATGAAAATTCTTGTACTGAACGGGCCCAACATCAATCTGCTGGGTATCCGGGAGCCGGATATTTATGGCCGGGAAACCTTTTCTGATCTGCTGGTGCTGCTGGAGCAGACCGCAAAAAAGGAAAATATCGAAATCGTACAATATCAGAGCAACTATGAAGGTTGTTTGGTGGATAAAATCCAGGAAGCCTACGGGGTCTTTGATGCCATCGTTATCAATCCTGCCGCCTACACCCACACCTCTATCGCCATTTTGGATGCTTTGAAGGCTGTGGGGCTGCCTGCTGTGGAGGTGCATATCTCCGATGTGGCCGCAAGGGAAAATTTCCGGCAGGTTTCCTACGCCGGTATGGCCTGCTGCAAGACCATCATGGGCCATGGCATCGAAGGCTACCGGGAAGCAATTTTGTATCTAAAGATGCTGTTATCTCAGTAATCCCACGGGAATACATTTCCATATTTCTGTCTTTACCCACCAAACGTTCAAAGGAGGACATATATGCGTCGCAAAGCAAAACAGCTAAGTGCCTTTCTGCTGGTTCTAGCGATGGCAGTTTCCCTGGCTGCCTGTAATAAACCCGACCAGATCTGGACCCAACCTAGTTTTGGCGAAAGCACCCCGGCAGTCAGCCGCAATCAAGTATTCACAATTGGTGCCCATACACTGCGCGCAGATGAGCTGAATTATTTCTATATTGACGCTATCAACACCTACTGCAATCAGTACGGCTATTACATCAGTTTCCTAATCGACACCAAATCTCCCCTGAACTCCGAGAGCAACACCGATGCCGATGGCATTACCTGGGCGGATAAGTTCCTGGATATGGCGATTGAAAATATCAAAAGCACCTATCAGCTCTACGATCTGGCCACAGAAAGCGGTTTTCAACTGTCCGAAAAAGATCAAAAAAGTATAGAAGACACCATGGCCAATCTGGAAACCAACGCAAAATACTATGGCTACACTAATGCCGATCCCTATCTGCGGGCTATATATGGTAAAGGTGCTGATGAAAGCAGCTACCGTGCATATCTTGAGATCTGTACCATTGCTGAGAGCTACTACAACACATACGCAGCAAGCCTGAAGTATGACGATGCTGACCTGCGCAGCTACGAAGAAGATAAGTACTGGCAGTATTCCTCCTACAACTACGCCTACTACTACCTAAACGTCAGCACTTTCCTGAAAGGTGGCGTCAAGGATAATGAGGGCAACGTCAGCTATACCGACGAAGAGAAGGCCGCTGCCGTAAATGCGGCAAAAGACCTTGCTGAGCAACTGGCCAGCGGTCACTACGGGGATACAGAAAACTTCGACAACGCTATCAATACGCTGTTGAATACTTATTGGGGCACCACCGGCACAAGATATGCTTCTACCAAGAATGAGGATGTTCTATACGGCAGTATCAATAATGCCCACAAGGAATGGCTCATTGGTATAGAAAACGACGATAACGGCAATCAAACACAGGTGATCCGCAAAGAGGGCGACATGGCAGTCATTGCCTACGCGTCCGGCAGCGGTGAGAACAAGGCAATTACCGGTTTTTATGTGCTGCGCTTCGGATCTGCGAGTGACAACAATTTCCTTCTAAAGAATGTGCGTCATCTGTTAGTGGCCTACAAGGGCGGCACTACGGATGCCTACGGCAACAAGGTCTACACAGATGCTGAAAAAAACGCAGCCAAGGAACAGGCCATGCAGCTGCTGGCTGCTTTTCAATCCACCAATCTATCCGAGGAAAGCTTTGCTATGCTGGCAGATCAGCATTCCGACGACGGAAATGCAACTACCGGTGGTCTGTACGAGGATATTTATCCCGGTCAGATGGTGGCACCTTTCGAAGAGTGGTGTTACGATTCTCAGCGCAAGGTCGGTGATTTCGGTCTGGTTCAAACCGTTTACGGTTGGCACATTATGTACTATGTTGGCGAAAGCCAGCAGACCTATCGCGATTACTTAATTACGGAAGATCTGCGAATGGAAGAATTGATGCAATGGATCGCCGATTTGGAAGAATCGGCAGATTGGGAATTGCTCACAGATAAGTATGTGGATCTAGCGTATGTCATTAATCCTTCCTAAATATGCCACAAAACAGACCGGGAAGGCGTGCCTTCCCGGTCTGCTTATTCATTTTTTGAATGCCAGCAGTTTGCTGCCTACATAATTCAGGATCACCACAGCAACCGACAGGATCAGTTTCATAATGTTACCGTCCCAGCAGAGCAGGTCTACGGTAAGGAACAGTACAGCCGTTTCCAGCAGGCCAGATCCAACGCGGCAGCCAACGAACTTTGTCAGCTCCGGGCCAACGCATTTCCAGGACCAGTCATGGCTTCGAAATACAAAGGGCTTATTGGTCAAGTAGGCAAAGGCCACCGCCACCACCCAGGCAATCACGTTGCTGACACTGGCGGACAATCCCAGCCAGTTATAGCAAGGCAGATACACAACATAATTGACGACTGTGGTCAGTCCGCCAAAAAACAGATAGCTGAGGATCTCCCTGTATTTTACGACCAGTTTTTTGATAGATTCCATAGATTCTTTCTCCAAAGGGGATTTCAAATTTTTGTTTATCGTTCCGATAGAAAGGTCATTGCGAACCAGCCCGCAGGCTGGTGTGGCAATCCCCTAAAGTTACCGGATACTTTTCGTAACATTTCCTGTCAAACCGGGGGATTCTCACGCCAGTGTGCGCACTGGCTCGGAATGACATAAGTTTTGAAGCAGTACGATAAACCCCAATTCGTGTTGCTATTTTACCACATTCTGCGCCAATTGCAACGGGGTAGCGAAAATTTTACTTGACATACCTCGGAAATCTATGTATACTATACCTAGATAATCTATGTAAGGAGGAATTTTATGAAGATCGAAAAAAGCCTGCTGTCCGGCTCTACGCCGTTGCTGGTGCTGTCGCTGTTAAAAGACGGCGACAAATATGGCTACGAAATGATTGAAGAACTGGCCAAACGCTCTGACGACACCTTCGTGCTGAAAGAAGGCACCCTGTATCCTCTGCTGCACACTCTGGAAAAGGAGGGGCTCGTACGCTCCTACAACAAGATCTCCCCCTCCGGTCGGGAACGGAAATACTACTGCCTGACCCCAGCCGGTGGTCAGCGGCTCGATTACAAGAAAAAGGAATGGAAGCTGTTTTCCGAAAAAGTAAACGAGGTCATTGGGGCAACCCCTGCCATGTGTTGAGGTAATGCCTATGACAAGAAAAGAGCAGCAATTTACCTGGTGGTGTGAAGCCGCCACCGCTGGGATCCGCTACAAACCGGACCGTAAAGCAGTGGCCAAGGAACTGATGGATCACCTGGAGGATGCCTATGAAGCCGCCCTTTCCAATGGCCTGTCCGGACAGGAGGCTGAGCAGAAGGCATTGGATTCCATGGGAAGCGCCTACGAGATCGCGCCGCAGTTGGCGGTGATCTACAATCCCTTCTGGGGCTATTTCCTGCGGGTTTGCAAGATCTTGCTGATCGCGCTGCTGGTTCTCGGTATTATCCCTATATGGAATTATGCCAAGGATTTGGATTTGCAAGACAAGCCTTCCGCTCCCTTTGATTTCGAGATCTACGAAGAAGCATCCTATGGTGGCGACACCGGACGGACGCTGCTGCATCTGTCCCAACCCGATGCTTCCTTTTCTTCCGACGCAAACACCTTTACTGTGACGGATGTGGTTGTGTTTACCGAAACCCTGGAGGACGGCACGCAGAGCAGTCCGAGACTGTTTTTACTGCTGCGGCAAACCAGTCTGCTGCCCTGGTCGGAGCAGCGCCAATATTTCCAATTTTTTCAGATTACCGGCTGGTGCTTCCTCCGGGACGATTTGGGAAATGTCTACAATGGCTACAATATTTCCGATCCCGACGGAGGTTCCATCTATACCAACGGCGCACAGAGCGGCATCTTCCGCTACACCCACCAATGCGGCATTTATAATTTTCCCACGGAAGCAAAATGGGTGGAGCTTTGCTATGAGCGGGACGGACGTAGTTTTTCAGTACGTATCGATCTGACAGGAGGTGCGGCTGCATGAGGATAGAGAATCTGATTGTCCGAATCCCCAGGCCAGTAAAGGCAATCGTTTGTGCTGTGTGCGTCGTGGTTCTTGCCATTGTCTATTACATCGCTCTGGGCTGTCCCACCACCTTCCGGCAGGAGTTCCGCCGGGCTGAAAAAGCACATCTGGTAGGCCCCAGCAAGATCGTAGACCAGGTGTCTATGTCGGAATACTATGAGTTTAAGAATATGCTGGTGGGTGAAACAGACTACGGCATCATCTTTTTCGGCCAATATGCAACCACCAGATCCGATGGGGAATACAGCGGAGAAGTACTCTATAGGTTTAGCTACCAGGAGAAAACCGGTGATGTGACCTTCGCGGCTCCCCCCAATGTATTCGGTGCACACGGAATGTATGAACTGCCGGTATATATATTTACGGAGCATGACAATGCCGTTCGGGCAACCGTTTCCATTACCTTAACCGGCACCCGATCCTACACGCTCCACACCGTAAAAGTGGATGATCCCTTCGATGTAACCTTCCAGGCCGAAGCCAGTCGTGACCAAAACGGTTTCTTCCGTTTTAACTTGACCGCTCCGTACAATTACACGCCATCTGATCCGCACGGCATGGCCAATGACGATTCCTATGCGCTGTTCTGCCTGTCCACTCTCTGCAGTAAGGATACTGTTTACAATAGTATGCAAACCATGGTTATTCCTATACAGGTAAGGCTCTTTGATGCCGAGGGCAACGAGATTTTGAACACGCAGATCTCCATTGGTCCCCACAGATCGCCCGAGTCAGAAGTATAAAAACTGCGCCCTCCGGTTTTCCGGAGGGCGAAATTTACATATTTTGCAAAATAAGCATCAACACAGCTTCCACAGTTTGATTCCGGACTTCTTCCCGGTCACCGGAGAAATGGTGCTCCTCTACGGTCACACCTTTATCATCTGCATAGCCGATGAACACAGTACCCACTTCGTGTCCGAATTCGTCACCGCCGGGGCCTGCAAGGCCGGTAACAGATACAGCAATATCCGCGTGCAGAAGATCTCTCACGCCCACGGCCATGGCCTCCGCCACAGGCGCGGACACCGCACCAAAGGTTTTGAGATATGCGCCAGGCACGCCCAGCACTTCCCTTTTTACTTCATCGGTATAGCTGATAACGCCGCCCTTGTATACAGCGGACGCACCGGGCACAGTGGTTAGCACCGCACCGATGCCGCCACCGGTCAGGCTTTCGGCAGTAACCAGGGTCTTACCCTGGAGCTTCGCAATCACCTCAGATGCTTTCATCGTCATGGTAGGCTACCTTAATGCGCTCAATGGTTTCCAGCGCACGGAGGATCAGGGTCTCCCGATCCAGATTGCGCTCGGCATTCACCACCTGCGCCAGGGTGGGCTTGGTCTTGGGATGCTTGGGAGTAAAGACGGTACAGCAATCCTCGTAAGGCAGGATGGAGGTCTCCATGGTGCCGATGCGGCGGGCAATGGTGACGATCTCCTCCTTATCAAAGCCGATCAGCGGCATGAACACAGGAATATCCACCACAGCACCGGTAACAGTCATGGCTTCCATGGTCTGCGAGGCCACCTGACCCAAATTCTCGCCGGTGATCAGCGCGCCACAGCCATCATTTTTAGCGATGCGGGCGGAAATTTCCATCATGAAGCGGCGCATGATGAGGGTGAAGTACTCTTCGGGGCAGTTGTCCCGGATGGCTTCCTGGATCTCGGTAAAGGACACCACATTCAGCGTCATCTTGCCGGTGTACTTTGTCACCAGACGAGCAAGCTCGATGACCTTATCCTTGGCCAGCTGGGAGGTGTAGGGATAGCTGAAGAAGTGGACGCATTCGATCTCCACGCCACGCTTGCCGATCATGTGGGCAGCAACGGGAGAGTCAATGCCGCCGCTCAGCAGGCACATGGCACGGCCGCCCACACCGGTAGGCAGGCCGCCTGCACCGGGCTCAGCAGGGCCGTGGACATAGGCCGCCAGGTCACGAACTTCCACAAAGACGGTATAATCAGGATGGTGCACATCCACCTTGACAGAAGGATGGGCTTCCGCCAGACGGCCACCGATCTCCTGGGAGATCTGGATAGAGCCCAGGGGGAAGGACTTGTCGGAGCGCTTGGACTCCACCTTGAAGCTCTTGGCGCAATCCAAATCATCGCCCAGGTATTCCTCGATGGCGTTGAAGATGGCATCCAGATTCTTGTCGCAGGCACGGCAGCGGCACAGGCTGACTACGCCGAAAATGCTGCGGCAGGCTTCCCATGCGCCGTCCACATCACATTCATCGTCCATGGGTTCGACGTAGACGGTGGACTGCATGAGATACACGTCAAAATTGCCGTAGAACCTCATGCGGCGGCGAACATTCTGGCGAAGTCTTGCCTCAAACTGGCGCTTGTTTGCGCCCTTCAGGACGATTTCGCCCAATTTCAGCAAAAAGATTTCTTTCATAATTACCTCACAAAATTCATGTCATTGCGAGGCCCGTAGGGCCGTGGCAATCCCCTCAGGTTTCCGGAATATCCGGGGGGATCGCCACACCAGTCTGCGGACTGGTTCGCGATGACAGTTTATATTATCTGTTTCCTAAATTCACTGCCCGGTACTGGATAGCCTCAGCGATATGCTGGGGTTGGATCTGCTCGCTGCCGTCCAAATCGGCAACGGTACGGGCCACCTTCAAAATGCGGTCATAGCTGCGGGCGGTCAGGCCCATAGCATCGAAGGCCTGTTTCATAAGGCTGGCGGAGGCTTCGTCCAATTTGCAGAATTGGCGCATCTCCTCCGGGCCCATGCGAGCATTGCACATACTGCCGTTGCCACTGAAGCGCTTGTGCTGGACTTCCCGGGCGGCATCCACTCGCTTTTTCACTTCGCAGGAGGGCTCTGCTTCGGCACGGCTGCGAAGCTCATCGAATTTCACCGCCGGCACTTCCACCACAATGTCTATTCTGTCCAGCAGCGGGCCGGAAATGCGACCTGTATACTCCTTCACAGACCGATCGGAACAGGTGCAGCGTCCCGACGGATCGCCATACCAGCCGCATTTACAGGGATTCATAGCGCAAACCAGCATAAATTCCGCTGGGTAGGTCACAGCACCGATGACCCGGGAAATGGTAACTTGCCCATCTTCCAGCGGCTGACGCATCATATCCAAGGTGTCCTTGCGGAACTCCGGCAGCTCGTCCAGGAACAGCACACCCTTGTGGGCCATGGAAATTTCACCGGGTTTGGGATTACTGCCGCCACCGGCAAGGCCGGCGTTGGAGATGGTATGATGGGGACTGCGGAAGGGCCGCTGAGTCACCAAAGGCTCTTTGGCCGTCAGCAGACCCATAACAGAATAGATCTGGCTAACCTCCAGGGATTCCTCCCAGGTCATATCCGGCAAAATACCGGGCAGACGCTTGCTGAGCATACTTTTGCCCGAGCCGGGTGGGCCGATCAGCAGCACATTGTGGGATCCTGCGGCGGCGACCTCCAGGGCGCGTTTCACATTCTCCTGCCCCATCACATCCTTAAAATCCGGGATGTGCATTTCCTGGCGGGTGGGAACCCAAATGGGTTCTTCTGTTAAGGTAGTTTCACCATTGAGGGCAGCGGCAAGCTCACGAACATTGTGGATGCCGTAGACAGCGGGGCCACGGGCAAGGGTGGCTTCCGCCGCATTTTCTGCCGGCACAAACAGGGCCTTAATTCCCGCTTTTTTCGCCGCAAGCGCCATAGGAAGCACGCCGTTGACCGGGCGCAATGTGCCTTCCAGACTGAGTTCGCCGATAAATGCGGAACTACTTTTGGGACGGCGGACAGATCCGGCGGCTGCCATAATGCTCAAAAGAATTGGCAGGTCATAATGGGTACCTGCTTTTTTCAAGTTGGCAGGAGCCAGATTGACCGTAATGCGGCTGGTGGGAAAGCTGAGACCGGAATTTTTAGCCGCGGCGCGGACACGCTCCCGAGCCTCCTTGACGGCGGCATCCGGCAGACCCACAATATCAAAACCGGGCAATCCGGTGGAAACATAGCACTCGGCTACCACTTCGCTGCCCTGAATGCCGGTGATTCCCAAAGTATGCACACTGCAGATCATATTTTCGCCCCTTTTCTCCCATTTTAGGCTATCATACTCTATTTTCTCAAAAAAGACAATCCCTTTTTCAATACAGCACTTCAAATTTTCGTTTATCGCTCTGTTTGAAAACGGAAACTGTCGCCCTTGCGGGGCGACAGCGGCGAAGCCGCTCTAGCTTCTCCCGGGGAGAAGCTGGCACAAAAATGGGCGCTTCGGAACCCATTTTTGTGACTGATGTGGAATGCGGGCAGAAATGTTATTATTTTGAGATATTTTCAGACCTAGAATACCGTAACACATCAGAATGTCTGATACCCATACCGCATCGTAGGTTACCTCCCGTATTCCACATCCGCCCCCTGCGGGGGCACCTTCTCCCCGGGAGAAGGTAGGCGCCTTCGGCGCATAACGGAACGATAAACCCCAATTTATAAAAACAGAGCCTTGCGGGTTGCAAGGCTCTCCTTTTTATAATAGATCGGTAATATCCAAAAGGCTGTCTGCTTCGGCGTAGAGGATCGTTCGCATTTCTTCGTCGGAGCCGTCCAGGTCCGGCACCAGCACCGGCAGACAGCCCGCCCGATGCGCTGCCAGAATGCCCGCCGGGGAATCCTCGATGGCAAGGCAGTTTTCCGGCGCAACGCCAATACAGGCGGCGGCATGGAGGTAAATATCCGGTGCAGGCTTGCCATGGGCAACGTCATGACCGCTGCAAATGCAGTCGAACTTCTCTGCAAGGCCCAAATCGCTGAGGTATTGCAGGGCCCTTTCTTTTGGAGAGGAGGTGGCAATTGCACAACGAATCCCCTGCCCTTTTAATGTGTCCAGCAATTCATGGATGCCGGGCTTGGCTTCCACGCCATGCTCGGTAACATAGGCATCCATCAGTTCCACCCGCTTATCCCGCATGAGAGCCCGGGACACACCGGGACCAAAATAGCTTTCCAGCTTGGCTTGTCCCGCATCGTTATTGAGACTGCGCATACCCAGAGCCTGTTCATAGGTCATGGGATAGCCCAGCGCGTGAGCCGCTTCCGCCCAAAATCGGGCATAAAGCTTTTCCGTGTCCAACACCACGCCGTCCATATCAAACAAGATTCCCTTGACGGGATTGATTTTTTCTCTATATATCTTGTAGCTCATGGTAATCCCCCCATTTGCTCTAATTATAGCGCAAGTGGCATCCAAAGACAAGTTTTTTCTCTTTTTATGGCTTTTTTCTCTGCTGCTAATTGTATTTCAACGTCAACCAAAATGGATTTGCTGTTTTTATGCACATTTTTCCTCGAAAGGTGTGTCTTTGTGACTTTACAAATGAGAATTAAAGTGCTATGATATATGGGACAAAATTTGAATACTTTAGGAGGTAATTCATTTTGGCAAGAAAATTTAAGACTATGGACGGCAATACCGCTGCCGCCCACGTCAGCTACGCATTTACTGAAGTAGCTGGCATCTACCCCATCACCCCTTCCTCCCCCATGGCCGACAATGTCGACCAGTGGGCCGCTGCCGGTCGTAAGAACATCTTTGGCGACACTGTTAAGGTCGTTGAGATGCAGTCTGAGGCTGGTGCTGCAGGTACCGTTCACGGCTCTCTGGCCGCCGGTGCTCTGACCACCACCTACACTGCTTCCCAGGGCCTGCTGCTGATGATCCCCAATATGTACAAGATCGCCGGCGAGCTGCTGCCCTCCGTCTTCCATGTTTCCGCCCGTACCGTTTCTGCTCAGGCTCTGAACATCTTCGGTGATCACTCCGACGTTTACGCCTGCCGTCAGACCGGTTTCGCTATGCTGGCTGAATCCAACGTGCAGGAAGTCATGGACCTCAGTGCCGTTGCTCACCTGGCATCCATCGAGGGCAAGGTTCCCTTCATCAACTTCTTCGACGGTTTCCGTACCTCCCACGAGATCCAGAAGGTTGCTATCTGGGACTACGAGGACCTGAAGGAAATGACCAACATGGAGGCTGTTGCTGAGTTCCGCAAGCACTCCCTGAACCCCGAGCGTCCCGCTATGCGTGGTTCCCACGAGAACGACGACATCTTCTTCCAGCACCGTGAGGCCTGCAACAAGTACTACACCGCCCTGCCCGCAGTGGTCGAGAAGTACATGGCTAAGGTTACCGAAAAGCTGGGCACCAACTATCAGCTGTTCAACTACTACGGCGCTCCCGATGCTGACCGCATCATCGTTGCTATGGGCTCTGTCAATGACGTCATCGAAGAAGTCATCGACTACCTGAACGCCCACGGCGAGAAGGTCGGTCTGGTTAAGGTCCGCCTGTTCCGTCCCTGGTCCTCCGCTCACTTCCTGGCTGCTATCCCCGATACCGTCAAGAAGATCGCTGTTCTGGACCGTACCAAGGAGCCCGGTTCTCAGGGCGAGCCCCTGTACCAGGATGTCGTCATGGCCCTGGCAAAGTGCGGCTGCAACAACGTTCAGGTTATCGGCGGTCGTTACGGCCTGGGTTCCAAGGACACCACTCCCGCTTCCTTCTT
>JAZRBW010000039.1:0-1634 GCA_045635305.1 Faecousia sp. | reverse complement strand
CAAAATCATATCGCCACAAGGCGATAATTCGTGTAAAATCATTGAAATACCAACAAATTGCTACACAATTTGTTGGCGGGCGATTCGTGAATCGCCCCTACGATAAAATCAATCATCACAGCGATAAATCCCAATTTATTTTGGGAATGTAATCGTCAGCACGATCTCGTTTTCCGTTTCTTTCCGTTCGGACACAGCCCGAATGCCGGAAAGCTGGATCTTCGACAGAGATTGGGTCAAATTGCGGATAAAGGCACTGACATTGGGCTGCCGGGCCTGCTTGGGCTGCTGCTCCAGCAGACTCTGGATGTACTGCTCCGTCCGGGCCACATTCATGTCAAGCTGATGGATGGTACGAATGACTTCCAACTTCTGCCCCTCGGAGCTGAGCTTTAACAGGGCACGGCCATGACGCTCCGTCAGTCCCGCTTCCCGCAGCGCGTCCAGCACCTTGTCCGAATGCTTTAATAGCCGCAGCTTATTGGCAATGGCGCTCTGGCTTTTGCCCAGCATTTTGGCACATCCGTCCTGGCTGATGCTCCACTTTTCCATCAGCGCCGCAATGCCCCTGGCCTCCTCCACAAAATCCAGATCCTGCCGCTGCAGGTTTTCCACCATGGCCGCAAGGCCGGACTCCTTGTCATCCATAGTCATAACGATGCAGGGAATTTCCGTCAGCCCTGCCATTTGTGCCGCACGCAGGCGTCGCTCGCCTGCGATCAGCTCATAGCCGGTGCCGATGCGCCGCACCGACAGCGGCTGCAAAATGCCATGCTGGCAGATGGAATCTGCCAAATCCTGCAGCGCCTCCTCCCGGAAAATTTTCCGGGGCTGTGCCGGATTGGGCCGCACCGCCCGCAGGGGCAGGAACACGACCCGACCGGTTTCCATATACGTTTTCAATTTTTGACATTGCATAGTCTTTCCTCCTTGGTAATGGGTCATGCCGATTGTAACAGCCATTGCCCGGGAAAAAACACGAATGGACAAACCCTATGCCAAAAACCGTACGACAGGTTTTGCAATCCGGTGCAGTCGCGCAAAACAGAAAAGCCCCGCCGACGATTGCCGGCGGGGCACATGTTACTGTAATCAGATTACAGCAGCTTTGCGAAGTGCTTAATGGTACGGACCATCTGAGAAACGTAGGAGTTCTCGTTGTCGTACCAGGAAACCACCTGAACCTGGGTCTTGCCGTCGGGCAGCTTGTTGACCATGGTCTGGGTAGCATCGAACAGGGAGCCGAAGCGCATGCCAACGATGTCGGAAGAGACGATCTCGTCCTCGGTGTAGCCGTAGGACTCGGTGGTAGCAGCCTTCATAGCAGCGTTGATGTCAGCAACGGAAACGTCCTTGGTAACAACAGCGTTCAGAATGGTGGTAGAACCGGTGGGAGTGGGAATTCTCTGAGCAGCGCCGATCAGCTTGCCGTTCAGCTCGGGGATAACCAGGCCGATAGCCTTAGCAGCACCGGTGGAGTTGGGAACGATGTTGATAGCGCCAGCGCGGGAACGGCGCAGGTCGCCCTTTCTCTGGGGACCGTCCAGAATCATCTGGTCGCCGGTGTAAGCGTGGATGGTGCACATGATACCAGCTTCGATGCCAGCCAGGTCGTGCAGAGCCTTTGCCATGGG
>JAZRBW010000038.1:0-2759 GCA_045635305.1 Faecousia sp. | reverse complement strand
TAGCTTCTCCCGGGGAGAAGCTGGCAGGCCGTTAGGCCTGACTGATGTGGAATGCGGGCGGAAAGGTTGGACGCGGTACGGGTTTCAGACCTAGAAATGGGTAACAGTTCAGCAAGTCTTAGCCTGTACCTCACGGTAGGTTACTGCCCGCATTCCACATCCGCCTCCGGTCGCTACGCTCCCTCCCGCACCTTCTCCCCGGGAGGAGGTAGAGCGCCTTCGGCGCTAAACAACAATTTACCGCAGCAAGCGTTTTGCTTCGGCGGCATCCTTTTGGATCTGCGCCTTCAGCGCCTCCAGGGAGTCGAATTTCTGCTCTGGACGGAGGAACTTTCGGAAGTACAAAGTGATCTCCTTGCCGTAGAGGTCGCCTTCAAAGTCCAAAATCCAGGGTTCGACGGTTACGTCCTGCCCATCTACCGTGGGCCGGGTGCCCACATTGGTTACTGCAACATAATAATTGCCATCGACGCAGGCGCTGCAGGCATAAACGCCAAAAGCGGGCTTTACCAATTCCTCCGGAAGCTGCAGATTTGCAGTAGGAACGCCCAGGGTGCGGCCAAGGTGCTGTCCGTGCACCACTTTTCCGGTAAACATATGCCAGTGGCCCAAGAGTCGGTTGGCATTTTCCACGTCGCCTGCTTCGATCAGTGTACGGATTCGGGTAGAAGATATTTTCTTGCCGTCTAAGGTCTGTTCTTCCACAATGTAGCAGGGCATATTTCGCTCCTGGGCGAATGCGGCCAATTTCTCCGCGGTTCCCTCACCCTTATAGCCAAACCGGAAGTCATAGCCACAGACAAAGCCGACGGCACCCTCACGGATCAAATTCTCCAAAAAGTCCTGCCAGGGCAGACCCATTACCTCCGCATTTACCGGAAGGACCAGCAGATGATCGATGCATGCCCATGTCTGAAGGAGCCAGCAGCGGTCTTCAGTTGTGTTAATCAGCGCCGGAGGTGTGGGGCTAAACAAGCTTAGGGGGTGCCGATCAAATGTGATGGCTGCCGTTTTGGCTCCCATATCCTCTGCCAGATGCTGGCACAGATCCAGAACCATCCCATGCCCCAGGTGAACTCCATCAAAAAAACCCAAGGCAAAAATCTTCTTATTCTTCATAATTCTCTCGTTGGTAAGGTGAATTGTTGTTTACATGACTTAATTACACTTCCCAGAAGCTTTTGATGGTGTACATGACCCCATCTTCCACTTTGGCCAGCATCAAAAATTCACCGGCCTGGGAATAGGCCCGGTATGTACCGGCCTCCATCTTCACGGAAAAACTATTGCCGTTGCGGCAACGCAGCTCCTGCTTTTCGCTGAGGGTAACTGCGGGGAAACCACGGAACATGGTGTCCACCGCACGCAGATACTGTTCCGAATGTTCCGTTTCCAGCAGCTCCTGCAGCGGCACAGCTTCAGCGATGGTGTACTCACCGGCCTGGACTCTGCGCAGCGCCGCCATGCAGCCGCCGCAGCCCAGGGCCTGGCCGATATCCTTGCACATGGTGCGGATATAGGTGCCCTTGGAGCAGCGCACCCGAAGCTTTGCCTCGTTTCCCGTAAATTCCAGACATTCCAGAATGAAAATCTCAATTTCACGGGGCTGACGCTCCACTTCCTTGCCCTTGCGGGCCAGGTCCACCAGCTTTTGACCGTTAATTTTCAGTGCGGAGTACATGGGCGGAATTTGTTGGATCTTCCCCCGGAATTTGGGGAGAATGGCCAGAAAATCCGCCTCAGAAATGTTTACTTCCTGCTCACTGAGCACCGTGCCGGAGGTATCCTCCGTGTCGGTGGTGAGCCCTAAGCGGAGGGTTGCCTCATAGGTTTTCTCCGCGTGCTCGAAAAATTCTACGCCCCGGGTGGCACGGCCCACGAATACCGGCAGCACACCGGTGGCCATGGGATCCAAAGTGCCGCCGTGGCCGATGCGGCGAGTGTTAAAGACACGGCGCAGCCGGGCCGTTACATCCTGACTGGTCCAGCCCTGGGGCTTGTCTACAATTACGATTCCGTTCATAACAATACCTAAGATAAATTGTTGTTTATTGCACTGAAAAAAGAAGTGTCATTGCGAACCAGCCCGCAGGCTGGTGTGGCAATCCCCTAAAGTTATTGGATACTTTTCGTAACATTTCCTGTCTAACCAGGGGATTCCCACGCCAGTGTGCGCACTGGCTCGAAATGACCTAAATCTGGTAAACAACAATTTTTTGTTTCAATTATTCTTCGTCTTCGTCGTGCTTGACACCCAGGGAGTTGATCAGCTCCAGCATACGGGCGCCGTAGGTGATGGAGTCATCCAGCGCCCACTGAATTTCGGGGGCGTGGCGCAGCTGCAGATTGGACGCGATCTGGCGGCGCAGGTAGCCGGCGGCGGACTTCAGACCCTTCATGGCGTCAGCGGCCTTATCGGCCTGCAGGAAGGACACATACACCTTGGTAAAGCGCAGATCGGGGGTGGTCTCCACCCGGGTGATGGAGATCATCACGTCCTGGACACGGGGGTCCTTGACGGTGCGCAGCAGCGCGGACAGCTCTTTCTGGATCTCCTGATTGATGCCGTCAATTCTTTTAGAAGCCATAATCGTACCTCCTATGGTATTTGGCTGTACTTCAAATTTTCGTTTATCGCACTGCCTGATAAACAACCGTAGGGGCGATTCATGAATCGCCCGCATGATTTTGTGCAACAAAATCATATCGCCACAAGGCGATAATTCGTGTAAAATCATTGAAATACCAACAAATTGCTA
>JAZRBW010000037.1:0-20031 GCA_045635305.1 Faecousia sp. | reverse complement strand
ATTAGAGGTGTCGGAAGGTGTTTATTTATTAAATGCCGCACCACTGAATTTATCGGGCGTGGATGGTTCGCCGTGCAGAGCAATATTGATAGATGCCGACAGATAAATTCCAATTTGTCCAATAATTAACCGCCGCACCGTGATTCGGTGCGGCGGTCGTGTTATTTGTTATTGTAAGAAGATTACTTTTTGCAGGCACGCTGGATGGCCTTGACGATTTCCACAACGGGGATCACCAGGAAGGCCATAGCCATGGAGATACCGTACTCCTGCAGGCCAATGGGGGTGAAGCCGAAGGCGCTGGCGATGGGGCCCACCTCGATGACGATGGTGGTCAGCAGGAGGCTGCCCAGCATGGCGGCCCACAGCACCTTGTTCTGGCCCTTCAGGGTAAAGACAGACTTGCGCTGAGAACGCAGGTTGAAGGAGTGGAAGATCTCGCACATGGACATGGTCAGGAAGGCCATGGTCATGCCGCGGCCGGACTCACCGGCATTACGCAGCGCTTCAAACCAGCCACAGCCGAATTCGAAGGAAGCACCGATCAGGTAAGCGCCCAGGGTGATGATAGTGACCAGCACGCCCTGGTAGACCACATCGAAGCCCAGACCACCGGCGAAGATGCCATCCTTGGAATTTCTGGGAGGACGGTTCATGGTATCGGGTTCCGCCTTTTCCAAGCCCAGCGCCAGCGCGGGGAAGCAGTCGGTGACCAGATTGATGAACAGCAAGTGCACAGGATTCAGCAGCACGAAGCCCATCAGGGTGGCGAAGAACACGCCCAGCACCTCGGACATATTGGAAGCCAGCAGGAACTGGATAGCCTTACGGATATTGTCGTAAATCCGGCGTCCCTCGCCAACAGCGGAAACGATGGTGGCGAAGTTATCGTCAGCCAGCACCATATCGGCAACATTCTTGGTAACGTCGGTACCGGTGATGCCCATGCCCACGCCGATGTCGGCGGACTTGATGGAGGGGGCGTCGTTAACGCCGTCACCGGTCATGGCGGTGATGGCACCGTTGGCCTTCCAGGCATTGACGATGCGAGTCTTATGCTCGGGCTGTACACGGGCGTAAACGCCGTACTTCTTGACAAACTCGCAGATCTCTTCATCGGAAATGGCATCCAACTCAGCGCCGGTGATGGCTTCGCTGGCGTCGGTGATGATGCCCAGCTCCTTGGCGATGGCAACGGCGGTGTCCTTGTGGTCACCGGTGATCATCACAGCCCGGATACCGGCAGAACGGCATTCCTCAATGGCGGCCTTGACCTCCGGACGGACAGGATCGATCATGCCGGTCAGACCGACAAAGATCAGTTCCCGCTCCAGGAACTCGGGGGTATTGTCGGCAGGCTTGGCTGCCCAATTACGCATAGCGGCAGCCAGCACACGCAGGGCGCGGTCAGCCATGGCCTTGTTGGCGGCCATGATCTCAGTGCGCTTGGCGCTTGTCATGGGCTTGACTTCGCCGTTTTCATAGTAGTGGGTGCAGCGGTCCAGCACCACATCGGGACCACCCTTGGTATACTGAACGAACGCGCCGTCCACAGCGTGTACAGTGGACATCATCTTACGGCCGGAGTCGAAGGGAGCTTCGTCCACACGGGGTGTTTCCTTCTCCATCTGGGCCTTGTGCAGGCCAACAGAGTAGCCGAAGTTGACCAGAGCGCACTCAGTGGGCTCGCCCTCGGCCTGGTTCTTTTCGTTCAGGTTGGCATCGGAGCACAGAGCCATGGCGGTGGCCAGCAGTTTGGTATCGCCCATGTGATCGACCACAGTCATCTTGTTCTGGGTCAGCGTGCCGGTTTTATCGGAGCAGATGACCTGGGTGCAGCCCAGGGTCTCCACAGCGGTCAGGCGGCGGATGACGGCGTTGCGCTTAGACATATTGGTAACGCCAATGGAGAGCACCACGGTCACGACGGTGGCCAGGCCCTCGGGGATGGCGGCAACCGCCAGGGATACTGCAACCATGAAGGTTTCCAGCACACCGTTGATGGAATAGTTGCCCTTCATGATCAGATTAAATGCGAAAATGAATACACAGATGCCCAGCACCAACCAGCTCAGGGTCTTGCCCAACTGATCCAGCTTACGCTGCAGAGGGGTCTGCTCCTCCTGGGTCTGTGCCAGCGCGTCAGCGATCTTGCCCATTTCGGTGGCCATACCGGTTTCGGTAATGACAGCCTTGCCGCGGCCATAAACCACTGTAGAGCCCATATAGCACATATTTTTGCGGTCGCCCAGAGGCACTTCGTCGCTGCCGCCGGAAAGATTCAGGGCGTCGATCATCTTGTTGACAGGAACGGATTCACCGGTCAGCGCTGCTTCCTCAATTTTCAAAGAAGCATTCTCGATGATGCGGCCGTCAGCAGGAACGGCGTCACCGGCTTCCAGCACTACAATATCACCGGGCACCAGTTCATCGGAGTGAAGCACCATCTGCTTGCCGTCACGGATCACCTTACAGGTGGCGGCGGTCATGGTCTGCAGAGCTTCGATAGCGGCTTCCGCCTTGCTTTCCTGGATGACGCCCAGAATAGCGTTCAGCAGAACAACGATCAGAATAATGCCCACTTCCACCAGACCTTCCACCAGATGGCTGGGGTCACGGGGCTCGGGCAGCTGCAGAAAATCAATCACAGTGGTTGCAGCGGATACCACAGCGGCGATCATCAGAATGATCAGCATGGGATCCTTGAGCTGTGCCATAAAACGCTGCAGCCAGGTGGCTTTTTCCGCTTCCTTCAGCTTATTGGGGCCATACTGTTCGCGGCGGCGCTGGGCTTCGGCAGTACTCAGACCCTCTACGCCTACGCCAAGGCTACTGAGGACTTCCTGGGTAGATTGGGTGTAGGTTTTCTTCATCGGACATTCTCCTTACAAAATAATAAAAGACCTATGCACCAACATTCGGTACATAAGTCTCATTCTAACAAAGCAAGCCGGGCCCACAGGCCGAAGTGACGACATTGCTGCACATACAAACGTATGCGGAATTACTCCCTTATTACATTTTGTAATTATAGGAGACGGTTATTTGAAAGTCAAGAATTTTTTATGGAATCTTTGACTTTTTGCCGCGGCTTTGCTACTATAAGAAAAATAAACCCAAAGAGGATATGCCTTATGACCATTGAAATCACCAATTTTTCCGATCCTGCGCTGGATGTTTATGCCCGTTTGACAGAGGCGCAGCTAATGAACCGGTTCGACCCCAGCAATGCCCTGTTTATCGCCGAAAGTCCCAAGGTGATCCACCGAGCCTTGGACGCAGGCTATGTGCCTGTTTCCATGCTGATGGAGCGCAAGGACATTGACGGTTCAGCGGCGGAAATTATCGCCCGGTGTCCGGAAATTCCGGTGTACACCGCTGATGAGCAGCTGCTGTGCAATCTGACAGGCTACCATCTGACCCGGGGCGTACTGTGCGCCATGCGGCGTCCTCCCCTGCCCTCCGTTGCGGAAGTTGTGAAGGATGCCAAGCGTGTGGTAGTACTGGACAATGTGCAAAACCCCACCAATGTGGGCGCCATTCTCCGCTCTGCTGCCGCATTGGGCATGGACGCGGTGCTGCTGACCCCCGGCTGTAGCGATCCGCTGTACCGCAGAGCTGCCAGAGTGAGCATGGGTACGGTGTTCCAGATCCCCTGGACCTTCTTCCCGGAGGGAAGGCCCTGGTATGAGCAGTTAAAGGAATTGGGTTTCAAGTCCGCAGCCCTGGCATTGAAGGACGATACCTTGTCCATCGACGATCCCCGGCTGAGGGAAGAAGAAAAATTGGCCGTAGTGCTGGGCAGCGAGGGGGACGGCCTTTCCGACGCCTCCATCGACGGCTGCGACTATACCGTGAAGATCCCCATGTACCACGGGGTGGACTCCCTGAATGTGGCCGCCGCCAGCGCCGTGGCCTTTTGGGAGCTGAGAGCGAGATAAACTCGCAAGCCAAAGGCTTGTCCAAGTGCCCTTTTGCAGGTTTCTGAGTTGCACTATAATGGATGATGTCCAAAACAGAAGGATAACCAAAAATTTGACGAACAGAAAAAATAAGTCTTCAGTAAAGGGAAAGCATTATGGAAAACAGGTGTATTTTATTTGATGATTGGAATACCAGAAGAGAAGGACTTTTGAAAGGCAGGAAAATAGGCTATGCTCTCTGTCTTATATGTGTCAGTCTTTTGCTCGTTGTTTCCACAATAGGTGTATTCTTCGAGTTGGGTTATATTGGTATGCTGGTTATTTCGCTTATTGCCATGATTACGCTTACACTTGAATGGATGAAAGTGAAACACAATCACTTAGTAATCCTGGAAAACCAGATTGAAATGACAAACAGATATCAGAAGACTGCCGTGTACCCAATCAATATAACCAACATACGCTTAGAATTACGTCACGCCTTTGACAGAAGAAGCGGTGGAATTATTATGAAGTTTTTTGATTTAGATGGTAATCTTATTTGCAAGTATGAAGATATGATAAACCATCCTGCTCCTTATGGAGCAACACCGAGTGACTGGGAGAAAAGCCTTTGGGCCCTGGGTATTGATATTAGAGACCCCCAGAATATTATTGAAAACAAATAAGAGAATGATCAATTCCAATTTATCGAACAGTTAACCGCAGCACCGTTTGGTGCTGCGGTTGTGCTTTTAGCCGGCGGCGGGAGCAAGCCCCCGCCCTACAAGAATGGAAAGCGGCGGGCGATTTTGGATTCGCCCGCCGCTAACATTTATGAATTGATCCAATCGGAAATATCCACATGGGCGTATTTATCACGAATGTGCTGCTCCCACTGGGCAGCCAGTTCTTCCCAGGTCATGCCGGTGATCTGTTCTACCGCATCGGGAAAGGCCACAAGCTGATAGGCTGTTTCTTCGCCATAACAGTCGATCAAATAGTGGCTCATAGACATGGTTGGCCCGCCGTCGTGATATTTGAGTGTATACATATTATTCATGTGGCAAATAATGTCCATGACTTCGTAGTAGTCATCTCTTCCCGACTGATAGCTACGGCCCGTATAAAAATAGAATAGGAAGCCAAATACATCCTCTGCAAAAACCTGATCCATAGCATATCGCGCCCAGTAAGAATTTGCGGCACCCATCTCAGAGAAAGCCTCCGACTGCCAGCTCTTTCTGGTATCACCGCTCATCAGATAGCACAGATGGTGATAGTACTCATGCAAGTAGGCAGCGATGGAACCAACATAGGCAGTGTGCCCTGCATGAAAATAGACGCCGGTGTTTCCGTCCAGGTATCTTTGAGAAGCGTAATCCCCGCAGTTCACCCACTTCATGGTGATGATTCCAACATCCTCCTCCATGCCAAAATAGTCAACAGCAGCGGTGATCTCACCGTTCATCGCATTGACCGTTTGGTATATGGTCTGATAATCGGAAAAATAAGGAGCAAAAACATCGGATAGCTGATCGCAATAATTAGCGTCCACCATCATTTCCACATAGGGGGTCATAATACGTAGCGGAACATTCTCCCCGAAATAGGCGTAACCAATCCCATCCCGGACAAAGGAAATACCGATCTCCTTTGCGTAATCATCAACCACACGCTGCCAGTGGAAAATCTGCTCACCCACAGGCTTCGCCAAAATGTCCTGCCAGTTGATCTTTTCAAATAAAGATGCAGCAAGCGCCTTGCAGCAATTCACAGTTTCTTCCGGTGCGTATTGGGCAGTAAATGTAGGATAAAGCAGACGAACAGCCTCCGCGTTTTTCTTAAAGAACGCATCCATCTCCGCTTTGGTGACAGCAGGAACAGACTCCTTTTCCCACCCCAGTTCCCCTGCAATGGCGTGTGACAAAACCCATACATAGCCATACTCGGTATAATCGCCCCAAAGTGCTTGCAGTGTCACCAGTACCTGTTGCTGGGTTCTCACCGCGTCAAGAGCAATATAGGCTTCCGCTTCACTGCTTCTGCTGAAGCTATCGCCATAGCTGGTGGCATAGTATTCCAAACGACCGGTTTCCACACCATTCTCCCGCAGAAGGCGCAGCAGAATACGCTGGGAAACAATAAAGTCATCCGCCAGCTGGGTATCCTCCGTCATGCAGAAGAATGTGCCATCATTTGTGGTGGTGGTCAGCGCGGATGATTCAATCCAAGGATCATACACCGAGGGCATAAAATAAAAACCGCTTTTTGCAGTGTATTCGTAAGTATCCTCAATCGGGGCTGCAGTGGTAGGGATAGTATCCGTGCCAGCAGTGGATACTGCAGTGGGTTGGTCAGTCGTGCAGCCTGCAAACACAGGCAGTAGCAGCAACGCGCAGAGCACCAAAGAGAATAACTGTTTCATATCTTGACTCCCCTTTGCACGAAAATTTCAACGTTTGAACGGCACAAGCCCGGCAGCCAACGCTGTCTATGGGTATTTATCTTGTAAAGCTATAACGAGTCACATAGCCGTGACCGTCGCCGGTGGTAACAAGGATCATATCCCCCATGTCTGCCACGTCCATAATGGGAAACTGGGCGTTGGCCCTGACCCAGGCCACAGGATCGTCGGTTTCCACCTCCAGGATCTCCCGGCGGGCATACTGACTGCCGCCGCAGGGATTCATGGCTTCGATACAAAGCTCGTATTCGTGCATTACATTTCCTCCAATTCTTCCCGGTCGATCACCCGGTAGCCGGCGTCCTTCAAGGCTTGCGCCAGCACCCCGGAGCCGTCAATCAGCTTTCTGCTGAAGGTGCCGTCATAAACCTGGCGGACACCGCAGGTGGGGCTGCGGGACTGCAAAATGGCGCATTCGATGTCCTCTCCCCTGATTTGTTCCAGAATTTGTGCAACCGCCCGGCGCACAGGTTCGTCCACGCAGGTGCCGTCCGCATTTCTAAGGACGCCGTTCACAATTTCCATGGAAGGCCGGGGAATGCCAAGACCCGCCAGAGTTTCCGGACAGACACGGATCACTTCCCTGCCCCGGACAAAGGCTTCCACTTTGGGGTCATAGTTGTTGCCGCCTGAGTATTTGCAGTTTTCGCCCAACAAACAGGCGCTGACGATGATTTTTGACATAGGTATCTCCTCCATTTTATTTATTGTAACATAAGAACATCCGCTGTGTCAAATTAGGATTTATCGTTCCGATAGAACGGTCATCGCGAACCAGCGCGCACGCTGGTGTGGCGATCCCCTAAGGTTATAGACAGTGCATTTCGATACATTTTCACCCCTAACCGGGGGATTGCCACGTCGCCTTCGGCTCCTCGCAATGACCGAATTGGGGAACGATAAACGAAAATTTGCAATTCTTCGGCTGGTATGCTATAGTAAAAGAAAAACCCAAGGAGGTAATTTTATGACAAGAGCAGAACAGGCGGCACAATTATTCGTTGAAGGCTACAACTGCGCCCAGGCGGTGGCTATGGCCTTTTCCGATTTGGTGGGTATGGAGGAAAAGCAGCTCGCCAAAATGGCATCTTCTTTCGGCGGCGGTATGGGTAGAATGCGGGAGGTCTGCGGCGCGGTCAGCGGTATGCTGCTGGTGACCGGCACCCTCTATGGCTACACCGAAGACGTGGGTACAGTCAAGAAGGAGCACTATGCCCTGGTGCAGGACTTAGCTGGTAAATTCCGGGAAAAGAACGGCAGCATCGTTTGTCGGGACATTTTGAAAAATCCCCCCTCCGATCCCGTACCCAGCCCCCGCACCGAAGAATACTATGCCCAGCGGCCCTGTGTGCGGATGGTCTACACCGCCGCCAGCATTTTGGAGGAATACATTTCTTGCAATCCTCCAAAGAAAGACAATTGACTTTTTGAACAAAAACCCTTATACTATATTCGGTATATTATGGGCAAGTTCCCAAAAACTAATAAAGGACAGGTGACTTTTTATGTACATGGATGATTACAAGCGTTGGCTGGCAGCTTCCCTGGAAGACGAAGATCTGACCAAGGAACTGGCTTCCATTGAAGGCAAGGACGAGGAGATCAAGGATCGCTTTGCCGTAGCACTGAAGTTCGGCACCGCGGGTCTGCGCGGTGTGCTGGGCGCAGGCAGCAACCGTATGAATATTTATGTTGTCCGTCAGGCCACACAGGGTCTGGCCAACTGGGTCAAGACCCAGGGCGGCAATCAGCTGGTTGCGATTTCCTATGACAGCCGTATCAAGAGTGATGTGTTCGCCAAGGAAGCCGCCTGTGTGCTGGCTGCCAATGGTATCAAGGTTCGCATCTATGATGCACTGATGCCCGTTCCCGCTCTGTCCTTCGCCACCCGTTACTATGAGGCCAACGCCGGCATCATGGTCACCGCTTCCCACAACCCCGCCAAGTACAACGGCTACAAGGCCTACGGCCCCGACGGCTGCCAGATGACCGACGATGCCGCCGCCGTTGTTTACGCTGAGATCCAGAAGACCGACATCCTGGAAGGCGCAAAGCGCATCTCCTTCGAAGAAGGCGTTGAGAAGGGTCTGATCGAATATGTTGGCGACGACTGCAAGGAAGGTCTGTATGACGCCATCAAGGCTTGCCAGGTTCGACCCGGTCTGTGCAAGACCGCCGGTTTGAAGCTGGTCTACTCTCCCCTGAACGGCTCCGGTCTGGTGCCCGTTACCCGCATTTTGGCTGACATCGGCATTGATGACATCACCATCGTCCCCGAGCAGCAGTATCCCGATGGCAACTTCCCCACCTGCCCCTACCCCAACCCCGAAATTTTCGAGGCCCTGCGCCTGGGTCTGGAGCTGGCCAAGAAGTCCGGTGCTGACCTGATGCTGGCCACCGACCCCGACGCTGACCGCGTGGGTATCGCCATGAAGTGTCCCGATGGTTCTTACGAGCTGGTCAGCGGCAACGAAGTGGGCGTGCTGCTGCTGGACTACATTTGCGAAGGCCGCATTGAAAAGGGCACCATGCCCAAGAACGCCGTGGCTGTAAAGAGCCTGGTTTCCACCCCCCTGGCTGACGCTGTTGCCGCCAACTATGGTGTGGAAATGCGCAATGTGCTGACCGGCTTCAAGTGGATCGGTGATCAGATCGCAGGTCTGGAAGCCAAGGGCGAAGTGGAGCGGTTCATTCTGGGCTTTGAAGAGTCCTATGGCTATCTGGCCGGTCCCTATGTCCGTGACAAGGACGCCGTGGTTGCCTCCATGCTGATCTGCGAAATGGCCGCTTACTATCGCTCCATCGGTTCTTCCGTCAAGGAGCGTCTGGAAGCCATCTATGCCAAGTACGGCCGTTACCTCAACAAGGTGGATTCCTTCGAGTTCCCCGGCCTGAGCGGCATGGACAAGATGGCTGCCATCATGGCCGGCCTGCGGGAAAATGCTCCCACCGAGATCGGCGGCTACAAGGTCACCAAGGTGGTCGACTACAAGAAGACCGAGGAGACCGGCCTGCCCAGCGCCAATGTGCTGGTTTACACCCTGGAAGGCGGCGCTACTGTCATCGTCCGTCCCTCCGGCACCGAACCCAAGGTCAAGGCCTACTACACCACCCTGGGCAAGGATCTGGCTGAGGCCGAAGCACAGAAGGCAGTGCTTGCCGAGGCTCTGAAGCCCATTCTGGCATAATAAACTTTCCGGGCCAGGGGAAACCCTGGCCCATTTTTTTAGGAGCGCAAATGGACAAAAACAACATTCAACAGCAGATCGTTTCCCATTTCTGGTCAGAAACATTGAAAAAATATATTGCGGAAACAGGCCATACATTTACCGATGAGGAACTGTTGGGTCTAATATGGTGGTTTGTTCCGGAATATCAGGAGCGATTGCGTCTGTTAGGCCTGATTGTTGAACATATTCCTACCGTAGCTGAATATGCAAAATTAAGCATCAGCCACATGGAAACAGCCCTCGACTATGTTCAGCAATGCGGCAAAGGAGAAGTCTATGAGCTTCGCATTGTGGATCTGGACGAACCCGAAGAGCGGTATTTGTGCGACAGCTACCATACTGCCCTGAAAATGATCGATGCTTTCTGGGAAGAATACGACTCTTGCCATGAAAAGCCCACAACCAAATACATCATCGTCAAGCGCAGTATCCGCCATGCAACTGATGATTTCCGAGAAGATGAGCTGGGCCGTTGCGAGCTGGGTCCCGGAAAGGTGTTGCTGGCTGCAGAAACACAGGATTTTTACAATTGGGAACCTATGCCGGAAAGCAGTGACATTCTTTTTCCCGACTTCCTTCCAAATTTGATCACTGTGAAATACCGTTGGTGCGGTAAAACAGCAATGGGTCTTGTCTTTGAGCCCAAACGCGGAGGCCCTTGCGACAGTGTGTATATAATGCCCTTAGGCGGCAAAACCGACCCGGATTGGTGGGATCATAACCATGTTCCCCATCCGGATGTGGATATTGCATCGGAAGGCGACCTTTCTGACGAACAAAAAGAAGCTGTAGGCACGCTGCGCACTTTCCTGGCAAACTGGATGAAGGAACATATAGAATAAGCGGCAAGGAGAACTTATTATGGACAAAATCAAAAAGAATTTCGGCTTCGGCTGTATGCGTCTGCAGATGGATGGGGACAAGGTAGACTATAGTGAGTTCTGCCGCATGATCGACACCTTCCTGGAGGCCGGCTTCAACTATTTCGACACCGCCCACGGCTACATCGACGGCAAGAGCGAAACCGCCATCCGGGACTGCCTTTCCGCACGGCATCCCCGGGAAAGCTTCGTTTTGACCAACAAGCTGAGCCCCGGCTTCTTCAACACCAGAGAAGAGATCCGTCCCCTGATCGACAGTCAGCTGGCCCTTTGCGGCGTGGAATATTTCGATTTCCTGCTGATGCACGCCATGAACAATGACCGCTTTGATTTCTATCAGAGCGTGGGTGCTTTCGAGGAAGCGCTGGCGCTGAAGGCAGAAGGCAAGATCCGCCACATGGGCATCTCCTTCCACGACAAGGCCGCTGTGCTGGACCGGATCCTCACGGAGCGGCCCGACATTGAGGTGGTGCAGATCCAGTTCAACTACTTAGACTACGAAGATCCCATTGTGGAAAGCCGCAAATGCTATGAGGTCTGCCGCAAGCATAATAAGCCTGTCATCGTCATGGAGCCGGTCCGTGGCGGCAAGCTGGCCAACATGAGCGAGGATGCCCTGGCTGTTTTCAAGGAACTGGGCAGCATGAGCCCCGCCAGCTACGCCATCCGGTTTGTGGCCGGTCATGAGGGCGTGATGATGGTGCTCTCCGGCATGGGCAATATGGACATGATGAACGACAACATCAGCTATATGCAGGATTTCCAGCCACTGAACGAGAAGGAACTGGAAGCCGTTTGGAAGGTGGGCGACATTCTGACCAAGCAGAACCAGGTGGCCTGCACTGCCTGCCAGTACTGCGTGGCCGGCTGTCCCGCCGGCATAAAGATTCCCGACCTGTTTACTTGTCTGAATGCCAAGCGGGCCTTCCGTGATCCCAATGCCGACCAGAATTACAAAACACTCACCGCGGATGCCGGCAAGGCATCGGACTGTGTGCAATGCGGCCAGTGCGAGGAGGCCTGTCCCCAGCATCTGCCCATCCGTCAGTTGCTGAAAACCGCTGCCAAAATTTTCGAATAATCTGCCCTGTGCCCGCTGCGTTAGCAGCGGGCATTCTTTTTTTTGGCAACGAAACGGCAAACATTGCCACTGCGCACACCCCTGCAGTAGAAATAAATCTTGTCATTTTTCATATTGTATGATACAATCGTGTAATATAATGGATAAGTATTTATCCTTGCGATACTGGAGGGATTCTTTATGAAGATCATTATTGCCGGCGGCGGCAAGGTTGGCACAACGCTGGCGCAGCGCCTTGCACAGGAAGGCTACGATCTGACCTTGATCGACAGAGACCACCGCGTACTGGAGGCGGTTTGCGAGCAAATCGATGCCATGGGCGTACAGGGCAACTGCGCCTCCATGCCGGTGCTGCAGCAGGCAGGCATTGCAGATGCCAACCTGCTGATTGCTGTTACTAACGAGGACGAAGTAAACCTGCTGTGCTGCACCACAGCCCATGGTCTCAATCCCGGACTGCACACCATTGCCCGTATCCGCAATCCCGAATACACCCAGCAGATCCACACCCTGCGGGATGTGTTTGCCCTGTCCCTTTCAGTCAATCCCGAATGGCAGGCCGCCCGTGAAGTGGAGCGTCTGCTCCGTTTCCCCGGCTTTCTGCGCCGCGACACCTTCGCCAAGGGCCGTACCGCCATTGTAGAGCTGCGTGTGGATGAAAACAGCAAGCTGTGCAATGTCCCGCTGTACCAGATGAACAACATTGTTAAGTGCAAGGTTCTGGTTTGTGCCGTCATCCGGGGCGGCAACGCCATTACCCCCGGCGGTAATTTCATGCTGGAAGCCGGAGACCGCATCTTCGTCACCGCGCCCACCAATAACCTGTCCATTTTGCTGAAGAACCTTGGCATCGTCACCCGCAAGGTTCGCAAGGTGTTGATCTGCGGTGGTGGCAGAGTCAGCCACTATCTGGCGCAAAGACTGTGCGACAGCGGCATCTCCGTCAGTCTGATCGAAAGCAATTATGAGCGCTGTGTCCACCTGGCGTCGCTGCTGCCTGAGGTTACCATCGTTCACGGCGATGCCACCGATCAGTCCCTGCTGGAAAGCCAGGGACTTGCCGACTGTGATGCACTGGTAACTATGACAGGTCTTGACGAGCTGAACATGATCATTTCCCTGTACGGCACCGGCAAGGGTGTGCCCCAGGTAATCACCAAGCTGAGCCGGGCAGAAAGCCGCAGCATCAGCGACACGCTGACCCTGGGCAGCGTCATCTGCCCCAGAGAGCTGTGCTGTGACGATATTGTGCGCTATGTGCGTGCTATGGAAAATCAAAGCGGCAGCGCTGTTTCTGTCCATTCCATTGCCGACAATCAGGCCGAAGCCATCGAATTTGCCGTAGGTGCCGGTACTGCTCACTGCGGCGAGCCTTTGAAAAATATCAAGCTGTGCAGCGGCGTGCTGTTGGTCAGCATCACCCATGGCAGCGTAACAGAGATCCCCAACGGTGATTCCGCCTTCGATGTCGGCGACAGCATCGTGGTCGTCACCAGCGGCAGAGGTAAACTGCGGCAGCTTAACGACATTTTTGCATAATTCCGGGAGGCAGTTATGAACTATAAGATGATGGGCCGTTTCATCAGTCAGATTCTGATGGTGGAAGCCCTGTTCATGATTCCCGCAGGCGTGATCAGCCTGTGCTATGGGGAATTTACCACCATGTGGAGCTTTGGCGCAGCCATGGCCATCACCATTGTGGTCAGCGGTGTACTGCATCTGCTCTGCAAAGGCGCACCCAGCGCATTTTACGCCAAGGAGGGTTTGGTGTGCGTGGGATTAAGCTGGATCGTGCTGAGTATCTTCGGCTGCCTGCCCTTCTGGTTTTCCCGGGAGATTCCCCACTATATCGACGCATTCTTTGAGATCGTCTCCGGTTTCACCACCACCGGCTCTTCCGTGGTCGCCAATGTGGAGGGTCTGAGCCACGGCATTATTTACTGGCGTTCCTTCAGCAACTGGCTGGGCGGTATGGGTGTGCTGGTTTTTTTGCTGGCCTTCACCGGTGCAAAGGGCAGCGGCTTTACCATGCATCTGCTGCGAGCCGAATCCCCCGGCCCCAATGTGGGCAAACTGGTGCCAAAGATGCGCTCCACAGCCACGATCCTGTATGTGCTTTACATTGGACTGACTGTGACCAATTTCCTATTCCTGATTTTCGGAAAGATGCCGATATTTGAGGCGGTCTGCACTGCTATGAGTACTGCAGGCACCGGCGGTTTCGGCATCAAAAACGATTCCTTTGCCAGCTTTAGTCCCTATATCCAAAATGTGACCACCGTATTCATGATCCTGTTTGCAGTGAACTTCAGCTGCTATTATCTGCTGCTTCTGCGGCAGTTCAAGGCCGTGTTCAAGGATGAGGAGCTGCGCATATTCCTGATGATTATCTTCGGTTCGATTCTGCTGATCGCACTGAACATTCGCAGCCTTTACGGCTCATGGGAAGAAGCCATCCGCCACGCCTCCTTCCAGGTAGGTACTTTTGTCAGTTCCACCGGTTTCGCTTCCACGGACTTCGACCTTTGGCCCGGTTTCTCCAAGGCAATCATCATGTGCCTCATGGTTGTCGGTGCCTGCGCCGGTTCCACCGGCGGCGGTTTAAAAGTTGCCCGACTCATGTTGATTTTCAAGAGTCTGGGGCGCAACATCCGTCAAACTCTGAACCCCAAAAAAGTACAGATTGTCAGAAACAACAATGCCCCAGTCAGCGAAAAAGTACTGGACAACACAAACGCGTATTTTGCTGCTTATGTAATTCTTTTGTTTGTCAGCTTTGTGCTGGTGTCGCTTGACGGTTTCTCCGTAACCACCAACTTCTCTGCCGTATTGAGTTGTTTTAACAACATGGGTCCCGGATTTGAGGCGGTTGGTCCTACCTGTAATTTCAGTGTGTACAGTGCATTTTCCAAAATCGTGCTGTGTCTGGATATGCTGCTGGGCAGACTGGAAATTTTCCCAATTCTGGTGCTGCTGTCCCGCAACACCTGGAAGCGCTAAAAACGAGATCGTATTTTAATAAAAAAACGTATTTTGCAGATATTTACTCTTGCATTTTGGCGCAAAAAGAGAGATAATAACTTGTGGTAATCCCAATACTTTGTATATACTTTCCGATTCCATGGCACAGGTTGTGGTATCGGTGAAATGAGGTATCATTATGGAAAGAAAAGTTGGCACCGTATCCAGAGGTATTCGCTGCCCCATTATCCGCGAGGGCGACGATATGGCTACAATCGTTGTGCGCAGCGTCATCGAAGCTGCCGAAAGTGAAGGCTTCGCCCTGCGCGACCGTGATGTGGTTGCCGTGACCGAGTCTGTTGTGGCACGCGCTCAGGGTAACTACGCCTCCGTCGACGCCATTGCCAAGGATGTCCGCGCCAAGCTGGGCGGCGAGACCGTGGGTGTGATCTTCCCCATCCTCAGCCGTAACCGCTTTGCCATCTGCCTGCGGGGTATCGCCCGGGGCAGCAAGAAGGTTATTTTGATGCTCAGCTACCCTTCCGACGAGGTTGGCAACGAGCTGGTAAGCCTGGACAAGCTGGATGAAGCCGGCATCAACCCCTACTCCGATGTGCTGACCGAGAAGGAGTACCGCAAGCTCTTCGGTGAGAACCTGCATCCCTTCACGCTGGTTGACTATGTGAAATACTACGGCGATCTGATCCGCGAGGAAGGCGCTGAGGCTGAGATCATCTTTGCCAACAACCCCCGTGTGATCCTGAATTACACCAAAAACGTGCTGCACTGCGACATTCACACCCGTGCCCGTACCCATCGCATTCTGCTGGCCAACGGCGGCGAGCGTGTCTGCGGTCTGGACGACATTCTGAATGAATCCATTGACGGCAACGGCTACAATGAAAAGTACGGCCTGCTGGGTTCCAACAAGGCAACCGAGTCCACCATTAAGCTGTTCCCCAAGGAATGCACCGATCTGGTAATAACCATCCAGAAGCAGTTTAAGGAACAAACCGGCAAGCACATCGAAGTGATGGTCTACGGCGACGGTGCTTTCAAAGATCCCGTGGGCAAGATCTGGGAGCTGGCTGACCCGGTAGTCTCCCCCGCTTACACCCCCGGTCTGGAAGGCACGCCCAACGAGCTGAAGCTGAAGTATCTGGCTGACAACGACTTCGCTGATCTGACCGGTGACGCGCTGAAGGCCGCCATTGAGGAGAAGATCCGCCAGAAGGGCGACCTGGCTGGCTCCATGGCCTCTCAGGGCACTACCCCCCGCCGTCTGACTGACCTGATCGGCTCTCTGTGCGACCTGACCTCCGGCTCAGGCGACAAGGGCACCCCCATCATTCTGGTGCAGGGCTATTTCGACAATTTCACCAATTAAAAGACCCATAGTGCCATCCAAATTGAATAAATTTGGATGGCACTTTTTTAGCATTTTATCTTGACAATACGATGCGCTTGTGCTATAATTTCCCGCGGCCTTCCGGAAGAACCCGGTTTCGGCCTTTCTTTATGCTAAAAAGGAGGAAATTCTTATGAACAATCGGAATGTTAATATGGTTCATATCGCCCCCAATTCCGACCTCGGTGTTTGTGTTTCTTCTGTTCTGGACACCGCGGGTGTTCGTGTTTCCCATTTTTCTGAATACGCTATTTTTCCCGGCTTTTGTGATGTGCATGTGCATTTCCGTGAGCCGGGTTTTTCTTATAAAGAGACCATTGTAAGCGGCACCAAAGCCTCCGCTAGAGGTGGCTACACCGCCGTTTGCACCATGCCCAATCTGAATCCGGTGCCCGACTCTGTGGAGAATCTGGCGCGGCAGCTGAAGCTGATCGAAGATGGCGCCTGCATTCACGTCTACCCCTACGGTGCCATCACCGTGGGCGAAAAGGGTGAAGTCATGGCCGATCTTGAAGGCATGGCTCCCAATGTCTGCGGTTTTTCCGATGACGGCCGCGGTGTGCAGAGCGACGATATGATGCGCGCTGCCATGCAAAAGGCCAAAGAACTGGGTAAGATGATCGTCGCCCACTGCGAAGTCAACGAACTGCTGCGTGGCGGCTACATTCACGACGGCGAATACGCCGCTGCCCACGGTCACCGGGGCATCTGCTCTGAGAGCGAATGGCTACAAATCGCCCGTGACCTGAAGCTGGTGGAAGAAATTGGCTGCAAGTACCATGTATGCCACATTTCCACTAAGGAAAGCGTGGAGATCATCCGTCAGGCCAAGGCCCGGGGTGTGGATGTGACCTGTGAGACCGGCCCCCACTACCTGGTGATGGATGACAGTATGCTGCAGGAAGAAGGCCGTTTCAAAATGAATCCCCCGTTGCGCTCCGCAGCTGACCGGGAAGCTCTGGTTCAGGGTATTCAAGACGGTACCATCGATATGATCGCCACCGACCACGCACCTCACTCTGCGGAGGAAAAGAGCAAGGGTCTCGAAAAGAGCGCCTTTGGCGTAGTGGGCATTGAGACCGCCTTCCCCATCTGTTACACCTATTTGGTCAAAACCGGTATCATCACCATGGACAGGCTCATGGATCTGCTGGTGTGGAATCCCAGGAATCGCTTTAACCTGTCCCTGGGCAAGGATTTCAGTCTGTGGGATTTGGATGCAGCGTACGAGATTGATCCTGCCCAGTTCCTTTCCCTGGGCAAAGCGACCCCCTTCCAGGGCTGGAAGGTACAGGGCAAATGCCTGCTGACCGTCTGCGACGGCAAGATCGTCTATCAAGCATGATTCTGTAGGGGCCGATGCCCACATCGGCCTACAACAGCGCACCTTTCAAAAGGGCCGATGTGGGCACCTCCCCCTACAAACCTGATAAAAAACACTTTCGGAGGTTAAATATATATGGCAAAGAGAACTGACATCAAAAAGATTCTGATCATCGGCTCCGGTCCCATCGTCATCGGCCAGGCTGCCGAATTCGACTACGCCGGCACCCAGGCTTGTCTGGCCCTGAAGGAAGAGGGCTATGAGGTGGTGCTGTGCAACTCCAACCCCGCCACCATCATGACTGACACCGTCATCGCCGACAAGGTCTACATGGAGCCCCTGACCCTGGAATATATTGCAAAGATCATCCGCTACGAGCGTCCCGATGCCATCGTTCCCGGTATCGGCGGCCAGACCGGTTTGAATCTGGCCATGCAGCTGGAGAAAAAGGGCATCCTGAAAGAATGCCGCGTCAAGCTGCTGGGCACTTCCTCCGCCTCCATTGAGCGTGCGGAGGACCGTGAACTGTTCAAGGAAATGTGCCAGAGCATTGGCGAGCCCGTCATCCCCTCCGAGATCACCTACGATCTGGAGCAGGCCAAGGAAGCCGCCAAGCGTATCGGCTATCCCGTGGTTCTGCGCCCCGCCTTTACCCTGGGCGGTACCGGCGGTGGCTTTGCCTACAACGAGGAGGAGCTGGTGGAGATCGGCACCAACGCCTTCAAGCTGAGCCCTGTACATCAGGTACTGATTGAAAAGTCTGTCAAAGGCTACAAGGAGATCGAGTTTGAGGTCATGCGTGACAGCAACGACCACGCCATCACCATCTGCGGCATGGAAAACATCGATCCCGTAGGCGTTCACACCGGTGACTCTCTCGTCGTTGCGCCCATCATGACCCTGAGCAAGGAAGACGAGCAGATGCTGGCCGCTTCCGCTCTGAAGATCATCCGTGAGCTGAAAATCGAAGGCGGCTGCAACGTGCAGTATGCCAAGCATCCCACCACCTCCGAATACTACCTCATCGAGGTCAATCCCCGTGTTTCCCGTTCCTCCGCCCTGGCTTCCAAGGCTTCCGGCTACCCCATTGCCCGTGTCACCGCCAAGATCGCTGTGGGCATGGCTCTGGAGGACATCCAGATCGCCAACACCAATGCCGCTTTCGAGCCTAGATTGGACTATGTGATCGCCAAGCTGCCCCGTTTCCCCTTCGATAAATTTGCCTCCGCCACCAATAAGCTGGGCACCCAGATGAAGGCCACCGGCGAAGTGATGGGCATCGGCTCCAACCTGGAAGAGGCTCTGCTGAAGGGCGCACGCTGCCTGGAGATCGGCTGCTGCCACTTCCATCTGCCCAAGTTTGACAGCAAAGACACTGCGGAACTGCTGGCGTATATCACCGAATTCCGGGATGACAATATCTTTGCTATTGCCGAGCTGCTGCGCCGTGGTGAGACGGTGGAAAAGCTCCACAACATCACCCAGATCACGCCCTACTTCCTGGAAGCTGTGGAGCGGATCGTAGCTATGGAAAAGAAGGTTGCAGGGAGTGTCGGCAACCTGGAAGTCATGATGGAAGCCAAGCGCATGGGCTTTGGTGATAAGTTCATTGCCAAGCTGTGGGGCATGAAAGAGATCGAGGTTTACAATCTGCGTAAAGCAAACAACCTCTTCCCTGTCTACCGCATGGTGGATACCTGCCACACAAACGCCTATATCCCCTATTTCTATTCTTCCTACACCGGCGAGAACACCTCCATTCTGACGAACAAGAAGAAGATCGTGGTGCTGGGCGCAGGCCCCATCCGTATCGGTCAGGGTGTGGAATTCGACTACTCCACCGTTCACGCCGTCATGACCATTAAGAATGCCGGTTACGAGGCCATCATCATCAACAACAACCCCGAAACCGTTTCCACCGACTATACCACCGCTGACAAGCTGTACTTTGAGCCCCTGACTCCCGAAGATGTGATGAACATCATCGAGTTTGAAAAGCCCGAGGGTGTCATCGCCTCCCTGGGCGGTCAGACCGCCATCAACCTGGCGCAGCCCCTGACTGACCGTGGCGTGAAGATCGTTGGTACAGACTGCGCTGCCATCGACAAGGCCGAGGACCGCAACGCCTTTGAAAATCTGCTGAATGAGCTGAACATTCCCCGTGACAAGGGTCGGGCTGTGACCAAGATCGAGGACGGCATTGCTGCCGCCGCGGAGATCGGCTACCCTGTACTGGTACGCCCCAGCTTCGTGCTGGGCGGCCGTGCCATGCAGATCGTCGCCAACGAAAATCAGCTGCGCAACTACCTGCGCACCGCTGTTGAAATTGACGAGGACAAGCCTGTTCTGGTGGACAAGTATATCGAAGGCCGTGAGGTGGAGATCGATGCCATCTGCGACGGCCGGGATGTGTTCGTGCCCGGTATCATGGAGCTGGTGGAGCGCACCGGTGTCCACTCCGGCGACTCCATCTCCGTCTACCCCTCCTTCTCCATTTCCAACAAGGTCAAGGGCATTATCCTGCAGTACGCCAAGAAGCTGGGTCTGGGCATCGGCATCGTGGGTCTGTTCAACATCCAGTTCATTGTGGACAAGGATGACAACGTGTTCATCATCGAGGTCAACCCCCGTTCTTCCCGTACCGTTCCCTTCCTGTCTAAGGCTACCGGCTACTCCCTGGCAGATATCGCTACCGAGGTCATCCTGGGCAAGAGCCTGAAGGAGCAGGGTATCTTCGATATCTATCCCACCGAAAAGGACCGCTGGTATGTCAAGGC
>JAZRBW010000036.1:0-18642 GCA_045635305.1 Faecousia sp. | reverse complement strand
TGCAGATCCCAAAGGAAAAGCTGATGCTTTCCGGTGGCGGTGATATCCGGGTAGTGAATGTAAAGTGCGATACCCGGCTGATCGGCTCGTTCCGGCAGGAGCGGGGCATTTTTCCCGCGTACCATATGAGCAAAGCCCACTGGCTGACAGTTGCGCTGGACGGAACTGTGGACGATGATAAAATCAGATTTCTGATCGATATGAGCTATGACCTGACAAAAGGGGGAAGAGGATGAAGCTGCTGATTAATGGCTTAATAAAATTCCTGTGCGGTCTTGTAATGGTGGGACTGCTGATCTTCCTGCCGGCAGGCACGCTGGGCTATACCAATGGCTGGCTACTGATGGGATTGCTGTTTGTGCCAATGTTGATTGCCGGCTTCGTGATGTTCTTCAAAAGCCCGGATTTTCTGGCGAAACGGCTGGATGCCAAGGAAAAGCAGGCCACCCAGAAGGGTGTGGTGGCGTTTTCCGGGCTGATGTTCATTGGTGGCTTTGTGGTGGCGGGGCTGGACTTCCGCTTTGGTTGGTCAGCTATGCCCAAGGCGGTGGTAATCGCCGCTTCGGTGCTGTTTTTGGTTTCCTATGCCCTCTATGCCGAGGTGATGCGGGAAAATACTTACCTCAGCCGCACCATCCGGGTGGAGGAAGGGCAAAAGGTGGTGGATACGGGGCTCTATGGCATTGTCCGACACCCCATGTATATGGCCACCGTGCTCCTGTTTTTGATGATGCCCCTGGTTTTGGGCTCCTGGTATGCGCTGGTGGTGTTTGCGGCTTACCCGGCCATTATCATCGTGCGGCTGAAAGACGAGGAAAATTTGCTGACCCGGGATTTACCCGGCTATGCCGAATATAAGCAAAAGGTCAAATACAGAATCCTGCCTTTTATATGGTAACAGAATCCGGAATTGGCGCAGCCAATTCCGGATTCGCTTTGGTTTGCAGCTTCCAATTTTTACTTGTCGCCCTGTTTTTATGCTTCGCAGGGAACGCAGCCCTCGGCGTTCCAAAACGATTTTGGGGTTCTCTGCCCTTAAAAATGTTCACTTTTCTATAATTCTACCACGGCGCGAAAGCGGAATTTATTAAGCATCATAATTCCATCTGGAAAAGAGTACGCGCATTTGAGGAAGATCCTGATCAGTTGCTGCCGCTTTTGAAAGAAGATTTTGACCAACAGAATGCGCCGCCGGCTTTTTACAGAAAGCCGGCGATTTTCTATTTAGGAGCCGTTTGCAGAAAATATGACAAAAAATTTACAAAAAGGTTGCTTTTTGTCCCGACTTATGGTAACATTGTTGTAACCTTTTAGCTTGTGTTGGAGGCGGGTATGAAAAAGAGAATTATTCTGATTGCAGCCGCAGCACTTGTGGTGATTGCTTTGATTGGGCTGGCAGTTTGGTATTTTGGCTATTTTCTGCCGGATCGCCAGAAAGAAGCGGAAAGAATGCAGATGGTGGAGGAGTACCGCGCCAACAAGCGGGCTGCGTATGCCGAAGAAAATGAACGCTATGCCGATTATGAGGTGGATGTAGCCTTCCTGGGCGACAGCCTGACCGACGGCTATGATGTGGTTTCCTATTATCCCCAGTTTTTGGTGACCAACCGGGGCATCGGCGGCGACACCACCTTTGATCTGGAGGGAAGACTCCAGGTTTCCGTGTACGATCTGAAGCCCAAGGTGGCGGTCATGCTCATCGGCGCCAACAATTTCGACACCATGTTTGACAATTACGAGCAGATCCTGATCGGTCTGCGGGACAATTTGCCCAATACGAAGATCGTGCTGATCTCCCTGACCTCCATGAGCATGGAATGGGGCAAAAACAATCAGAAAGCGGCCTATAACAATGTGAAAATCAAGCTGCTGGCTGAAAAATACGGCTTTACCTTTGTGGATATGTATTCTGCGCTGATGGATCTGTCCACCGGTGAAATTTATGCCGCCTATACAACCGATGGCGGCCACCTGACTGCAGAGGGCTATCAGCGGTTTACAGAAGTGCTGACCCCTGTGCTGGAAGCATTGCTGCCCAAGCAAGCGGATTAAGTCGTGCTGGAGAGTTTGATAGATCATGTTTAACACGCAACACATATTATATATGGTGATTTCCGGCTTGCTGACGGCGGCGCTGTTGGTATGGGCTGGCCGGTTTCTCAAAGAAGAAAATAAAAAATGTCAATTCTTGAAGTTCTTTGCCCTCATTACGGTGGCTATTCACTACAGCAACCTGTGGGTGGAATATTTTGCAAATGGCGGCAGCGTGGAGGTGGAAAACAATCACATTCTCCCGGTGTATCCCTGCAATGTGGTGATGTGGATGCTGCTGGCGGCGGCATTTATGAAGAACAAACAGGGCGTTTTGTTCCAGATGCTTGGCGAGTTCTGCTTCATCGTGGGTTTCTTCTGTAGTGTGCTGGGCATTGCCCTGAATGTAAACTTTGACCACGATCCCACGCTGGCAAATTATAGCGTGCTGAAGGGCTTGCTGAGCCACTCCACTATGCTGGTGGGCTGTTTGTATATGCGGGTGGGTGGATTTATCCGCATTCGTATGTTCAATGTGGTCAGCGTAGCGGCGGGACTTGCGGTGTTCGTGACCTGCGGCTTGGGCGTCAATGCCTTGTACGATGCCTTCGGACTCACTGCACCGGACGGAATGTTCCTGCGGGAAAATCCCTATGTGCCGATTCCTACGGTAATTTTGGGAATTGGTTTCATCATTTTCGTGTTTCTTTGTCTGCATCTGGCGGAGCTTCGGCTTCCCAAGGAGCAGCGCTGGTATAGAAAGAAAATAGTGAGGTAACACCATGAGAGAATTGTTTTTTAAATTGTTTGAGATGTCCCATTTCAATACGGGCATCAAAATCACCGCTTTTTCCATTCCCCATCTGGTTTACATGGTTTTGATTATCGGCGGTATCGTGCTGGGGTATTTGGCTCTGCGGCATAAAGGGGAGGAAAGCAAAGAACGCGCGCTGCGTTTCTTGGCTTACGCCGTGGTCATTTCCTATCTGTCCGATTTCTTCGTCCACGAATTTGTCTACGGCGGAATGAATATGGACAAGCTGCCTTTCCATATCTGCACCGTGCTGTGCCCTCTGGCGGCCATTGCCCAGTTTAACCGCAACGGCCACAAGATCGCAGAGCCGGTAGCCATTCTGGCCATCCTGGCACCGCTGATGTACCTGGTTTATCCTGCCAGCATTGGCGACGGTGAGCCCTGGTGCTACCAGGCTGTGCAGACCATGTTCTATCATGGCACGCTGATGGCCTGGGGCGTTCTAAGTTTGGCGCTGGGCAGAGTAAAGCCCGTGCTGCGTAACTGCTGGAAGTGCGCACTGCTGCTGGTTGCCATTACCCTGTGGGCCAAGCTGGGTAATGTGCTCCTGGAGCACAACTGGTTCTTCCTGAACGAAGATGCCTTCTACATTGGCCTGGTGGCAAACGGCGTGATCCCCAAGTGGCTGCTGATGATCGTCAATCCTGTGGTGTTCTTCCTGGCGGTTCTGGCTGTTTACGGCGTGGTTGGACTGATCCGCAAGGGTGCAGGCAAGAAAACACCTGCTGCGGTGCAGTAAGCGGCTGCGTTTTGCTCCAATAGAATAGAAATACCCGGAATTGGTGTGCCAATTCCGGGTTTCTTGTTAGAATGTCACGGTTTCCGGCGCTGTGCCGAAAGCGCAGAAAGTGGCAGTGGCGTTACGAAAATAGAACACCTGGGTGTTGCCGTCGTTTTCGTTGTACATCGCGCGCAGATTGGGGTAGGCGTCCAGCATGGATTTTTTGGCTTCAATGCGGTCATCCTCTACCAGCTCGCCGGCAATGCGTACCCATGCGCCCTGATGGAAGGCACAGATTTCCGCCTTGGGGTTTGCCGCAAGCTGTTTAGAGGTGGGTTTGACCTTGCCGGTCTGGATGTAGAGCTTGCCTTCAAAAATGTGGGCAGTGCCGAAGGGACGGACCCGGGGCTGATCACCCTCCACCGTTGCCAGATAGTAAACTCCGGCCTCTTTCAAGAAATTGCATACGCGTTCCATGGTATTCCTCCTTGATTATGTTGTGCATTCACAATATAGCACAAACAATATCCAAAGGCAAGTTTACATCGGCCGATCCCCGTGATATAATGGCAAAAAAGAGAGGAGGCGGGCGTATGCTGACCAATCAGGATATTTGGCGCATTGCGCTGCAGCAATCGGCTTATGACTCGGGTTGCGCACCGGAAGATTTCCTTGCTGCGCAAAATGTAATGACGATCTCCAAAGAGAATCCGCTTGCCAGAAAATATCTGCCCCTGCCGCTGGCCTGTGACCTGGTTTCTTATGGTACGAACATCGTGGCGCAAACCAACAAAGAATTGGCACCGGTTGTGAAGGCGTATGTGGACAAATATCCGGTAGAGCATTGCTTTGAAACCCCAAATTTACACGCGCTGGGTGAGGCAATCGAACCGTTTGGCCTGAAAGTCTGCTTCATGGCGGAGTATTTTCTGCCGGATGTGGATGCGCTGATGGCGCTGCCCTGTGAGTATGAACTGCGTGTTCTGCATCAGGAGGACTTCGGGCCGTTATACCTGCCCCGGTGGAGCAATGCTTTGTGCGAGAAGCGAAAGCACTTGGATGTGCTGGGTGTTGGTGCTTATGATCATGGCCAACTGATCGGCTTGGCCGGATGCTCTGCCGATTGCGAAAGGATGTACCAGATTGGCGTGGATGTGCTGCCGGAGTATCGCAGGCAAGGCATTGCTTCGGCGCTGACCAGCCGTTTGGCATTGGAAATTCTGGCGTTGGACAAGGTGCCGTTCTACTGCGCCGCATGGTGCAACATAAAGTCCGTCCGCAATGCCATCCGCAGCGGATTCCGCCCGGCTTGGGTGGAAGTGACGGCAAAAGAGACATCTTTTGTGGATCAAATGAACCGGGAGTGATTTGCTATGACCGTTAGGAATGCAGAACTTGAAGATATGAAGCAGTTGGGACACATCATGGCTATGTCCTTCCGAACCGCCTTTGCGGATTTTGTGTCGCAGCAGACCATGGATGCTTGCGCACAGGAAGATAACTGCGCTGCAATGTTGGAGGGCATCTATCGGGAAGGAAAAATGCACTTTCTGATTGGTGAGGACAGTGGGATGCTGGTTTGGCAAAAAGTGCAGGATTCCGCAGAAATCGTCGCCATTCATTCCTTGCCGGAAAGCTGGGGGACAGGCTTGGGACATGCCATGTTGGAGGAAGCTCTGAATCAGATCGGTGATCAGCCGGTTTTCCTTTGGGCTTTCAAAGAGAACAAACGGGCGCGCCGCTTCTATGAAAAGCATGGTTTCCGCTGGGATGGCACCGAGCGTGTCAGTGAGTTTGACGGTGCCTTGGAAGTGCGGCATGTGAAGGGGTAACACGATGAAGAAATTAGTTTTTCTCCTTCTGGCGGTGATGCTTTTAACCGCCTGTGGGCAAGATACAGAAAAAGGTCAGGGGGCGGTATATGTGAGCATCACGGCAGAGGAAGCAAAGCAGATCATGGACAGCGAGGAAGGCTATATTATCCTCGATGTGCGGGAGCAGGACGAATATGATGCAGGCCACATCCCGGGTGCGGTCCTGATTCCCTATACGCAGATCGAAGAAAAGGCAGAGGAAGTGCTGACGGACAAGGATCAGCTGATTCTGGTCTACTGCCGCAGCGGTCGCCGCAGCAAAATCGCTGCAGAAGCCTTGGTGGAGCTGGGCTACACCAATATCAAAGAATTCGGCGGCATCATCGATTGGCCCTATGAGGTGGAATAATGGAAATTCGGCTGGCTGACAGTAAAGACAAGCGGAAAATCATCAAATATGACAACCACATTCACCATAACAAGGTGGGCGAATGTATCTGGAATCAGCTTGTATATGTTTTGTGCGACGAAAAGAAGATTGTGGGTGTTTTGCGGTACAGCCTGTTCTGGCAGTCCATTCCTTTTCTTGATTTGCTGTACATCGACGAGGATTACCGGGGAAAAGGCTATGGCAGACAGATGATGGAGCAATGGGAATCTACCATGCAGCGAATGGAATACAAATATGTTATGCTCTCTACCCAGGAGGACGAAACCGCAAAGTATTTCTATGAGAAGCTGGGCTATCGGCGGATCGGCGCATTTCTGCCCCCGGAGCAGGATGCGGATGAAATCATGTATCTAAAAACGCTGGGATGAGGATGGTAAATGGATCACTATAAATCTTGGTCAGGACGCAACAAGTGGCTCTGTGAGTGCCTGGGTGAGGAACTGAAAGGCAGAATTACATATTTTCTGACCCGGTATCATATGATTTTGAAGTTTAAATCCTCAAAAATTCAGTAGAAAGAGTCTTTATAATTTTGATGCGAACACGCATCCATTTCCTAAAAAACAACAAAAAGCCTTATCAATCAAGGCTTCCCGATAAAAAACAAGCACCGCTTTTACGATACGATTTGGTATCATAATTACGGTGCTTATTTGGTCCGAGTGACAGGATTCGAACCTGCGGCATCCTGCTCCCAAAGCAGGCGCCCTACCAGCTGGGCGACACCCGGATACGGATGGTATTATACACGATGGCGATGGAAAATGCAATCATAATTTATCCGTTTGGGAAGGAAATTATGTGCTGCTTGGATGTGGAAGGGTTACAGCTGCGCAGATGGGTGAAATGACAGGATTTGTGCGGACAAAAGATGGATTTTTTGGATAAAATCACAAAACTGCATTGCAAAGGACTGCTGTGTGTGTTATAACATATACAAATGGGCGCGGTACGCGGAATGTGGGCCGCTACTGTATTATAAGGAGGAAACGCTATGAAACATACCCGAATCAACCGTGTTTTAGCCGCGGTACTGGTAATGGTGATGGTGGTAGCCATGCTGCCCATCTCCGTTTTCGCCGAGGGCAAGACCTATGTGCTGGATGTTACCAATGACATGGAACAGTTTACGCCCGGCACCCACAGCAACGGTGCCAGCGGCAAGTTTGGCACTGACGGCTACTTCATTCTGCACTACGGTGAGAAGATGAAGCTGGACGGCAGCAACAAAACCTTTTCTGACGGTGTGACTGCTTCCCAGCGTATCAACTTCCAGAGCAAGACCGATACAACCGACTGGTCCTACTCTCTGGAGTTTACCACCTCCGGCCCGGCTACCGTTAAGTTCTGGTGGGTCGCCGGTGGCGATAACCGCCGTATGGCTCTTTATAGCAGCGATGGCAACATCATTGCGGAAGACGGTACCGTAACTACCAAGAATTCTCTGTATATTACAGAATTTGCTGTGTCCGAAGCTGGCACTTACTATCTGGGCGTGCCCGACGGCTCCAACTATCTGTTCCGTGTGGAAGTGACTGAGAGCGGCTCCGGCGAAACCCAGGAGCGCGCCAAGTGGTCCGAGGTTGCGGATCCCGTCATTACCTCCGCTGAGGACAATGGCGCGGGCAATGTGATCGTGAAGGTGGATGCCGATGTCAGCAAGACCGGCGGCGACCAGCTGACCGTGACCATGTATGATGCCAAGGGTAAGGAACTGGAAACCGGCGTTTCTGTTTCTGGCAAGAACCATACCCTGACCTTTACCCCCGAATCCTCCGGCCAGTATACCTTCAAGGCTGTGCTGAGCCGCGAAGATGAGGAGACTACCAAGGCTTCCGAGCAGGTGACAGCCGCTTTCGTGCTGCCCCTGAAGGAGCCCGTTCTGATCAGCGCCACCAATCAGGGCGGCGGTGACGTGGAGCTGGAGTGGATTGCTGTCGACGAGGCAGAAAAGTATGAAATTTACTGCAACGGCGAAAAAGTGGGCACTGCCACCGGCACCAGCTTCGTGGTCAAGGGTCTGACCGTTGGCGCAGAATGCACCTTCAAGGTCGCTGCGATCCGCGGCACTGAGAGCGTCAGCTCCGCAGAATTCAGCGCAAAGGTTACCCAGGAGGCACAGCAGGCCTGGTATTTCACCGCTTACGGCCCCTCCACCAACCTGGAAAAGAACGGCTTCGAGGGCGATCTGAATGCAGACGGCTCTGTGACCGTTTACTCCGAGGGCGGCAAGGGCAAGATCGTGCCCGCCTCCACCGACGGCCTGGCATTCTATTACACCAAGGTTCCCACCAAGTATAATTTCACCCTGCGCGCCAAGGTCACCGTCGACTCCTGGACCCTGTCCAACGGCCAGGAAGGCTTCGGTCTGATGGTTGCTGACCGGGTTGGTGAGAGCGGCAACACTGCCAGCGTCTGGAATAACCAGTACATGGCTTTGGCCAGCAAGATCGAGTATCGTTACGAGGGCGAGGAAGTTGTTCTTAGCGGCGGCACCAAGTATTCCATGAAGATGGGTCTGGGTGTCATTGCCAAGACCGGTGTCACTCAGAAAAATTTGCCTCTGCTGGAGGCCGGCGATACCGATGCCATCAACAAGCAGTTCTCCTCTGTCACCAAGACCCTGGAATGGGCCGCAGGCAGATGGGAGAAGGAAGCCGGTACCTACAACATCATCGGCAACTACACCTCCATGCCCGAGGGCACCATTGAGCACGAACTGAAGACCACCTTCATTCTGGAGATCCAGAAGAACAACACCGGCTACTTTGTTACTTACTATGCCGAGGACGGCACCATCCTTTGCCAGCATAAGTTCTATGATCCCAATGCGCTGAGCCAGCTGGATAAGGACTATGTTTACGCCGGCTTCTTTGCCGCCCGTAACGTCCGCGCAACCTTCTCCGAGGTGCAGTTCAGCACCATCCTGGCCAGCGAGGATGCGCCCGCTGAAGAAAAGCCCGTCACCAAGATCGATCCCACTGTGACCATTGCTTCCGGCGCTGTCACCACCAACGACCAGTTCGAACTGATCGTGGATGCCAACGTCAGCGGCACCATGAAGATCCTGCTGGACGGCAATGTTGTGCTGGACGGTGAAAAGATCGTTGGCGAAGAGCGTTACCGCAAGAATATTACTCTGGGCGATTACGGTGAGCACCGCGTGCGCGTGCAGTTTACGCCCGACCCCAACCAGGATCTGGGCGAGGATACTGTGCTCAGCTCCACCAAGGATGTGTTTGCGGATATTACTGTGCTCTACAACAAGGGCAACTATCACACCAAGACCATCTATGTTTCTCCCGATGGCCTGCCCAACGGCAACGGCACACCGGAATATCCCTATGACATTTACACTGCGGTGAACAATGTGGTTCCCGGACAGACCATCGTGCTGATGGAAGGCACCTACAAGATGGAAGGCACCCTGCGCATCCAGCGCGGCATGGACGGCACCGAGGATGCACCCATCCGTATGGTGGCGGATCCTGCAGCAGCGACCCGTCCTGTGCTGGACTTCCAGAGAGAGACCTCCGGTATCGTTCACGGCGGTGACTACTGGTACTTCTATGGCTTCGATGTGACTAAGACCATCGACGGACAGAAGGGCTTCCAGGTTTCCGGCAACCATAACGTACTGGATCAGATCCATACTTACGAAAACGGCAACACCGGCATCCAGATCAGCCGCTACTCCGGCACAGATAAGTTTGCTGACTGGCCTGCCCACAACCTGATCCTCAACTGCACCTCCTACCGCAACTACGACAAGGGCTTCGAGGACGCTGACGGCTTTGCCGCCAAGCTGACCATCGGTGAAGGCAACGTCTTCGACGGCTGCGTGGCTTACAACAATGCCGACGACGGCTGGGACCTGTACGCCAAGGTGGAAACCGGCCCCATCGGATCTGTTACCATCCGTAACTGCGTGGCTTACTCCAACGGCTTTGTGCCCGGTGTGGAAGGCAGCGGCAACGGTAACGGCTTCAAGATGGGCGGCGAGAGCCTGACCGGTAAGCACGTTCTGGAAAACAGCTATGCTTTCTGGAACCTGGCCAAGGGCATTGACTCCAACTCCTGCCCCGATATTATTGTCAAGAACTGTGTCAGCTACAACAACGGCAGCTACAATGTGGCATTCTACACCAACAATGCCGCCAATACCAACTTCGTCGGTGAGGGCATCGTGTCCTTCCGCGACAGCACCAGCCCCTACAGCTACACCGGTGCCGACAACCTGAAGGGTAAGGGCAGCCAGGATCAGGACAAGTATACGGGCAAGACCAACTACTACTGGCAGGGCGAGAGCTGTATCAACAGCAAGGGCAAGAAGGTAACTGCTGATATGTTCGTCAGCCTGAACTTCTCCGGTGAGATCGTCCGTAATGCCGATGGCACCATCGATATGCAGGGCTTCCTGGTTCTCAACGACAGCGCGCCTGCCAATACCGGTGCGAATATGGCTGGCACCGCTTCTGCCCAGATCGTTCTGGATGAAGAAGGCGAGCACAACTACAGCGATACCCTGAGCAATCTGGATCCCATCCGCCACTGGTATGAGTGCGAATGTGGCTTCAGAAGCGGCGTGGCTGAGCACACCTTCGCCTGGATCATCGACAAGGAAGCCACTCCCGAGGCCACCGGCCTGAAGCATGAGGAATGCACCGAGTGTGGCTACAAGCGTGCAGCTGTGACCATTTACTACGAGGAGCAGAAGCCTGAACCTCCCGCTACGGAGCCTCCTGCTACCGAACCTCCTGCAACCGAGCCCGGCGCTACTGAGCCCGGCGCAACCCAGCCTTCCGCTACCGAACCCAATGCCACCCAGCCCGGTGGTGATGACGGTCAGTCCGACGATTCCGGCGTGATCGTGATCGTGGTGATCGTGGTCGTGGTTCTGCTGGCCGGCGGTGCGGCAGCCGTGATCATCCTGAAGAAGAAAAAGCAATAATCCATAACCACACCAGGCCCGGGGCAATGCCCCGGGCCTGCGCTATTTGTAAATATTTTGTTGACGAATCAGAAAAAATGCGGTAAACTAAAAGAAAGAAATAGACAATTTGACGGGGCGAATGGATAAAACGGATATAAAATCTCTGTAAATTAGGCAGGTAGCATAAAATATGGAGCAACAATTTGTAGACCTTTACAAATATTGGGGTGCAAAGCGACCGGACGGTGGCGCGGGTTGGCTTAACTGTTATGTGCAGCGAACACCCGTAGAATGCAGCTCGCGGCGGCATCCCGCTGTTTTGGTGATTCCCGGCGGCGGCTACAGTCACGTTTCCCAGCGGGAAGCGGAGCCCGTGGCGCTGCGGTTTCTTTGCCGTGGCTACAGTGCCTTTGTGCTGGATTACTCCGTTGCGCCCGTTCGGTTTCCTGTGCAGCTTCGGGAGGCGGCAATGGCCATGGGCTATATCCGCCAAAACGCGGTGGAATTGGGGGTAGACCCGGAGATGGTGGCGGCTATCGGCTTTTCCGCAGGCGGCCATCTTTGCGGAATGCTGGGCACCCTGTTTGACGCGCCGGAAGTGGCGGACATAGGCCCGGCATCGCTGCTGCGGCCGGATGCGCTGGGGCTGTGCTATCCGGTGGCGGTGAGCTGGGGGGCTACCCATGAGGGCAGTTTTTGCAATCTGTGCGGTGCGGATCAGACGCTCCGCCGGCGGCTGAGCCTGGACAGCCTGGTGCGGCCGGATATGCCGCCGGTGTATTTGTGGCATACCCGGGACGATGAGACGGTGCCTTGCCGCAACACCTTGCTTCTGGCCCAGGCGGTGGAAGAAGCAGGGGTAATGCTGGCGATGCGGCTGTATCTGCATGGCAGGCATGGCCTGTCTACGGCGGATGCTTCGGTTTATCCGGTGCGGGAAGTGCCCCAAACCAGCCCAACTGTACCCGGTTGGCCCGAGGAAATGATCGGATTTTTTGAAGAAATTGGTCTGAAAGTCAAGGATTTGGAGCGAAAAGTATGAATACGATCTTATATGCAGGTGAGCATACCTGCGCATTTGAAGTGCAATGGCACAGTCATAACGCGTGGGAACTGGTGTATTGCACCAGCGGTGCGGGTACCTTCCAGTTTGAGGGTGGCAGCACCATAGAATATCGGCAAGGCCAGGTGGTGGCGATTCCGCCCCATGAGCGCCATGCTAACTACAGCCGTGAAGGCTTTAGCAATCTGCATATCCGCATGGAAGACCCGACCTTCCCCTACCGATCTGCCTTCCGGGTGGATGATGACGTGCAGCGACACTTGCAATCTGCCTTTTCGGAAGCTCGCCATTATTTGCTGGCAGATATTCAGAAGCGGGAATTGGTGATGGCGGCGCTGGGTGACTTGATTTGCAGCTACATGATCGTCTACCGCAGCAACAACGAGTTTTCCAAGCCGGTGGAGCGGATTCGCGGCTTGATCATCAATAATTATGCCCGAAGCGATTTTGCACTGGATGAGGCCATCCGTTCCATGCCCTTCCACTATGATTACCTGCGCAAGCTGTTTAAGAAGGAGATTGGCGTTACTCCTCTGGAATACATGACCAGCCTGCGGATGCGGAAAGCGGAAATGATGCTCACCACCATGTGGACCAGCGATTATTCCGTATCGGAGATCGGTGAACTGTGCGGATATGAAGATGCGCTCTACTTCTCCAGAGTATTCAAGAAGCACTTTGGTTGTTCGCCCTCTGCCTTTGCTAAGAATCGGGGAAAAGCCGAGAATGCGTAATGGGAACTGAAATAGGGAAAACGGATATGATCGTTACATCCGTTTTGTGAATATTGTGTTTCGGAATTGATATGGCTTTCGGCAATGTGTGCATATATAATATAGAAAGTATAAGGGGAGTTGTACAATATGCTTGAAAGGAGATGCAATTCATGAAGCTTTGCATCCGTGCCCACGACTTGGGAGTGAAGGGCACACAGGCGATCCTGGATCAGCTGGAAATGCTGGGTATCGACGGTGTGCAGATGGTTTGCTACAAAGCATATGATGACATCGCTTATGCACCCGGTGCCATCACCGCGCAAAAGGCTGCCGCCATTGGACAGGCCTTTGCACAGCGCGGCAAAATCATCCCTCTGGTGGGCGCCTATTTCAACCCCGTGCATTCCAATGCGGAGAAGGCAGAACGCTGCTTTGCCGTATTTGCTGAGTATCTGGAGCATTGCCAAGCCATGGGCTGCGGCTATGTTGGCTCCGAGACCGGTTCTTATAACGATGACAAATGGACCTACCACCCCCAAAACCGTACGGATGAGGCGGTGGACAAGGTGGCCGAAACCTTCTCCCGTCTGTGTGACATTGCTGCCCGCCATGGCAGTATGGTTGCAGTGGAGGGCGCGGCGGGCCATGTGTGCTACAATGTAGCCACACTGGCAGAGGCCAGACGGCGCATCGGCAAGCCTACCAAGGTCATTTTCGACCTGTTTAACTATCTGGACCAGGGCAATCAGTTTGATTACCTGTCCATTCTGGATGAGGGTCTGGAGACCTTCGCGGGAGAGATTCTCCTGTTCCACATGAAAGATTGTCTGCTGCTGCAGGATCAGGCACCGAAGCAGGTGCCGCTGGGTACCGGCGATTTGGATATGGAAGCGATCCTGCGCCGCATCAAAGCTTATGACAAAAACGCTGTGCTGACCCTGGAAGGCACCACCGGTGCGGACATCAGCCATGCGGTGAATACAATTAAAACTATATGGGAGCGTGTTTGATATGAATTTCGATGTTCGCTATGCCAATCATCCTGAAGATTCCAAGCGTTACGACACGCAGGAACTGCGCAAGCACTATCACATTTCCAACCTGTTCGAAAAGGACAGCATCAATTTGACTTATTCTCATCAGGATCGCATCATCGCCGGCGGCATTATGCCTGTGGACGAGGATCTGGTTCTGGAGAGCTGCAAGGAGCTGGCAGCTCCTTACTTCCTGGCTCGCCGGGAGCTGGGTGCCATCAATGTGGGCGGTGACGGTGTCATCGTTCTGGACGGTGTGGAGTACCCCGTCAATCATAAGGATGGCATCTATGTGGGCATGGGCACCAAGGAGCTGGTGTTCAAGTCCCTGGACAAGGCCAATCCTGCCAAGTTCTACATCAATTCCTGCCCCGCCCACCGTACCTGCCCCACGGTCCATATTCCTATGGACAAGGCTCGCTACAATCACCTGGGCGGCCAGGCTACCGTCAATGAGCGCATCCTGCGTCAGTACATCCATCCCGCTGTCTGCGAAAGCTGCCAGCTGAGCATGGGTATGACCGCGCTGCTGCCCGGTAATGTCTGGAATACTATGCCCAGCCATACCCACGAGCGCCGCATGGAGGTTTACTTCTACTTCGACATTGCTCCCGACCAGGCTGTATTCCACATGATGGGTCAGGGCAAGGAAACCCGTCACATCGTGATGCACAACGAGGAAGCTGTCATTTCTCCCTCCTGGTCCATCCACTCCGGTGTTGGCACCGCCAACTATACCTTTATTTGGGGTATGTGCGGTGAGAACCAGGATTTCGACGATATGGACGGCATCCCCACTGCCGAGCTGCTGTAAATGACCCACATTTATGTAACACCGGATGATCGGCTTCAGAAAATATTTGATGGAGCTGCGCCCGGTTCAGTCGTTCACTTATCTGCGGGCGTTTACCGGCAGAAAGTAGTGATCCGCACCCCGAATCTTACGGTCCTGGGTGCCGGGGCAGGGAAGACCCGGATCGTCTTTGATGACTACGCCCGCAAACGGGACGAGCAGGGCTTCGAGTACATTACCTTCCGCACCTACACCCTGGCGGTTTGTGCCGATGGGGTACATATGGAGGGTCTGTCCGTCATCAACGATGCCGGAAGCCCGGAGAAGAAAGGCCAACAGATCGCGCTGAGCGTTCTGGGAACGGACTTCTCCATGAGAGAGTGTACCCTGACCTCTACGCAGGATACCCTGTTTCTTGGACCATTGCCACCGGACCTGATCGAACGCTACGAGGGCTTCCTGGCCGATGAACTTCGTCGCGGCGGAGAAATGAAGCAAAGCTTTGTTAACTGCACCGTCGAGGGAACCGTGGATTTCATCTTCGGCTGCGGCAATGCCCTGTTTGAAAACTGTGAGATCCGGTCTTTACCGGATGCCAGAAATGTGGGCTATGTTGCGGCGCCGGCCCATAGCGAAAGCCAAAAAGAGGGATTTCGCTTCCTGCAGTGCCGACTGACGGCGCAAAGCGGCGTAGCGGCTGGCAGCATTTACCTGGCCCGCCCCTGGCGGGATTACGGATTGGCCCGATTTGAAAGCTGCCACCTGGACGAGCATATCGCTGAGGCGGGCTTCGACAAATGGAGCGGCACCAACCGGGATCGCACCGCGCGGTTTTCTGAAGTGCCTGCTGTGGCAGGACGGGTGAGCTGGATCCATCAAAAATAGAATTCGTTAATAGCGGGAAGTTACCATGAAACGTCAAATTACCTTTTCCCAATACCGAGCCATAGACCTGGCGCTGATGACAGGTATGATGGCGGCCTCTCAGCTGGTGATCCATCTGGCCATTGGCCGATGGCAGGCTGAGCATACCGGCTACATCGTTTCGCCGGTGGCTGCGGTGACAGCGTTGGTGATGATGCGCTGGAACCTTTGGTCGGCAATCCCGGCGGCGCTGGGCGGCGCGATCTTAACGCTGCTGCTCAATGCTACCACACAACAAATTGTCATCTACAGCGGTGGAAACCTGCTGGCAATGCTGGCGATGCTGTATTTGAAATTCCTTGGCAAAGAGCGTGTACGTAACAATGTAATACTGACACTGATCTTTGCCATACTGGTCCAGCTGCTGATGCAGCTTGGCCGTGCCGCAGTGGCATTCCTGATGGGATACCCGCTGCAGGCTTGTTGGGACTTTATTACGACGGATGCCATGTCCATCCTGTTCACCATGGTGATCATTTGGATTGTCCGTCGGGTAGAGGGTCTTTTCGAAGACCAAAAACATTATCTGCTCCGCATTGCGCAGGAGCAATCCTGAAAAGGGGGAGAACAGTTGTGAAAAAACCAATGGCTGGAGATTTTCTGATCTATGACAAGACCACCGGCTCCTATCGGGCCGACCCGGAACAGATGGTCCGGGATGATGTGGAAAAGCATTATTGGAGAAATCTCGTAAAAACTGTTATCAAGGATTGGCGTCTGTATTTAATGCTGGTGCCTATGCTTCTGGTGTTCCTGTTCTGGCGCTACCTCCCGATGTATGAGCTTCTTCGCTGCTTTAAGGTACAGGAAGAGGCCAAGCCGGTAGCGGATCAGTTCTTCCTGGGCTTCTCGAACTTTAAGAACCTGCTGCTTGGCAGCGGCGCCAGTGAACAGATGTCCTGGGAATTCTGGAGAGCCCTGCGTAATACCTTCCTGTTGAGCTTCTATGGCCTGCTGTTCGGCTTCCCCATGCCGATCATCCTGGCTCTGTTCTTCAATGAGATCAAGTCCAACATCCTCAGAAGCTCTTTCCAGGTCATGACCTACCTGCCCAAGTTTATGTCCACCGTCGTTATGACCTCTCTGGTCACCATGCTGGTCAAGCAGGGCAGCCTTACCACAGAAATGGGCGTTATCTCCCGTATGCTGGCGGATTTGGGTATCGTGACCCATGACGCGGCAGAGGCCGGCTTGCTGAACAATCCGGATCTGTTCCGCACCATCTATCAGGTCAGCGGCATCTGGGAAGGTGCCGGCTACGACTCCATCGTCTATTTTGCCGCTATTATCGCCATTTCTCCCACCAGCTACGAAGCTGCACAGATCGATGGCGCCGGCAAGATGGCACAGATGCGCTACGTGGTGCTGCCCGCGATCCTGTCCACCATCGTCATCATGCTCATCACCAGAATCGGCTCGCTGCTGAGCGTGGGCTACGAAAAGGTGCTGCTGCTGTATAACCCCAAGACCTACATGACTGCAGAAGTGGTGTCCACCTTTGCACAGCGTTACGGTATTGAGAACGGCCAGCAGGGCATTGCTTCTGCCGCTGAAATGATGGGCAACCTGGTATCCATGCTGTTGGTGATCGGTGCCAATACCATCTCCCGAAAAGCATCGGATGTATCGCTTTACTAAGGAGGCTCGGCTATGAAAAGAAGACTTGAGATTTCCGAGCTGATCTTTAAGATCATCTCCTACACCTGCCTGACGGTGTTTGCGCTGTGCTGTCTGTATCCCTTCGTCTACGCCATCTCCGCCTCCATCAGCGGTCGCGAGGCCGTGGAATACAGCCGCGTAGTGCTGTTCCCCCAGGACACTCAGTTTGAAGCATTCTCTGAAATGTTCAACAACAATATGTTCTGGAATTCTTACACCAACACCCTGTTTTTGACCTTCTACGGCACCATCTGGGCCCTGTTCTTCTCCATCCTGGGTGGCTATGCGCTGTCTAAGAAGCGCCTGCTGTTCCGCCGCTTCTTCAACTTCTTCCTGGTGTTCACCATGTGGTTCAGCGCCGGTATGGTTCCCCAGTACTTGAACTACATCCAGACCCAGAAGGTGTTCAGCTCCATCGGCATCACAGACGATAAATGGCTGGTGGTTATTGCCATGGGTATGGCGGCCATGAACATCATTCTGCTGCGTAACGCCTTCGAAGGCGTGCCCTCCGATATTGAAGAGGCTGCCATCGTCGACGGCGCAACAGAGCTGCAGGTTCTGACCAAGGTCTATATTCCCATGAGCAAGTCCACCATCGCTACCGTGGCCCTGTTCTTCGCCATCTCCCGCTGGAACGGCTACTACTGGGCCCGTCAGATGATCACCAACGCCAACGAACATCCGCTGCAGGTCTTTATCCGTCTGAAGCTGGAAGAGTTCACCGATCCGGAGTTCATGGTAGGCTGGAACAAAAGCTATGCGGCTGACTCCGTGATCTACGCGCTGATCGTTTGCTCCATCGTTCCCATCCTCATCATCTACCCCTTTATCCAGAAGTACTTCGCAAAGGGCGTCAATGTTGGCGGTGTCAAGGAGTAATTGACAGGTTTGTCTTTGTATAATAACCGGGATCCCGGCCTATTATAAACCCATTTTGTAAAGGAGAAAAAACAATGAAAAACATGAAGCGTTTCCTTTCTATGGCGCTGGTGCTTTGCATGGCTCTCGCTCTGTTCGCAGGCTGCCAGAGCATGGCAGCTCCTACTCAGCCTCAGGGCACTCAGCCTCAGGGCACCACTCCCCAGGGCACCACGCCCCAGGGCACCACTCCCCAGGGCACCACTCCCCAGGGTACTACTCCTGTTGTAGATCTGCTGCCTTTCGCACAGGGCACTGTCCTGCGCATGGCTTGTGGCTACAACAACAACAAGACTGGTCTGTTCTTCAACGCTGACATTGCTAAGGACGGCATCACCCTGGCCGACGGTGTTACCTACCACACTGGCGACCTGAAGCCCACTTGGGTAGAAGTTCAGAACCGTCTGGGCATGGTCTTCGGTGACAAGTACCAGGGCAACTCCGCCACCAACGAGCTGGCCTACTGGGCTGAGCAGCTGGATCAGGTCGACATGGTTGCCGGTAACGCTACCGGTCTGAACGAGCGCGGCGCAAAGGGCCAGCTGATCAACATTGCTGACTACCTGGATCTGATGCCCAACTTCAAGGCTTATCTGGAAGCTAACCCCATCGTCCGTCTGTCCATCACCGGCACCGATGAGAACGGTGAAATGGGCGCCATCTACTTCTCCCCCTACTTCGACGGTGTTTCCGACATCGAGCGTATGCCCCTGATGCGTACTGACTGGGTTGAGAAGCTGCTGAACGGTGAAGGCGAATTCACCGCCG
>JAZRBW010000035.1:0-27441 GCA_045635305.1 Faecousia sp. | reverse complement strand
TCGTACCGAATATGTCATTCTGAGCGGAGCGGCCCAAAGGGCCGCGTAGTCGAAGAATCCGTATTCTTCGACTACGGGGAACGGATCCTTCGACTCGCTTTGCTCGCTCAGGATGACATGGTAAACAACAATTTATCTGACTAATTCACCGACCAGGCTCCAGGTGGTGGCGCCGGTGATGGCAATATTCTGGTAAGTGCCGATCAGCGCATCGTCGCCGGCAAAGCGAACCAGACGGCCGCCTTCAGTACGGGCAGTCAGCTGCTCCTTGTCCCTGCCGTCCACCAGACAACGGAAGGTCTTGCCTTCATAGCTGTGGTGGATCTCCTCGGAGATGCGATTCTGCACATCGCAGAGCCGGTCAAACCGGCGGGTCTTTTCCTCCTTGGTTGTGGGATCGTCCATGGATGCGGCAGGCGTGCCGGGACGGGGGGAGAAGATGAAGGTAAACAGGGCGTCATAGCGCACATTTTCAATGAGGGAAATGGTTTCTTCAAATTCTTTCTCGGTCTCGCCGGGGAAACCGACAATGACATCGGAAGTCAGCACCAGATCCGGCATCACGGACTTGGCGTATTGCACTTTTTTCAGATAGGTTTCCAGGTCGTAGTGGCGGTTCATGGCCTTCAGTACCCGGCTGGAGCCGGACTGGAAGGGAAGATGCAGCTGTTTGGCGATCCGGGGATATTTTGCCATGGTGTCGAACAGCTTTTCGCTGGCATCTCTGGGATGGCTGGTCATGAAGCGGATCAGGAAGTCGCCTTCGATCTGGGCAATCTGGGCCAGCAGATCTGCGAAATCCACACCACAGTCCAGATCCTTGCCGTAGGAGTTTACATTCTGCCCCAGCAGGGTGATCTCTTTGACACCGGCAGCGATCAGCTGCCGGCATTCTGCCAAAATGTCCGCGGGCTTTCTGCTTCGCTCACGGCCCCGCACATAGGGCACGATGCAGTAGGTGCAGAAATTGTTGCAGCCGTACATGATGCTGACCCAGCTTTTCAGGCTGTTGCTGCGCACCACCGGCAGACCCTCGGCGATGGAGCCGGCTTCGTCAGCGATATAAAACTGGCGCTTGCCGGTGGTGAGGACCTTGTGCAGAATCTCCGGGAACTGCCAAAGATGATGGGTAGAAAACACGCCGTCCACGTGAGGGTAGCTTTTCTTGACACGGGTGGATACCACTTCCTGTCCTGCCATGCAGCCACACAGGAATACCTTTTGGCCGGGATGACGGCGCTTGGTGTGGGTCAGTGCGCCCAGGTTGCCAAATACTCTTTGATTGGCGTTTTCCCGGATGGCGCAGGTGTTCATTACCACCACATCAGCCCCTTCCGCTTCATCGCAGATGCCGTAGCCGGCTTCGCTGAGCATACCCCGGATCCGTTCGGAATCCGCTTCGTTTTGCTGACAGCCGTAGGTTTCCACATAGGCTTTGGGGGCTCGGCCGATCTCGTGCCAATAGGCGGCGATTTTATTGCAAAAAGCAAGCTGCTGCTGCAGTTGCTCCTGAGAAATGACAGTTGTTTTGTTGCTCATATTCATACTCCTCAAAGGAAACAATTCTAACAACTAATTATAGCATTTTTGTTTGGAATTTGCAAGCATTTCGGTGGGCTTTTTCCTACCTGATCCAATTGTAAACATTTTTTGTTTTGGGTTGATTTTCCTGCAGCTCCGTGATAAACTGACCCATGAACAATCCGCCCGGGCGGAGAAAGAGGAAACCGTATGAAATGTAAGTATTGTGAAGCGGAACTGGCCAGCTGGGGCGGTTTTTGCCCTGTCTGCGGCAAAGATAATACTGCCGAAGAAGAGGCCGAAATCCTTCAGGAACCGGATGGAACGGTACTGTATGAGACTGTTCCTGTGGAAACGGAAGCTGTGGAGGAAGTGTCCGATGCATCTTCTCCCAATCTGAAAAAAGCAAGACGGATCGCCATGATGTCCGGCTGTGTCGCACTGCTGGCAGTGCTGGCAACGGTGCTGTTTTTGGGGATTCAGGGCGGCTGGGATGTGAGCTCTCTGTTTAGCTGGATGCAGCCTGCCGAAGAAAAGCCGGATCGGGTAAATCAGCTGCAGGGCAATGACTCCTACACTGTTACCGATGTGCACGCCATGATTGCAAAGGATGTTGTGGTAGCATCTATGGATGACCTGCAGCTGACCAATGCTCAACTGCAGATCTACTACTGGTCCGGTGTATACAATTTTCTGGACGAGAATTACTATTATCTGAGCTATATTGGTCTGGATTACACCAAGCCTCTGAATGAGCAGACCTGCTATTTTGACAGTACACGCAACTGGCAGCAGTATTTTTTGCAGAGTGCCATCGATACCTGGCACAGCAATGCAGCCCTTGCCAAGACGGCAAAGGAGATGAATTTCGTACTGCCGGAGGAATATCAGAAGGATCTGGACGGCATGGAAGAATCCCTGCAGACCCAAGCCACCAAGAACGGCTACGATAGCCTGGATGCCATGGTCAGCGATTCTTTTGGCGCAGGTGTGACCTTTGCTGACTACTGCGCCTACATGGAAGTCTATTACCTGGGCTATGCCTATTTTGAGCAGCTCTACGAGGCCATCGATCCTTCTGTGGAGGATATTGAAGCTTATTTCGCGGAAAACGAGGAAGCGCTGACAGGCCAGGGCATCAAAAAGGACGGCACTTACACCATTGACGTGCGCCACATTTTAGTGATGCTGGACAACATTGTTGCGGAGATGGAGAAGGAGCAGGGCGCAACCAAGGAAGAGGATAAGGGCGAGGATGGCTACACCCAGGCCCAGTGGCAGGCCTGTTTGGAGGCTGCACAGAAGATTTATGATGAATGGCTGGCAGGCGACCGGACCGAGGAACACTTCGGCGAGCTGGCCAACCAGTACTCCGATGACAATGACGGAGAAGTTACCGACGGTGGCATCTACACCTTTGTTTCCGAGGGCGACATGGTGGAGGATTTCAATAGCTGGTGCTTCGAAGAAGGCCGCAAGCCTGGCGATACCGACATTGTTAAGACCAAGTTCGGTTATCATGTGATGTATTTTGTGGGCAGCGAGGAAGTTTGGTTCACCCAGACCCGCAGTGTTTACATTGCGGACAAATCCAACGAAATCGTGGATGAAGTGCTGAGCAAATACACCATGACCGTGGATTATTCCAAGATCGTCCTGGCCTACTTGGAACTGTAAAATAAACCCGGCTGTCGCGGTTCATTGCGGCAGCCGGGTTCTGTTACCATTGGGGAGCAAAATGATCAACCAGGGGGAGCGTGCGGAAAATTTCAGCGGTGAGTCTGCAGTGTTCAGAAAGATCCGTTGTTTTGCGCAGATCCTTCCAAAGCTGGTCATTGCCTTCAAAACGGTGGCGCAGGAAGCCCCAGTTTTCCTTCATGCGGAACATGGCATTCCTTGCACCGCCGAACACATCTATGTAGGTTTCCAGCATCTCTGCCAGGAATGCTTCCAAAGCATTCCGATCCGTGCCACCGGGCGTCAGCATTCCGGGATCGCCGATGAACCCTCTGCCGATCATCACTGCCTGAATTTCGGGAAACTCTGCGGAAAATGCCTGAATCTGCTGTAAATTCACTATATTCCCATTAAAACAGACGGGATTTTTGCTGTTTTCTGCGGCATAGCGGAACATATCCATCTCCACACTGCCACTGTAAAATTGCTTGCGCACCCGGGGGTGGATGGTCAGCTCCTTGATAGGATACCGGTTGAAAACTTCCAAAATGGCAGGAAATTCCTCTTTGTTCTCCAATCCCAGCCGGGTCTTGACGGAAATGGGCAGGGGTGACTTGTTAAAGATTTCCTCCAGAAAAGCATCCAGCGTATTCAAGTCCCGCAGCATGCCGCTGCCCTTGCCCTTGCTGACGACCGTGCCGCTGGGACAGCCCACATTGAGATTGACCTCATCATAACCACGATCTTTGCATACATGGGCAGCCCAAAGAAAATCGTCGGCCACCTTGGTCAAAATTTGTGGCACAGCGAAAAAGGCTTCCTTGTCCGCAATGGGCAGCTCCCGGTCTTCCTTGTGGGTCAGCTGGCGGTGAATGGTGGGGGAGAGAAAGGGCATATAGTAACGATCCACGCCGCCGAAATACTTGTGATGCAGCCGCCTGTAAATGCTGTCGGTAATGCCCTCCATCGGGGCGAAATAATAGCGCATAAAGATACGTCCTTTCCGCGGCAAATTGTTGTTTACGCTAAGATATTCGGTCATTGCGAACCAGTGACCGTGGTGCCCGCGCAGCGAATTCAAAATATCAATGATTGCCGGGGGCAATCATACCTTGATTCGGTCACTGGTGTGGCAATCCCCTAAGTATTTTAGGTGCTTTTCGTTGCATTTCCCGTCTAACTGGGGGATTCCCACGCCAGTGTGCGCACTGGCTCGGAATGACCTAAACCTGGTAAACAACAATTTACCTTTCCAATATTAAATCACAAAAGCCGCCCTTTTGCAAGGGCGGCTTTGCCATTAGATTTCCATAATGACAGGCAGGATCATGGGATTGCGCTTGGTGGTCTTGTACAGGTAGCCGGAAATATCATTTTTGATGGCGCTCTTGATGGCGCTCCAATCCCGGATGTGCTTGCGCTGGCAGCGCTCAATGGCTTCCATGGCCACCAGCTTCAGTTCCTCAAGCAATTCCTCGGATTCCTTGACATAGATGAAGCCACGGGTGATGATGTCCGGGCCGGTGATCACGCCGCCGTCCTCCGCACTCAGATTGATGCACACTACGATCATGCCGTCCTCTGCCAGATGCTTGCGGTCCCGCAGTACCACGCTGCCCACTTCGCCCACACCGGTACCGTCCACCAGCACCACGCCTGCAGGAACAGGTGCACCCAGCTTGCAGGTTCTGACAGACAGCTCAATGGGTGTACCTACCTGGCTGATGCAGATATTCTTGGGTGCCATACCCATGGCCTTTGCCAGCTTTCCATGGATCTGCAGGTGACGCTGCTCACCGTGAACGGGGATGAAGAACTTGGGTTTTACCAGACCGTGAACGATCTTCAGCTCCTCCTGGCAGGCGTGGCCGGAAACATGGAGTCCTTCGCTCTTCTCGTAAACCACATCCGCGCCCTTGCGGTAGAGCTCATTGATGATCTTGCTGATAGCCTTTTCGTTGCCTGGGATAGCGGAGGCGGAAATGATGATCCTATCACCGCCAACAATATCCACCTGCTTGTGGGTGTTGAAGGCCATCCGGTGCAGCGCAGACATGTTTTCGCCCTGACTGCCGGTGGAAACGATGACGATCTTGTTGTTGGGCAGGCTCTTGATGGCACCAATGTCCACAATGGTGTTGGCCGGTACTTTCAGATAGCCCAGCTCCTGAGCAACCTTCAGCATATTTTCCATGCTGCGCCCTGTTACGGCTACCTTGCGGCCGTAGCGATGCGCGGTGGCCAGTACCGCCTGAATGCGGTGCATATTGGAGGCAAAGGTGGTTACGATGATACGGCTGTCGCAGTTTTTGAACTGTCTGTCCAGACTTTCCGCCACCGTATTTTCGCTGGGGGTGTAGCCCGCCCGCTCCACGTTGGTGGAGTCGGCCAGCAGTGCCAGCACGCCGTCGTTGCCCAACTGACCCAGCCGGGCCAGATCCATCATGCCCTCGGCTGCCGTGGGGTCGATCTTAAAGTCGCCGGTCATTACCACCGTGCCCACAGGGGTGTGGATGGCGAAGGCTACCGCGTCGGCAATGGAATGATTCACATGGATAAATTCCACGGTAAAGCAACCGGCTTTTACCGTATCGCCGGGCTTGTGGGTGATGAGCTTTACTTGGTCGGCAATCTTGTGCTCCTCCAGCTTCAGCCGGATCAGACCATTGGTCATGGCGGTGCCGTGAATGGGACAGTGCAGCTGCTGCATGGCGTAGGGGATCGAGCCGATGTGATCTTCGTGACCGTGGGTGATGAAGAAGCCCCGCAGCTTCCGCTGGTTTTGAACCAGATAAGAAAAATCGGGGATCACCAGATCTACACCGTACATATCTTCATCGGGAAAACCCAAGCCGCAATCGACGACGATCATATCCTTGCCATATTCCAGTACGGTGATATTTTTGCCGATCTCGTCTAAGCCACCCAGGGGGATAATTTTCAGTTTTTCTGCCAAATTTGTACTCCTTTCAATAATAACGCCCAAAATGGGCAAAACAAGCAGGCAGCCATCGCCCAAAAATCCGGCCCCGTATCGCCTTCTTATGGGAAAACGCCTGCAAAATTTTCAATTCTAAAGTGCCCGGGGCTGCCCACCCGGCGCATCTGGAAGTAGTATAACACAAAAAAGCGAAAAAGTATACAACTTTTTTTCGACAAGGGAAAAAGGTGTTCTTTTTTCACAAAAGCAGTTGCAACAACGACTTTCATTTGCTATAATGGTACAGATTATAAACATATTATGGGCATAAATGCCCATTTTGGAGGCGAGGATATGAAAAAGAAACTGAGCCACTTGTTCCGCCCGGGGCTGACGATTTGTTTTGTAACGCTTGTGTGCTTTGCCATTGCCGCAATGGCGGTGGGACAAGTCGTGCTCGCCTTTGCCGAATTGGTGGTGACAGCACTGCTGCTGGGATTTTATTTGCTGGAACGCCAGCGCCGCAACAGGGAAATTCTCAGCTTTGCCCATAAAGCCTTCCGAACCATGGATATTACGGCAAAGGGTACGGAGAACCCGCTTCCCATGGCCATGGTGCGCCTTGGAGATGAGGGCATCGTCTGGGCCAGCGAGCGGTTTGCCGCGGTTACCGGCTATCATGCCCGGATTCCGGAGCAGTCTGTAGGCGATGTGCTGCCCGGCATGAGTATGGATTGGCTGGGTGCAGGCAAGAACGAGTATCCCAACGATGTGGCCATTGGTTCCCGCCGCTACCGGGTGTATGGTACGATCATCCATACCGAGGAAAATGTGGGCGGTATGCTGGGTATGATTTACCTGAGCGATATGACGGAAATGTATCAGGTGCGGGATGAATATATCCGTTCCCGCCCTGTAGTGTCCATCATTCTGGTGGATAACTATGAAGAACTGACCATGAACCTCAGCGAATCGGCCATCTCCAACATGAATGCGGACATCAATGATGCCATCACCAAGTGGGCAGAGGGCTATCATGGCTTGCTGCGCAAGCTGGAGCGCAACCGCTATCTGCTGGTGTTTGAAAAACGGGATCTGGAGAGCGCGATGCAGGAGAAATTCTCCTTGCTGGAAGATATTCACAATGTTGTCAACCCCACCGGCCTGGCAGCGTCCATTTCCTTTGGTCTGGGCGTAGACGGTGCCAACTTTGAGGAGAGCTATAATTTCGCGGCTTTGTCCATTGAGATGGCTCTCAGCCGCGGCGGTGACCAGGCGGTTGTGAAGGATCGGATGGACTTCAACTTCTTCGGTGGCCGTTCCAGAGAGGCTGACCGTATCAGCAAGGTGCGCAGCCGTGTGACCGCCAACTCTTTGATGGAACTGATCGGGCAGAGCAGCCAGGTGTTCATCATGGGTCACAAGAATGCGGACCTGGATGCCGTTGGCGCGGCCATGGGCATTAGCTGTATGTGCCGCAAAAAGGGGAAAAAGGCCTACATTGTGCTGGATCGGGAATTCAATGCCGCCAAGCAACTGCTGGAGGAGATCTATCAGGTTCCCGAGTATTCCGGCGTGTTTATCTCGCCTGACCAGGCCATGGTCCAGAGTGACAGCCGTTCGACCCTGGTGGTGGTGGATACCAACCGCCCCGACCAGGTGGAAAGCCGCCAGCTTCTGGAGAGCATGAGCCGGGTATGCGTGGTGGTTCACCATCGCCGTGCTGCCGACTATATCGAGCCTGTGGTGGTCAATCTCCATGAGCCCTATGCCTCCTCTGCTTCTGAATTGGTCACGGAGCTGCTGCAGTATTCCGTGGAAAAGCAGGATGTGCTGCCCATTGAGTCCAAGAGCCTGCTGGCAGGCATCTTCCTGGATACCAAGAGCTTCAATGTCCGTGTGGGCGAGCGTACCTTCGAGGCCGCTGCGGTTCTGCGCCGCATGGGTGCGGATACCACCCTGGTCAAAAAGCTGCTGCAGTCCGATTTCCAGGAAACCATGGCCAAGTATCAGATCATGAAGTCTGCCCGTTTGTACCGCCGGGAGATCGCTATCGCGGCCCTCAATACCGGCACGACCCGCGTTTTGGCTGCCCAGGCTGCCGACGAGATGCTTAATATCTCCGGCATCAAGGCATCCATCGTGCTGTATCCGGATGAGGAGAAAATCTATGTTTCCGCCCGCAGTATGGGCGATGTAAATGTGCAGATGATCCTGGAGCCCTTGGGCGGCGGCGGCAATACTGCCACGGCAGGCGCCCAGATCACCGGCAAAACTGTCAAGGAAGTGGTGGATGCACTTATCGTATCCATCGACAATCTCTACGAAGAATAATTACCGTAGGGGCGGATGCCTACATCCGCCCGGGCCGATGAAGGCATCGGCCTCTACACGAGAAAAGGAGTATGTATCATGAAAGTAATTCTGCTGCAGGATGTGAAGGGACAGGGCAAAAAGGGTCAGCTCATCGAGGTTTCCGATGGCTACGCCCGCAATTTCATGTTGCCCCGCAAGCTGGCCATTGAGGCTACTGCCGATGCCCTGAATACCAAGAAGATGAATGATAAAGCTACTGCTGAGCGCATTGCCCGTGAAAAGGCTGAGGCGCTGGCAACCGCCAATAAGCTGCGGGAAATGACCCTGACCGTCAAGGCCAAGGGCGGCGGACAGGGTCGCCTGTTCGGCGCTGTCACCAATACGGAAATCGCCTCTGCCCTGGAAAAGGCCGGCGTGAAGCTGGATAAGCGCAAGATCGTCATTGCCGAAAATATCAAAAATGTGGGCACTTATACCGTTACCTGCAAGCTGGGCTACGAGATCAGCGCCCCCCTGACCGTCAAGATCGAAGAGGCTTGATTTTCCTGCAGAAATATTTGTAATTACGCAAAGAGAGGAGAATGAATATGGCTATGGAGGAGGAACTGCTGCAACGGCAAGTGCCCCAGTCGCTGGAAGCGGAGCAGGCGTTGCTGGGCTCTGTTCTCATCGACAGCCGATGCCTGACCGATGTGATCGGCATCGTAAAGCCTGAGGATTTCTACCTGCAGCAAAACCGGGAGATCTATGAAGCGGTCTACACCATGTTCAATTTCTCCGAGACCATCGACCCGGTTACTGTTCTGGATAAAATGCGCCAGCTGGGTACCCATCGGGATAATTCCCGTGACTATGTGCTGCAGCTGATGGAGATCACCCCTACCGCTGCCAACGCGGTGCGCTATGCACATATCGTCAAGGATAAGGCCATGCTCCGCGGTCTGGGCCAGGCAGCCACAGACATTGGCGAAATGGTTCATGAGGGCGTGGGCACCCCGGCTGAAATGCTGGAATCCGCGGAAAAGAAGATCTATGCCCTGCGCAAGGGCGAGCGGGGCGACAGCCTGGAGCATATTGGCACCGTGCTGCACAAGGTGTTTGACCATTTGACAGAGCTGAGCCAGTCCGATTCCGCCATTCCCGGTCTTTCCACCGGCCTGCGGGATCTTGATACCAAGATCAACGGTCTGAACAAGTCGGACTTGCTGCTGGTGGCAGCCCGTCCTGCTATGGGTAAATCCGCATTCGCCTTGAATATCGCGGTGAATGTGGCAAAGAAGTACAATAAAACCGTGGCGGTTTTTAACCTGGAAATGTCCCGTGAGCAGCTGGCGCTGCGACTGCTTGCCAGTGAGGGCTTCCTGGAGCTGCAGAAGCTGGCTACCGGTAAGCTTTCCGAAGACGAGTGGAGCAAGCTGTGTCTGGCATCCGCATCCCTGAGCCAGACGGATATTCGGATCGATGACAATCCCACCGTTACCGTGGCGGACATCAATGCGGCCTGCCGCCGGCTGGATAATCTGGGTCTGGTGGTCATCGACTACCTGCAGCTGATGAATGGCTCCGGTTACGGCAAGGGCAGCAGCGGTGAAAACCGTGTTACTGTGGTTGGCGAAATTTCCAGAAGCCTGAAGATCATGGCCAAGGAGCTTAATGTGCCCGTCATCTGCCTTAGCCAGCTGAGCCGTGCGGTGGAGAGCCGTACTGGCAGGCGGCCGATCCTGTCCGATCTGCGTGAATCCGGTGCCATCGAGCAGGACGCTGACTCCGTTATGTTCCTGTACCGTGATGAATACTACAACGAAAACACGGAGGACAAGGGCCTTGCCGAATGTATCGTGGCGAAAAACCGCCATGGCGAGACCGGCACTGTGAAAATGCAATGGCTGGGCGCGTACCAGACCTTTACCGACCGGGAGTGGAAGCATGCTGAATAAGCTAACTGCGTTTATCAAAGCGCGGGCCATGATCCTGCCGGGAGATCATATTATTTGTGCGGTTTCCGGTGGCGCGGACTCGGTTGCGTTGCTGTTTGGACTCTATTTGCTGAAAGAGAAAATGCAGTTTACCCTGTCTGCGGCCCATTTTAACCACCATCTGCGGGGCGATGAATCGGATCGGGATGAAGCCTTTGTAAAGGACTTCTGTGACCGCTATGACATCCCACTGCACCTGGGCGGATGCAGGGTGCAGCCCGGCCCCAAAGGGCTGGAAGCTGCCGCCAGAGATGCCCGCTATCGTTTTCTTCGCAGCCTGCCGGGAAAGATCGCCACAGCCCACACCGCGGACGATAATGCGGAAACTGTTCTGATGCACCTGGTGCGGGGCACCGGCCTGAAGGGTCTGTGCGGCATTGCGCCCGAGGCAGACGGTGTGTTCCGTCCCTTGCTGAATGCTACCCGGGCCGATGTGGAAGCATTTTTGGAAGAATACCATTTGCCCCATGTAGAGGATAGCTCCAATGGTGGTGACGCGTTTCAGCGCAATCGCCTGCGCCACCATGTAATGCCGCTGCTGAAGGCGGAGAACCCACGGCTGGCAGGAAATTTGACGGCCATGGCCCTTTCTCTGCAGGCGGAGGAAGAACTGCTGGAGAAGCTGGCGCAAACCCAATACACCCTTCAGATTTCTGCATTGCGGCAAATGGATACAGCCTTGCGCGCGCGTATTTTGGAACGCTTCTTAAAAGAGAATGGTGTTTGCGAGCCCCAGCGCAGCCACATCACCAGCGTGGAGAATCTGGTTTTTTCGGAAAAACCCTCCGCGAAAGCGGATCTGCCCGGCGGCATTACGCTGGAGCGTTGCTATGATACGCTGCGTGTTGCTGCTCCAACCGTTGTACCGGAAGCCCTGCCTTTGGAGACGGCGGGGGAGTACCGCTGGGGCGACTGGCATATCCGGGTGCAAAGCGGATCGGAAGTGATCAACACCGCACACACCTTTACGGTGGCACTACAGGGTACGCCCTGTCTGCGCCTGCGTCGCAGCGGCGATGCGATGCGGTTGTCGGGCGGTACCAAATCCCTGAAAAAACTGTTTATTGACCGCAAAATCCCAGCATCCCAGCGGTCGGGAATCCCGGTGTTGGCGGATGAACAGGGCGTCTTGGGCGTTCCCGGTATCGGTGCCAATCTGGATAGAGTGAAAAATGACCTGCCGCTTGTGCAGTTTATATTTGAAAAGAGAAATAATGAAACTTTGGGAGGTTTCTGAAAAAATGGAAAGAGATATCAAGCGCATTCTGATCACGGAGGAACAGATCCGGCATCGCATTGCAGAACTGGGTCGGGAACTGATGGTTGACTATGCTGACAAGAACCCTGTTTTTGTTGGCGTTCTGAAGGGTGTTGTGGTATTCTATGCGGATATGATCCGCGCATTCAACGCGCCCTGTCAGCTGGATTTCATGTGGATCTCTTCCTACAGCGGCGCCCACTCCACCGGCAATATGCTGGTGCGGCAGGATGTGTCCGTTGATCTGAAGGGTCGCCATGTGGTGATTCTGGAGGATATTTTGGATTCCGGTCGCAGCCTTAAGTTTACTTATGAGCACCTGCTGAGCAAGGGCGCGGCATCCGTGCGCATTTGCACTTTGCTGGATAAGCCTGAGGGTCGTGTTCCCGGTTATGAGATCGACGCGGACTATGCTGGCTTCAGCATTCCCAATGAGTTTGTGGTGGGCTATGGCCTGGACTACAATGAAAAGTACAGAAATCTTCCCTATGTGGGCATTCTAAAGCCCGAAGTATATGAATAAGGAGAACCCCTAAGTTGAAAAAACGCAATCCAATATCCATTATTTTTTATCTGGGTCTGTTGGCCTTGGTGCTGTGGATGGTTTTCGGCCTCTTCAGCAAGCCCGGAAACGACATAGCTTATTCCGAGGTGGTAGGTCTGTTCGAGAATGAACAGGTCAGCAGCTTCGTGATTGCAGATGATACCATTTATCTGGAACTGCGTGCGCCTTACAATGGTGAAACCAGTGTGGTTACGGAAATCGCAGTGGATCTGTTCTGGACGGAAATGGGTGATCTGATCAGACAGCAGGAAGCCACCGGCATTCTGGAAAGCCGGGACTATGTGCCCGAAAAGCAGGCTACCTATTTCAGCCTGATCCTGCCTTTGCTGATCGTGGGTCTGGTGCTGCTGATCCTGTGGGTGCTGCTTATGGGTAAGGCCAACGCCAATAACCACATGAACAATTTTGGCAGAGCCCGTACTGTGCTGGGCGTACCGGACGGCAAGAAGGTCACCTTCGATGATGTTGCCGGTGCGGATGAAGAAAAGCAGGAGCTGCAGGAAGTGGTGGATTTTCTGCGGGATCCTGCCAAGTACACCGCCATCGGTGCCCGTATTCCTCACGGCCTGCTGCTGGTAGGCCCTCCCGGTACCGGCAAGACCCTGCTTGCCCGGGCTGTGGCCGGTGAGGCAGGCGTACAGTTCCTGTCCATTTCCGGTTCCGATTTTGTGGAGCTGTATGTGGGCGTGGGTGCCAGCCGTGTCCGCGACCTGTTTGACCAGGCAAAGCGGATCGCGCCTGCCATTATTTTCATTGACGAGATCGATGCGGTAGGCCGCAAGCGTGGCTCCGGTCTGGGCGGCGGTCACGATGAAAAAGAGCAGACCCTGAACCAATTACTGGTAGAAATGGACGGCTTCGGTAAGAACGAGGGCGTCATCGTCCTGGCAGCCACCAATCGTCCCGACATTCTGGATCCCGCCCTGCTGCGTCCCGGTCGCTTTGACCGGCAGATCCATGTGGGTCGCCCCGATGTGAAGGGTCGCGAGGATATTCTGAAGGTTCATGCCAAGGGCAAGCGTCTTGCAGAGGATGTGAATCTGAAGACCGTTGCCCGTTCCACTGCCGGCTTCACCGGTGCGGATCTGAGCAACCTGCTGAACGAGGCGGCTATTTTGGCGGCCCGGGAAAACCGGCCTGCCATGTCCATGGCGGACATCAATGAAGCCATTATGAAGATCACCATGGGCCCCGAGAAGCGCAGCCATGTGGCGCAGCGCCGTGATTTGAAGACCACCGCCATCCATGAGGCGGGTCACGCCGTCGCCATGTACCACCTGGACAGCCACGATCCTGTGCGGCATATTTCCATTGTGCCCAGAGGCCAGTCTTTGGGAGCCACCTGGTATCTGCCGCAGGACGACAGCAATAACCTGACCCGCAATCAAATGTATGAGCAGATCGTTGGTCTGCTGGGTGGCCGTGTGGCGGAAGCGCTGTTCCTGGGGGATATTTCCGTTGGTGCATCCAATGACATTGAGCGTGCCACCAAGCTTGCCAAGGACATGGTTGCCCGTTACGGTATGTGCGAGAAGCTGGGCACCGTCAGCTATCTGGACGGCGGCGAGGTGTTCATCGGCCGGGACTATCAGACTACCAAGAGTTATTCCGAAAAGGTGGCCGGCACCATCGATGATGAGGTCAAGGCACTGATTGATGAGGCTTATGCCCATTGTAAGAGGATTTTGTCCGATCATGCCGAAAAACTTCATCAGGTTGTGGATTACCTGATGGAGCATGAGAACATGACAGGCGCCCAGTTTGCTGCCTGCATGGAAGGTTCCGAGATCGGCGAAAGCTCCGAAACCGCTTTGCTTGACGGCTTCGGTGAATCCGAAGAATAAATAAAATGCCACGGGAAGAGTGGCGCCGAATAAGGATGTTATCGTAAGGGCGATTCACGAATCGCCCGCAAAAAAGCCGACAGATTTCACATCTGTCGGCTTTCCTACCGTAGGGCGGGGGCGTGCTCCCACCGCTTGCGTGAACCTTTATCGCAAGTTTCACATTTGGACCGCAAACGCAACCGGGCAAGCCCAGCCCCTCTATGCCATCGGTTGACTTTCATAATCAACGGAAGTATAATTCACTTAGGCAAACTTGAATTTAGCGAAGAGAGAAGGGGGCTTTTTGTGGTATTCAAAGGTATATCCAAAGAATTTTCCTTACTTAATGAACAACAATATGAAACCATTGGTCAGTTTTGGGACGAGATGGCTTTACTTTACGGTTTGGAAAATTTACAAGGTTTGGGGTACAACTGGAAAGACAACAGAATATCTTATGCTATCGGATTAAAAGGCAGCGATATAAAAGGATACAATGTAAATGTAGATTTGCCTGATGATGGTTGGGTAAAAGTTGAAGGGAAAACAGATTACCTAAAACAAATGTACGATGAAATATATAAAGACGGTGTGCTGCAATTTGAAATTGAAACCTTTTATGAAAATGGAAATTGTGAAATAAGATATTATCGGATTGCAAATTAACACATCAACCAATTCCAATTTATCGAACAGATAACCGCAGCACCATTGATCGGTGCTGCGGTTGTGCTATTCATTGGCGGGCGATTCATGAATCGCCCCTACGATGGGATAACATCCCTATGCGTAGCCACCCATACCGTGGCATTTTTGTTTCTTGTGTTTAATAATTCTCGGCGTGGACTTCGAAATAGGCCTTGGGATGGGCGCAGGTGGGGCACAGCTCGGGGGCCTTGGTGCCTACCACGATGTGACCGCAGTTGCGGCATTCCCAAACCTTGACCTCGGACTTTTCGAATACCTGCTTGGTTTCTACATTGTTCAGCAATGCGCGGTAGCGCTCCTCGTGGTGCTTTTCAATAGCGGCTACCATGCGGAACTTGGCGGCCAGTGCCTTAAAGCCTTCTTCCTCAGCGGTCTTGGCGAAACCTTCGTACATATCGGTCCATTCGTAGTTTTCGCCCTGGGCGGCGTGCAGCAGGTTCTCGGCGGTATCGCCAATGCCTTCCAGTTCCTTGAACCACAGCTTTGCGTGCTCCTTCTCGTTGTCTGCGGTCTTCAGGAACAGGGCTGCGATCTGCTCAAAGCCTTCCTTCTTGGCCTTGGACGCAAAATAGGTGTACTTGTTGCGGGCTTCGCTTTCGCCGGAGAAAGCGGCCATCAGGTTCTTTTCGGTCTGGGTACCAGCGTATTTGTTAGCCATGAAAAATACCTCCATAAATATGATTGGATGTTTCTATTGTACCAATATATTTTCTAAAATGCAAGTACATTTATACGCCGTAGAGCAAAATCGAGAGAAATTGCAGACCGCTGCCGATCACCACGAATATGTGGAACACGCTGTGCATCCAACGCATTTTTGAACCGATGCCATACAGTACTGCCCCAACGGTATAGGCGATGCCCCCTGCCAGCAACAGTCCAAAGCCAGGCTCGGATAAAACGGCCATCGTCTGCCGCCAGAAGGGGATGACCGCCCAACCCATGCCGATGTAGCAGATCATGGAGAAAACATTGTATTTCTTCAGATCGATGGCGGTCAGCGCGGTTGCCAGGGCCACCAGCGCCCATTCAAAGACAAACAGTCCCCAGGCGAGTCCGGGATAGACCGGACGCATCGCTGAAAGCACTACGGCAGTGTAGGTGCCTGCGATCAGAAAATAGATGGCGCAATGGTCGATGATTTGCATTACCTTTTTTCCGGTGCCGGGCTTGAGTCCATGGTAAACGCTGGATATGGTGTACATGGTGATCAGCACAATGCCGTAAAGCAGGCAGGCGGCTGTGCCCCAGGCGTTGCCGTTGAGGGCGGCTCGGGTCACGCACAGCACGGTTGCCACAATACCGAGGGCACCGCCTGCGATGTGGGTGACCATGTTCATGATTTCTTCGCCCTTTGTATAGTCGGGCAAAATACGCTGAGATAATTTGATTCGCTTAGCCATAGGAAACTCCTTTGAAGATAGGTTGCGTTTATTATAGCCAGCATAACCGGTAGAGTGTACCTATTCTTATGTACACTTGACTCTACCAGATGGAGATTGTGCAAATTGTACAAAAGTGGAGCTGAAAATTCAGCACAGAAAAGACGGAATATACAAAAATAATTCATCTTTCACGGAAAATCTGTGCTATAATAAAAATGACGGTAGGGAAGAGGTCTGCCGTCGGCAAAGGAGCCATTATGAACAATATTTTATTTTTCCTGACACCAAAGGCAATGTGTCATCATGTATATGACGATTTTACCATCCGACAGGCCCTGGAAAAAATGGAATCCGTAGGCTTCACGGCCCTGCCGATTCTTAACCGCCGGGGGGAATACCGCGGTACGCTGACGGAGGGCGACCTGCTGTGGGCGATGAAGAATATGTGTTACATGGATATGCGCCAGGCGGAAGCCCGCCGCATTATGGAGATCGACCGCCGCAAGGATCATATTCCTGTCCGGGTCAATACCTCCATGCACGAACTGGTGGAGCGGGCCATCAATCAGAATTTCGTTCCCGTGGTAGATGACAAGGATACCTTCATCGGCATCGTTACCCGCAGTAACATCGTCAAATACTGCCAGCAGCATCTTTTCTCCGAATAAGCGACAAAGCCGCCACAGATCCGTGGCGGCTTTCGTTTTTTGCCCTTTCACAAGGGGAAAACTGCCAATTAACGAATATTTGGCAACATTCACAGTTGTAAATGCCATGATTGTGTTGTATAATAAATTAGTTAACGAATATACAGCATCGGAGGATGTTTTTAATATGATGAATCAAACCCTTCCTGTTGAGGAATATCTGCAGCCAGGCCGCCATGTTCACCTGGTGGGCATCGGCGGTGTATCCATGCGCCCTCTGGGACTTGTTTTGCAAGGCATGGGCATGACGGTTACCGGCTCGGATATGAATTCCTCTGTTTCTACCGACGAGCTGATCGCCAAGGGCATTCAGGTTTCCATCGGCCATCGCGCGGAAAATATTGACGGTGCTTGCTGCATCGTCCGCACCGCCGCTGCCCATAACGACAATCCTGAGATCGCGGCCGCCCGTGCTGCCGGCATTCCCGTGTTTGAGCGTGCCCAGGCCTGGGGCGTGATCATGAAGGCCTACAAGAATGCTGTCTGCGTTTCCGGTACCCACGGAAAAACTACCACAACCTCCATGCTGACCCATATTCTTATGGAGGCACAAAAGGATCCCACCGTCATGATCGGTGGCTATCTGCCCCTGCTTCGCGCAGGTCATCGGGTGGGCCATGGCGATACCATCCTGCTGGAAAGCTGTGAATATTGCGATTCCTTCCTGAATTTCTTCCCCACCGTTGCAGTGGTGCTGAATGTGGAGGCAGATCATCTGGATTATTTCAAAGATCTGGCTGCTGTACAAAATTCCTTCCATAAATTCGCGGAGCTGGCTACCGGTTGTGTCATTTCCAACGGGGATGACCCCCATACCCGGGAGGCCATGGAGGGGGTTGCCCACATTACCTTCGGTCTGAATCCCGATAACCGGATCACAGCCCGGAATATGTGCCCCGACTGGCGGCATTTTGATGTGGTTTGTGACGGTGCGTTTTATTGCCACCTGGATATGGGCGTTCTGGGACGGCATAATGCCCTCAATGCCTTGGCAGCGGCCGGTACGGCCTGGATGCTGGGTATCGACGGTGAGGCAGTTTCCAGAGGTCTGGAAAGCTTCCACGGCGCAGGTCGCCGCATGGAGTTCAAGGGCAACTACAATGGTGCCCTGGTGTATGATGATTATGCCCATCACCCCGACGAACTGGCGGCTACCATTGAGGCGGTGCGCTCTATGGGCGATCACAGAATCGTTGTGGCATTCCAGCCCCACACCTATACCCGTACCCACGCGCTGTTTGCGGATTTTGTGCGGGAACTGAAGAAGGCGGATGTTGTGGTATTGGCGGAGATCTATGCCGCCCGTGAGCGCAATGTGCTGGGCATTTCCTCCAAGGATCTGCAGCAGCAGATTCCCGGATCGGTCTATTGCCAGACCCTGCCTCAGGTAACGGAGCATCTGGCTGCCATCGCACAGCCCGGCGATGTGATCCTCACCATTGGCGCCGGTGACATCTACCGCGCAGGTGAGGCGCTGCTGCAGAATAACACCCAGAGCAGTGGAACCTAAATTTTGAAAGAAGAGGCAAAATGATGAAAAAGCTGAATGTTTGCGTTCTGTTTGGCGGCATGAGCCCGGAGCACGCAGTGTCGCTGCGTTCTGCGGAATCTGTGCTGAATAATCTGGATTGCGAAAAATATGATATTTTCCCTGTGGGCATCACCAAGGAGGGCAAATGGTTCCTCTACGGCGGCGCGGACTACAGTATGCTTCCCGGTGGCGCCTGGGAGAACTGTCCGGAGAATATTCCTGTGGCTATTTCTCCGGTGCGGGGTGACGGCCTGCTGTGCTTTGCAGAGGACGGCCTGCGCCGTGTGAAGCTGGATGTGGTATTCCCGGTGCTCCACGGTGAAAACGGCGAGGACGGTGCCATGCAGGGTCTGCTGCAGATCGCCGGAATTCCTTATGTGGGTCCCCATGTATCCGCTTCCGCAGTGGCCATGGATAAGACGCTGACCAAGCTGGTGGTGGATCAGCTGGGTGCGCCCCAGGCCGCCTGGCAGTTGGTGCGCCGTGGCGATCTGCGCCATAATGCGCAGCAAACCCTGGATCTGCTGGAGAGCCGCTTTGCTTATCCCATGTTCGTCAAGCCTGCCGGTACCGGTTCTTCCGTAGGTGTCAGCAAGGCCGCCGACCGGGCTGGACTGGAAAACGCCCTGCGCGCTGCCGCCGCCTTTGATGAGAAGGTGCTGGTTGAGGAGTTTATCCATGGCAGGGAAGTGGAAGTGGCCGTCATGGGCAACGACAGCCCCATGGCCTCCATCTGCGGTGAGATCGACTCCGGTGCAGACTTCTACGATTACGATGCCAAGTATATCACCGATACCTCAGTTGCCTACATTCCTGCCCGCATTGACGAGGAAGTGGCTGAACAGGTACGAAATGCTGCTGTGAAGATCTACAGCGCTATTGGCTGCCAGGGCCTTTCCCGTGTGGATTTCTTTGTCACCTATGAGGATAACAGGGTGGTGTTCAACGAGATCAATACGTTGCCTGGCTTCACTTCCATTTCCATGTATCCCAAGCTGTTCGATGCCAGCGGCATTCCCTACAGCCAGCTGCTGGATGAACTGCTGCGGCTTGCCATGGAGGAGCGCGCATGAAAAAAGCAATGCTCCTTTCCCTGCAGGGCAAGCAGTATTACCCCGGACAGGAGCCGGAAGTGATCGAACTGGTTACCGAGGGCACCATGACCTTCCGGGACGGCGGTTGGGATATTTGCTATGAGGAAAGCGATCTGACTGGCCTTGCCGGTGTGACGACCACCTTCCGGGTAGAACCGGGGCAGGTAAGCTTGCACAGAACCGGCAAGCTGCGCTCGGAAATGGTGTTTCGTCAAGGTGTTTCCCACGATTCGCTGTATCAGATGGACTTTGGCGCATTGCTGATCACTGTTTGTGCCCAGCAGATCGAAGCCAATATCAGCGATACCGGCGGTACGGTGGATCTGGTCTACAGTATTGAGATCGAGCACGGCGAAGCTGGTCTGGTGGAGTACCACCTGAATATACAGCCCAAATAAATAGCACAGCCCAGAGCCATGATGCTCTGGGCTGTATTGTTTATTCCGGATTTTCAATCTTGATGACGATAATATCCCGTTTTTCATAGGAAACGGTGTGCAGCAGTTCTTTCGCTACCAGCTCACCGGTAAGGGGGTCATACTTGCACAGGTAGACCTCAACGGTGTAGCCTGTCAGGCCGGTCTGGATCACATTGCCATCCTTATAGCCGTAGACATTATCCTTTTGCATGGACTGATAGATGATAACCGGCTGACTCTGGGATACGGTGATGGACTCAACGTCCAGCAGATATTCCTTGTCCTCAGTGCCCAGGAAGGTGATCTTCACGTTACCACCACTGGCCTCCGCCAGAATACGGATCGGGGCGGAAGTTGTGTTGGTGAACACCAGATTTTCCAGGTTGCTCATGGCGGCATCGGTGCCCATGGGGGTGTAGCTCATGGCGTAGCGATGGAAGCTGTGTTCGTCGATCTGCAAGCCTGCACGCAGGGCACAGTAGTACAGCGCAGAGGCGGTTTGATTGATGCCACCGCCAACGATGTTACTGGTGCTGCCGGTGTAGGTGGGCGCGGAGAAGTAACCGCGGTCAGTGGTACGGGGACCCAACACTTCGTTCAGGTCAAAGCTTTCGCCGACTTTGAGCACCAAGCCGTTAATGGCAGCACAGGAGGTGGCCAGATTCTTGTTGCGATTGGCGTTGGAACTGCTGCCGGTGGCAGTGAAGCTGACCAGCAGGTCCTGGAACAGACCGCCTGCCAGATCCTCAGCGGTAATATCCGGCAGAAGAAAGTCTAAAGAAATCTGGATCGTCTGGCCGTAGGCGGCACGGTCGATTTGCCGCTGAAGCAGCTGCACATTGAAACCGTAACCATATACCTCCGGGGTCACATCGAAGGTTTTGGAATCGATGGTGGCATCCACAGGGGAGATGCAGTACATATCAAATATTTCCTGCGCGCTGGGCTTTTTCGGCTCCACCAGTACCGGGACGGCATAATTGGTATCCATCTGCATCAGGCTGTAGGCGTCCAGAATGGCATAGTACAGATCATCCGGATCCAAAATGGATTCCGGACTGCCCATGGTGACAGTCAGGGTCTGGTGTACAGCAGAGGTGTTGTCGCCGCCAACTTCATAGCTGGGACGATAACCGTTGAGACTGACTACCGGATTTACCATTTCCACGCTGTAGTTTTCACAGAAGCTCTCCACAGTGGAACGGATCTTGCTCAAATTCAGGCGCAGGTAGGGCAGAAGGGCGATGGTGTAGGATTTGGATTGAGCCTGTTCCCTGGCGGTCTGCTGCTCCAGCTTGGTGCCGGTGCGGCCGTAATTGTAGGCGGCTTCCACCAAATCGTCTACATCCAGTTTGATTCCGGTCATTTCCGGACTTAATTCCAGCGTGTCGTTATCCAGCCGAATCACCAGATTCTGACCGGTGATAACGGGCTCAACTGACAGGGAGATGGCATTCGCTGCTTCCTCTTTGGTCATACCGCCGATATTGATGCCGCCTACAATTACATTGTCCAGAATCTTGTCGTCCAGCTCTTGGTTTTGTGACAGCAGATAGATGCCTGTTATGGCGGCTGCCACCAATATTACCAGCAAAGACAGGCTGACAGTGAGGATGATGATCCGCTTATTTCGGGCTTTGACAAGGGTCAAGCGGCGTGCAGTATCCCGGCTGGCATCGGTTCGGGTGCGGTTATTCGGTTGTGTTGCCATAGCGATTGGTCACTCCTATCATGCAGGCGGAAAGATCCGCGCGATGGTATGATGGTTGTTATTTGCCACTATTGTAGCACAAAATTTCCAGATTGCAATGTTTTTCCCTTCCAGAACAGGAAAGAATGGGAAAAATTGACGAAATCTTCACATTTGGCTGCATTTCTGCAGCCGGGCAATGAAGGCTTTGCATTGCTTAAGACTGTCTGTGCCGCTGTGCAGCTTCAGCCGCAACGTGGGCACCTTGGCGGTGGCAACAAACAACAGCCGGTTTTTATAGTCCGGGTCGGCACAGACGAGGCTGACTGCCTCGAAATTCATGGCGGGGATGGTAAAGAGCACATCGCTGGCCTTCTGTCGGATGTCCTGTACACCGCAGAGCTTTGCCTCGGCACGCAGCAGGGCAATATCAATCAAATTCAGCACGCCCTTAGGCGGCTCGCCGTAGCGGTCGATGATCTCGTCCAGCAGATCGTCGGCATCTGCCTGGGTGCGGATGGCAGCCATGCGGCGATACAGATCCATTCGCTCCTCGCCCCGGGCAACATAGTCCTGCGCTACGTTGGCGGTGACATTCAGATCGGCAGTACATTCCGGTGTCTTGGGTGCTTCGCCACGCTCCTCCAAAACCGCCTCGTCCAGCAATTTCAGATACATATCGTAGCCAACGCTCATCATGTCTCCGGATTGCTCCGCGCCGAGCAAATTCCCCGCACCGCGAATTTCCAGGTCGCGCATGGCGATTTTGAAACCGGATCCGAATTCGGCAAAATCCCGGATGGCAGAAAGTCGTTTTTCCGCAATTTCTGTCAGTGCCTTGTCGGGACGGTAGGTGAAATAGGCGTAGGCATGGCGGGTGGAACGACCTACACGACCGCGCAGCTGGTGAAGCTGAGAAAGGCCGAAACGATCGGCATTTTCGATAATGAGGGTATTGGCATTGGGGATATCCAGACCGGTTTCGATGATGGTGGTGCATACCAGCACTTGGATCTCTCCGTCGGCCATGGCGTGCATCACATCGCCCAAGGCTTCTTCGCCCATCTTGCCGTGCGCCACCGCCACATTCAGACCGGGAATGCGCCGCTTCAGGGCACTGGCACATTGGTCGATGGTCTCTACCCGGTTGTGCAGATAGTAAACCTGACCGCCACGTTCCACCTCCCGGCGGATGGCATCGTCGATGATGGCGTTGCTGTGTTCGATCACATAGGTCTGTACCGGGTAGCGATCGGCAGGGGGTTCTTCAATGGTGGACATATCCCGAATGCCAGACAGGGCCATATTCAGCGTGCGGGGAATGGGAGTGGCAGACAGGGTCAGCACGTCCACGCCCTTGGAAATTTCTTTCAGCCGTTCCTTGTGGCTGACGCCGAACCGCTGCTCCTCGTCCACGATCAGCAGCCCAAGATCCTTGAACTGCACTGTTTTTTGCAGCAGCTTGTGGGTACCGATCACCAGGTCTACCGTGCCTGCCCGCAGATTTTGCAGGGTTCTGGCTTGCTGAGCCGGCGTGCGGAAGCGGCTGAGCACATCGATATTGACCGGGAAGCCACGGAAACGGGCCACTGCGGTCTGATAATGCTGCTGCGCCAGCACTGTGGTGGGCACCAGAATGGCAACCTGCTTGCTGTCCATAACAGCCTTCATCACGGCACGCAGCGCTACTTCCGTTTTGCCGAAGCCCACGTCGCCGCAAAGCAGGCGATCCATGGGGGTGGGGGCTTCCATATCATGCTTAATATCGGCGATGCAGCGCAGTTGATCGTCGGTTTCCGGATAGGGGAAATTGTCCTCAAATTCCTGCTGCCAGGGGGAATCAGCGGCAAAAGCAAAGCCCGGCTGCCGTTTGCGTTCGGCATACAGCTTGATCAGCTCGCCGGCCATATCCTTGGCGGCCTTGCGGGCCTTGGTTTTGGTTTTCTGCCAGGCATCGGAGCCGATTTTACTCAGCTTTACATTACCGTCCTCGCCGCCGCTGCCGATATATTTGCTGACCATATCCAGCTGAGTGGCGGGGACGAACAGGGTATCCGAACCCTGGTAGGCGATTTTTACATAGTCCTTGATCGCTCCGTCTACCTTGATCTGTTCCATGGCAACGAAACGGCCAATGCCGTAGTTTTCGTGAACCACCAAATCACCGGGAGACAGGTCGGTGAAGGAATTGAGCTTTTGCCGGTTGGTAGCGGTCTTTTTGGCTTTCCGTCTTGGCTCGGCTTTGGCCATTAGCTGGCCTTCTGTCAGCACAGCCAGACGGGCGGCAGGATATTCCATGCCGTAGGGCAAACTGCCCTCCGCCAGCAGGATCTGCCCCTCACCGGGCATTTTCACCAGAGGGATACATAAGAAGGCGGAAAGATTCTTCTCCCGCAGCATTTCCTGTAGCATCTCCGCCCGTCGGCGGCTGCCGCAAAGCACCAGACAGCGGAATTCCATTTTCTGATAATGAGCAAGGTCGGATGCTGCCACATCCAGATTACCGCCATAGCTGGGCAGCTGCTTGGCAATCATGGGCAGAAGCTGCTTGGGACGATTTTCTTCCGGATAGGAAGCGCCGGAGAAAGAATCCAAATAGGCTACAGTTCTGCCGCTGAGACGATCGCAGAAATCTTCCCATTGGCACACATAGTCACACAGTTCACCGGCAACCAATCCGTTTTGCAGCAGGCTGTCCAGCTGCATACCCATCTCCTCTGTACGGGTGCGGGAAGTGCGGTGCAGGCTGCCCTGATCGCACAAAACCAGAATGCCGTCCGCCGGCAGATAATCCACAGCGGTGGCAAATTCCGGATAGATCAGCGCCATGTAACGGTCGGAGGCGGGATTCGAAATGTCGTTTTCGTATTTCTCCAGATCCTTCTGCAGGGTCTGGATTAGTTGTTCGTTGGGATTTTTGCGGCGGCGTTGCCGAGCGATCATGCTCCGCAGATCATTGCACAAACCCTCCAAACCTTCGTTGTGAAGTCTGGGCTGGGTTTCGCCCACGGGGAGTACCACCACGCAGTCCGCATTCTCCGTCCGGCGCTGGGTGTCCGGCTCGAAATAGCCCATGGTGTCCAATTCGTCACCAAAGAACTCACAGCGGAAAGGACGGTCGGCAGCGGGAGAATAGATGTCCAAAATGCCGCCTCGCAGGGCAAACTGTCCCGGACCTTCCACCATGCCACATCTGCTGTAGCCGGCATGGATCAATCGGCTGACGATGTGATCCAGTGCATATTCCTGCCCGGCTTCCAAAGAAAATGCCGCTGCCTGCAACACATTTTTCGGCATGGTTCTCTGGGAAAGGGACTCCCAAGTGAAAATCTGCAGGGGAACCTTGCCCAAAGAAAGATCGTATAGCTGTCGCAGTCGCTTCTGCTCCCAGGCACGGCTGACGACCGCACTGTCATACAGCGTCAGTTCCCGGCTGGGGAGAATGGGGGCAGTTTCCCCCAGAAAGGATCGCAATTCTTCCTGCAGGCGACGGGCAGCCATGTCATCTTGACAAACAATGGCAATGGGACGATGGAGTTCTTTCCGCAGACCTGCAATCATATGGCTGCGATTGACCTGACCAATGCCCGTTACTGCAGCAGAATCGCCCTGCTGCAGTGTCTGCACCAGGGTTTTGTATTCCGGCATGGTATTGAGTAAGGATATCAGTTGTTCCATAGGATCCCTCCGTGCGGTTATTAGACAACGCAACAATGCGGAAAGGGGGAAATATCCCCCTTTCCGTGGTTATTCAACAAAATTACTTCATGCCACCAAAGCGGTTGGAAGCTTCCGGTACGCCCAATTCCACAATGGCCAAAGCCGCATCGGCGGCTCGTTCCAGAGCAGGCTGCAGCGCCTTTTCTTCCTGCGCGGTGAAAGCCGACAGCACCCAGTTGGCCAGGTCAAAATCCGGATGGGGCTTTGCGCCCACACCAATTTTAACTCTGGGAAATTCCTGGCTGCCCAGCTCTTGAATGATGGATTTGATGCCATTGTGTCCACCTGCAGAGCCGTCCTTGCGCAGACGCAGACGACCCGGCTCCAGAGAGATATCGTCAAACAGAATGATGATATTCTGAGGGGGCACATGGAAAAATGCACTCAATTGCAGCACGCTTCGTCCGGACAGATTCATATAGGTCTGAGGCTTCAGCAGCAGCAATTTTCTGCCTTTGTAATTCATTTGTCCGTAAAGACCCTGGAATTTGGCTTTATCCACCTTGCAGCCCAGCTTGGAGGCAAGGATGTCCAATGCGCGGAAACCGGCATTGTGACGGGTATTCTCATATTCCCGGCCGGGGTTACCCAAACCGACGATGAGCCATGTTTCGCTGTTTCTGCCGAACATTAGAACAGATCAGCAATGGAGGTGCCGCCATGGATATGCTCAATGGCACGAGCGAAGATGGGAGCCACATCCAGGAACTTGATCTTGTTGCTGGGGGTGTTGCCAACCTGAGGAATGGTGTTCAGGAACAGCATCTCCTTGATGACGCTGGCCTCGATGCGGTCATAAGCAGGACCGGAGAGAACACCATGGGTTGCGCAGGCGTAAACTTCCTTTGCACCGCCCACTTCCACCAGAGCCTTGGCAGCGTTGCACAGAGAACCGGCGGTATCCACCATGTCATCATACAGAATGCAGGTCTTGCCCTTCACGTCACCGATGACGTTCATTACTTCGGATTCGTTGGCCTTCTGGCGGCGCTTGTCAACGATGGCCAGATTCATGTGAACCTTCTGAGCGAAGTTACGGGCGCGGGCAACAGAGCCAACGTCGGGGGAGACACGCAGAATTCCTCGTGGTTGAACTGATCCTCGGGGAACTTGTTCATGTAGTACTCCACGAAGGAGGGTGCGCCCAGCAGATGATCCAGAGGAATGTCGAAGAAGCCCTGAATCTGGGAGGCATGCAGGTCCATGGTCAGCACACGATCAGCGCCGGCGGCGGTGATCATATTGGCAACCAGCTTGGCGGAGATGGGGTCACGGCTCTTGGCCTTGCGGTCCTGACGGGCATAGCCGAAGTAGGGGATGACCGCGGTGATGCGGCCAGCGGAAGCGCGGCGGCATGCGTCGATCATAACCAGCAGTTCCATCAAATGATCGTTGACGGGCTTGCAGGTGGACTGAATCAGAAAAACGTCGGCGCCACGGACGGTTTCTTCCAGAGAAACGGAAGCTTCGCCGTCAGCAAAAGTTCTGACAGTGGCCTTGCCCATGGGCAGCCACAGTTCCTGGCATACGGTCTGAGCGAATGCAGGGTTGGAATTGCCGGTGAAAATCTTGATGTTGTCGTAAGCGTGCATCTCAATTACCTCACTGATTATTCTTTTTATTATCATGCGTGTAATGCAATAGTTACCAGAAGTATTATAGCACTAAAGGGTAGAAAAAAGCAACACCGGAAATAGGAAAATAGCAACCAAAAAAAGAATAAATCTGTAAATATTTATAGTAAAAAGAACAAAAGCAAGTATATACTACTTTTTCTAGCCACAACTGGGGAAAATGGAAGTAGCTTCTGCGCCTTAAACGAAATTATGTTTGAAATAATACTTGTGTACCGACCGGTTCTGTGGTATAATATTAGGAACGAAATATGAGCAAGAGGAAACGCTTATGAACGACAAAATCATCATTCAAGGCGCACGTGAAAATAACTTAAAAAATGTGAGTTTGACCATTCCCAGGGACAAATTGGTGGTTTTTACCGGACTTTCCGGTTCCGGCAAATCCAGTTTGGCCTTTGATACCATTTATGCGGAAGGTCAGCGCCGCTATGTGGAAAGCCTCAGTTCTTATGCCCGTCAGTTTTTGGGTCGGATGGACAAACCCGATGTGG
>JAZRBW010000034.1:0-3607 GCA_045635305.1 Faecousia sp. | reverse complement strand
TTTTCGTTTATCGTTCCCTCATTTGGTCATCGCGAACCAGCGCGCACGCTGGTGTGGCGATCCCCAAAGGTTTTAGATCGTACTTTTCAATACGATTTTCCCTCTAACCGGGGGATTGCCACGTCGCCACCTTTCGGTGGCTCCTCGCAATGACATACCTTTGGGTGGTTCAACACAGCGCTAAATCCCAATTTGTGATATTACTTTTATAGTCTATCACAGAGCGACATTTTTTGCAAGGAAAAAGCCGGAGCGGTTGCCCGCTCCGGCTAAAATATGGGATTTTACCACTTCATCATCCGCTCGAACAGCTCCATATAGCGTCCGGCAGGTACATTCCAGCTGAAGTCCTGGGTCATCTCAGTGTACTGCAGAGCCTCAAAACCTTCCCGGTTGTCCCGGTACAGGTGGATGGCCCGCTTCACTGCCGCCAGGAAATCATCGGCATTGTAGCTCTGGAAGGTGAAGCCCAGACCGCCCTGGCCGTTTTCGTCACAGCCGGGCACCGTATCCTTCAGACCGCCGGTGGCATGGACCACCGGAACAGTGCCGTAGCGCATGGCGTTCATCTGGCTCAGGCCGCAGGGCTCGGACTTGGAGGGCATCAGATAGATGTCACCGCCGGCATAGATGCGGGATGCCAACGCCAGATTGAAGGTGATCTTGGCCGCCACACGGTCGGGATATTCCTGCGCCAGCTGGGCAAAGAAGCCTTCAAACTGCTTTTCGCCGGTGCCCAGGATCAGCAGCTGGCAATCTTCCTCCCACAGCAGCTGACGGGCGCAGTAGCACAGCAGATCCAGGCCCTTGTGACCGGCCAGGCGGGTAACCATGACCATCAGGGGCACATCGGGCTCGACAGGCAGACCCACTTCTTCCTGCAGGGCAGCCTTGACCTTGGCCTTGCCCTCCCGGAAGGTCTTCTCGTCGTAGTGAGCGGGCAGTGCAGGATCGGTAGCAGGATTGAAGGTGCCGGTATCGATGCCGTTGGTAATGCCGGTCAGCTTCCAGGCGGCGTCAGTCAGAATGCCGTCCAGGCCATGGGCATAGTAAGGATACATCAGTTCCCGGGCATAGGTTTCGGACACCGTGGTCACCAGATCCGCAGTCTGGATCGCGCCCTTCATCATATTCACGCTGCCGTTCATATCCAGCACGCCGCGGTACTCCCAAGGCAGACCCAACACATCGTGGAAGAATTCACCGCCGGCCCAACCCTGATACTCGATATTGTGGATGGTGTACATCACACGGGTATTGGGGAAGCTGGGGCGGAACCAGGCAGAGAGCATGGTGGGCACCAAGGCGGTCTGCCAGTCGTTGCACTGGATCACATCGGGGATGTAGTCAACCTCCCGCAGGGTCTCCAAGCAGGCCTTGGAGAAGAACGCGAAGCGCTCGGAATCGTCACCGTCGCCATAAATCGCACCGGTACGGCCGCCGAAATAGTAATCATTGTCGATGAAGTAGACCTGCACACCATCGGCGCGGCCCAGCAGCTTCATCACGCCGCAGTACTGCTGGCGCCAGCCCAGCTGCACAGTCAGCTCGGCCACTTTCTCCACTTCGTACTTGGCATTGTTTTTGATCTTGTTGTAGTAGGGCAGGATCAGCACTACCTCATTGCCCTCAATACGCTTCAGGGCAGCAGGCAGGGCTTCCATTACGTCACCCAAACCGCCGGACTTGGCGTAGGGGGCGCCCTCGGAAGCTAAAACCGCAATTCTCATACGGTTTCACCCCGCTTGACGATCACAGGATTATTGGCAGTGCCCATCAGCTTGGTGCCGGGAGTAACCGTAACATTCTTATCCAGAATGACATACTTGAGCTGTGCGCCCTCGCCGATAACGGAGTCATTCATGATCACGCAGTTCTCCACTTCCGCACCGGCGCAAACGGTAACGTCACGGAACAGCACGCTGTCTTCCACTTCGCCATCGATGATGCAGCCGTCGGCCAGCAGGCAGTTTTCGATTTCGCAATCGTCGCCATAGTAGGTGGGCACCCGGTCACGGACGCGGGTATAGATGGGATGGTGTCCATTGAAGATGCCTTCTCTGGTCTGCTTGTCCAGCAGAGCCATAGAGTTGGCAAAGTATTCCTCAGTGGACTCGTTGTACAGCGCCACGCCCTTGTACTCGTAAATGTTGATGGACAGCTTGCCTTCGTTCCACTGACCCAGCACCAGGTCACGGTCCATGTGGTACTTGTCATGGGCAACCAGCTGACGAACCTTTTCGATCAGCCAAAGACGGCCAACCACAAACAGATCCATGGATGCCAGATAGCCCTCGGGAGCGGGATAGCTGACAACGATGTCGGAAATTTCGCCGTTTTCGGCCTTAATGGCCAGATCCAGCACCTTCTTGCCGTTGGCGACGCCGGCCTTGGTGACGATGGTAATGTCCTTGCCGCTGGCTACATGGGAAGCGACGATGTCCTTAATGTCCAGATTGGTCAGAATGGAGGAGTCGCTCAGAACAACGTACTCATCCTCAGCAAAGGTCAGGAAATCCATAACAGCGTTCAGATTTTCCAGTTTGCCGCGGTAGCGGTCGTCATTGCCCAGGGCATAGGGGGTCAGGAACTCCAGGCCGCCTTCACCCAGCTCCAGGCCCCATTCTTCACCGGAGCCTACATGGTGCATCAGGGACTGGTAGTTGCTGCGGGATACGATACCCACGTGCTGAATGCCGCCGCAGGCCATATTGCTCAGATGGAAGTCCACCTGGCGGTAGCGGCCGCCGAAGGGCAGGGATGCCATGGTCCGCTTGGCGGTCAGCGCATCGACGGTCACATCATTGGTAAAAATTACACCCATTACACTCATTTTCGTTTCCTCCCTTACACCATGTCACCGGGCAGCAGCACAGTTTCAACAACCGCGCCCTTGCTGGTAACGGAGATTTGCTTCTTTTCGCCCTCTGCGAAGGCACCGCCCACGACGGCATTCTTGCAGACCTTGCTGTTTTCGCCCAGGATAGCATGGCGAACGATGGCACCGGACTCGATGACAACACCGGGCATCACAACGCTGTCTTCCACCAGAGCGCCTGCGCCCACGGTGCAGCCAACAGAGATGATGGAATGCTTTACAGTACCGTAGACCTCACAGCCCTCTGCAACGAAGGAGCCCTGGATCTTGGCATCCTCATCGATGTAGGAGGAGGGCATTGCGCTGTTACGGGCATAGATGCGATCCTTCTCGCCGCGGATTTCGAACTCGGGGTTCTTGCCCAGCAGTTCCATATTGGCTTCCCACAGAGAATCGATGGTGCCCACGTCCTTCCAGTAGCCGTCGAAGTTGTAGGCCATCATCTTGAAGCCGGCATTCAGCAGGTTGGGGATAATGTTCTTGCCGAAGTCCTTGGAGGAGTTGGGGTCAGCTTCGTCAGCGATCAGCGCGTCACGCAGCACCTTCCAGTCGAAGCAGTAAATACCCATGGAGGCGTTGGTGGACTTGGGCTTGGCGGGCTTCTCCTCGAACTCGTAGATGGAGTTGTCGGGGTTGGTGTTCAGGATGCCGAAGCGGGAAGCTTCTGCCAGGGGAACATTGCGCACAGCGATGGTGCAGGCGGCGTTGTTGGCGATGTGGTACTCCACC
>JAZRBW010000033.1:0-3351 GCA_045635305.1 Faecousia sp. | reverse complement strand
ATGACTGCAAGCAGTGCGGCGAGTGCTTCCTGAACCTGACCGGCGGCATCTGCCCCCTGACTGCCTGCTCCAAGGGCTTGGTAAACGGTCAGTGCGGCGGTGCAAAGGCCGGCAAATGCGAAGTCGATCCCAACATGGAATGCGGTTGGGAGCGGATCTACCAGAAGCTGAAGAAGATCGGCCGTCTGGACGCGCTGAAGTGCCCCATCCAGGTGCGTAACTACGCCACCGATGACGAAGTGAAATAATAAAGGAGTAATACAAAATGAGAATTACCGAATTGTTTGATAACGGTCAATTTGTCGTTACCGCCGAAGTAGGCCCTCCCAAGGGTTGCCACATGGAGCATGTGGTGGAAGAAGCCAAAGAGTACCTGAGCGGCATTACCGCTGTGAATATCACGGATAACCAGAGTTCCGTCATGCGTATGGGTTCTTTCCCCGCCTGTGTGATGCTGAAGCAGGCCGGTCTGACCCCCATCCTGCAGCTGACCTGCCGCGACCGTAACCGCATCGCGCTGCAGTCCGAGCTGCTGGGCGCTGCCGCTCTGGGCATCGAGAACATCCTGTGCCTGACCGGTGACCACACCAAGATGGGCGATCACCCCGGTGCCAAGCCCGTATTCGACCTGGACTCCGTTTCTCTGCTGCACACCGTGTGCCAGCTGGAAAAGGGTGTTGACCTGGCCGGCAACCCCCTGGTGGGCGAGCCTCCCAAGTTTGCTAAGGGTGCAGTCGTATCTCCCATCTCCGACAGCTTGGATGCCCAGCTGGCCAAGATGGAGCGCAAGGTCATGGCCGGTGCTGAGTATTTCCAGACCCAGGCCGTTTTCGAGCCCGAGAAGTTCATCAAGTTCATGGAGGCTGCCAAGCAGTTTGGCAAGCCCGTACAGCTGGGTGTTATCATTCCCAAGTCCGCCGGCATGGCCAAGTTCATGAACAACAATGTTGCCGGTGTTCATGTCCCCCAGTGGATGATCGACGAGCTGGCCGCCGACAAGGAAAAGGCCAAGGCCGGTATCACCGGTGTGGAAATCGCCGCCAAGATCATTCGCGAGTGCAAGGACTACTGCCAGGGCGTGCACATCATGGCTCTGGGCTGGGAAGCCAAGGTTCCCGCTCTGCTGGAGCAGGCCGGTCTGTAATCCAATTCTACATCAAAAGGCACCTGCTCCGGCAGGTGCCTTTCTCTATACAAAGAAGCCACCGGAATCCGGTGGCTTCTCAGAGTGTCAAAAAAGTCGCCAAACGCTAAAATGCAGGTTAGCAAAAAGGGATTCACCCAAAGCCTTCTCCTCGAGGAGAAGATGGCAAAAATCTTTGATTTTTGACGGATGTAGAGGGGAAAATCCTTGCTACGCAAGGCATTTTAACTTACTGCGCAACGCTCCCCTCTCGAGTATCTATATACACTTCGGGATCGCGTTGCTTGTCTTGACGCCTTTATTGACCTCTGTCAGTCTGTCAAAAAACAAGTTTTTTGACAGACTGAGAAGCCACCGGAATCCGGTGGCTTCTGGTATTTGTTTGGAATCAGCCCAAACCTGCGATAAACTGCAGAATTGCGCGGGCATCGCGGGCATTCAGGCGGCCGTCTTTATTGAAATCCGCCACGGCCATATCCGGCTCCTGGGTGCTCATGCCTGCCAAATATTGCAGCAGGGCACGAACGTCACGGGCATTGACGCGGCCGTCACCGTTCACGTCGCCCAGAACGACATCGGAATCGCCGCTTTTCTCGATCACTTCCGTCTTTTTCTCACCGCAGCGTTCACAGGTATAGGTTCTCTCACCATCGGTCGTGCTGGTGGGTTCTTTCGTTACCACACCTGCATCCCATTTGTGCTGACCATAGGCAGGAATCGCCTCCGTCTTGGTTTCTCCGCACCAGCTGCAAACATAGGTCTTGACGCCGTCCTTGGTACAGGCAGGCTCCTTGGTGATCACGCCATCATCCCAGACATGGGTGCAGGTATTTGTCATGGCGTTCTTGATCTGATTCTTAATGTAGGCATGACCGTCATCAGTGGGCAAACCCTGTCTACCAACGATAGCAAGCACATACTGCTTGGGTGTGGTATACTTGGAAGCATTTTCGTCCAGTTTTGTGGTAACATCGGGCGCATTCACATAGGCAACACGGTCATATGCCTCGGCATTTTTGGTTGCCAACAGATTTGCAGCATTGACCAGGTCGAGCATCATATCGCCCAGATCCATGGTTTCACCGTCAACATCCAGCTTCACATTCTCCAGATCGTTGTAGGTACCAACCAGGATAATGACCGCATCCTGGTTGATAACACGGATTGCTTCAATCACCTGAGACTGATGAATGGCATTGCTCAGGAAGGCAAAAGCGTAGCATTCCAGACCTTTTTCCAGATCATATCCACCAAACTCGGATATGTTGTTCTCACGCAGTTTCTTGAACATCTCATCCAGCAGGTCCTCTACCAGAGGCATATTCTCCTCGCCGACCAACGCAACCCAATCAGCTTCCGTCACGGCAGTCTCCTGACCGGCCATATACTTGCACATATAGTAGGTTGCGCCGTAATTGCTGAAGCCAATGGAGATCAGGTCAGCCTTTGCCACAAGGTCGATATTATCGGTAATGACCGAGTAAACATCCTGAATCACCATTTGTGCCTGGGCCAGGTTCTTATAGGACACACCCAGATCCTTAGCCAGCTTATCGACATATGTAGAAGTTTGTCTGAGTGTAACCGCAGCAGTCTCGTCGCCAAATGCTACATAGTAAGAATTCTTGTCAGGAACATAGAAGAAAGACTTATTCTCATAGCCATTCATCTTCTCGGTTTCTTCCAGGAGCTTATTAAATGCCTCCTCTGTGGAAACGTCATCACCAAACAGTTCCTTAATGATTTCGTCATTACGGGATTTCGCATCTGTATTCTCAACAGCGACAACCGTCAGGGCACCTGCACACAGGTTCAGCGTCAGAATCAAAACCAGCGCAAATGCAAGCGCGGACAGACAATGCTTCATCGTTTTTTTCATAGTTTCCTCCAATCGGTACGCCCAAACGGGTGTACATTATCGCGAAAATTGCGTAAGAATATTATACACGAATGTCCCAATGATTGCAATCATTATTTTACCTGTTTTGTACCTTGGTATTATTTGGACACTGAAAGGAAACGGCGGCCGGGGTCCGGCCCGGCGGCGTGTTGTTTTATAAGAGGGATTTCAAAGATAAGCCTTTTTAAAACAAAGCCGCCGCGGGGCTGATCCCCGGGTACGTTTCCTTTCAGTGTCCAAATAATACCAAGGTACAAAACAGGTAAAATAATGATTGCAATCATTGGGACATTCGTGTATAATATTC
>JAZRBW010000032.1:0-6103 GCA_045635305.1 Faecousia sp. | reverse complement strand
AATCATAGGAGTGCATTTTTTATGGCATCTCAGAACAATATTCGTAATATCGCTATCATCGCCCACGTTGACCACGGCAAGACCACCCTGGTGGACGAAATGCTGAAGCAGGGCGGTATTTACCGGGAAAACCAGGCCACCCAGGACCGGGTCATGGACTCCGGCGACCTGGAGCGGGAACGCGGCATCACCATTCTGGCCAAGAATACCTCCGTCCACTACAAGGATTACAAGATCAACATCGTCGATACCCCCGGCCACGCCGATTTTGGCGGTGAGGTGGAGCGGATCCTCAAAATGGTCAACGGTGTTATTTTGCTGGTGGACGCCGCTGAGGGGCCCATGCCTCAGACCCGCTTCGTGCTGCAAAAGGCCCTGGAGCTGGGCCACAAGGTCATCGTGGCGGTCAACAAGGTGGATAAGCCCGATGCCCGCATCCATGAAGTGATGGACGAGGTGCTGGAGCTGCTGCTGGATCTGGACGCTACCGACGAGCAGTTCAACTCTCCCACTGTGTTCTGCTCCGGCCGACAGGGTACAGCTTCCTACAGCCCCGATGAGATGGGCAAGGATCTGGTGCCCTTGTTTGAAACCATCATCAATTACATTGATGCCCCCGGCGGTGACGAAGCTGCTCCGCTGCAGCTGCTGGTTTCCTCCATCGACTACAACGACTATGTGGGCCGTATCGCTGTGGGCCGCATCGAGCGCGGCACCATTAAGGTGAACCAGGAAGTCGCCATCTGCGATTACCACAATCCGGACATGAAGCAAAAAGGCAAGGTGGTGGCGCTGTACGCCTTCGATGGACTGGGCAAGGCCCCCATCCAGCAGGCAAGCGCCGGTGAGATCGTAGCGCTTTCCGGCATGGCGGACATCACCATCGGCCGCACCCTGTGCGATCCGATGAATGTAGAACCGCTGCCCTTCGTGAAAATTTCCGATCCTACCATCGAAATGACCTTTGCCGTCAACGATTCCCCCTTTGCAGGCCGGGAAGGAAAGTATGTTACCAGCCGCAATCTCCGTGACCGTCTGGAAAAGGAACTGCTGAAGGATGTTTCTCTGCACGTCACCGAGGACTCCACCGATGCCTTCAATGTTGCCGGCCGTGGCGAAATGCACCTGTCCATCCTGATGGAAACCATGCGCCGGGAGGGCTTTGAGTTTTCCGTGTCCACGCCCCGTGTGCTGACCAAGGTGATCGACGGCAAGGTCTGCGAGCCCATCGAGCGGATGATCGCCGATGTGCCGGAAGAATGTATGGGCGCAGTCATCGAAAAGATCGGCCGCCGCAAGGGCGACCTGTTGGGCATGACCCCCATGGGCAGCCGCTACCGCCTGGAGTTCAAGGTGCCTTCCCGTGGTCTTTTTGGCTATCGCAGCGAATTTCTTACCGACACCAAGGGCGAGGGCATCATGTCCAGCGTGCTGGACAGCTACGAGCCCATGAAGGGCGAGATCGAGCGCCGTCTGGTGGGCAGCCTCATCGCCCATGAGTCTGGCGAAGCCGTGGCCTATGGCCTGAACGGTGCCCAGGAGCGCGGCGCGCTGCTGATCGGCCCCGGTACTCAGGTCTACGCCGGTATGGTGGTGGGTATTTGCAGCCGCAACGAGGATATGACCGTCAATGTCTGCAAGCGCAAGCAGCTGACCAATATGCGTGCCTCCGGTTCTGACGATGCCATCCGTCTGGTGACGCCCCGGGTCATGAGCCTGGAGCAGTGCCTGGAATTTTTGGCAGACGACGAGCTGCTGGAATGCACCCCCAAATCCTTGCGTATCCGCAAGCGGGAGCTGGATCACGGCATCCGTATGCGGGAACTGATGAAGCGCAGAAACCAGGAACAATAAGCAAAAGGGACGCCCGGTGGGCGTCCCTTTTCTATTAAACTTTAATGGCTGTGGCCGCCGCCTTCGGTGACGGACAGAACCTCGCCGGTCTTGCCGTGGATCAGGCAGGTGTAGGACTTGCCGCTGACGGTGATATAAACGCTGTAGCAAATCTCACCGGCATCGTTTTCTTCGATGTGGACATGGGCGGCGGCGCCCTCTTTTTCCGTTGCGCCCAGATGCTTTACGGCGATCTTTTTTGCGCCGTCAGCGTCCAGTGCTTCTTCCTTTTTGCAGCCGGCCAGTATGCCCAGCAGCACAACTGTCAGCAGCAAAATTGCGGTTACCCGTTTTTTCATAGAACACATCTCCTTATTATTTTTATTGATAGGCATATTCTGCCCGGAAACGCTCCACCATCAAACATACCTGCTGCCAATTTGCATCGGTTCGCTCCTCCAGATAGCTGTTGAGCGCCATCAGCAGGGGGTCTGTGCCCATTTCGCCGCCATCCCACTGGATGACAGCCTTGTTTGTCAGCATATGCTCGCGCAGCTTCTTCTGCAGCTGATTGCCATACCAGGCGGCGTCTGCGAAGGGGCTGACGATCTCCAGCCGGTCCACCGGCGCAGCCAAATTCTCCCCGGCAGTCACCAGCCAGGTCATAAAGGCCATGGTAGCCTCCAGATCTTCCTGGCTTGCGCCGGCGTTGATACACCAGGCGGCAGAGCAGATATACTGCATGGCACCTTCGGAGAAGTTGGGCAGGATGTCCAGATTGATTACTTCCAGTGTTGTGCCTGCAGAGGAGGCCAGCGCATCATAATTCCAGGTGCCGCCCAAGTAAAATGCGGATTTGCCGTTCAAAAACAGGCTCATGGGTTCGCCGCTGGTGCTGCAGTTGGTCAGATACAGGTCAATAAACGTCCGGGTGTTTTCCAATTCCTCGCCCATCAGCAGATACCAGGCATCCTGCATGGTAAAGGTGGCAGTAGGGAAGGCCTTGAGGGAGTTGTTTTTCAGGTTTTGCACCACATCGGACAAAACGGTCAAATTGGTGATCTCGCCGCAGGTATAGGCGCCCTTGGTGGCTAAAAGCTCGGCATTGGCCAGCAGTCCGTAGCCCTCCACACCGGCAGGAATACCCAGCAGCTTGCCATCCAGCCACAGACCAAGGCCCTCGTTGCAAAGCGCAGCCGCCAGGGGCGTGTCCTTCAGATCCAGCAGGGTGTTGCTCCATTTTTTTAACTGGCGCTGACTGTGGACACACAGCACCGTGGGGGGATCTTCGCTGGCCATCAAGCGCTCCAATGTGGCCTGACAGCCGTCTGCTTCCGGCTGAAGCACCACCACTTTCACACCGGTCAGCGCCCTGTATTCTTCCGCCAGCTCTGTAAATACTGACACAAAGTCATCGTCGCAGCTGTAAAGGCGCACAGTGCCGACATCCTCCGGCACTGTGGGGGTGACGGTGGGCTGCGTGGCGTTGGGTTCGGTAGTACCGCCGGTTTGGAGCGGATTGGAGGGTGAGTTTTCATTGGGGGCGGCCTGCTGCGGACCCATCGGCACCAGCAGCAGGATCAGCGCAGCCAGGACCAGGCTGGCCGCGGCCACAAGAATTCTTTTTTTCATAAGCGCAGTTCCTTTTTCGATAACTACGACCATTATACTACAGATTTCGCTGTTGCGCAAGTTTTTTGAAAAATTATCCAAATTGCAATTTCTCCCCGCGTGTGATATAGTAAATGAAATTGGGAATTATCGCGCTCTCCATTTGGTCATTGCGAGGAGCCGGAGGCGACGTGGCAATCCCCTGGTTAGAGCAAAAATATGTCAAAAAACACTGTCTAATACCTTTGGGGATTGCCACACCAGTGTGCGCACTGGTTCGCAATGACCTTTCTATCGGAACAATAAACGAAAATTTGAAGGAGTATTGTATGGAAACCGTCAAATTATTTTACGAAGACAGTCATTTACAGACATTTACCGCCCGGGTAATTTCCTGCGAAGAAACAGAAAAAGGCTGCCGCGTTGTGCTGGATGCTACCGCCTTCTATCCTGAGGGCGGCGGACAGGCCTGCGACCTGGGTACATTAGGGGATGCGAATGTGGCAGATGTGCAGGAACAAGACGGGGTCATCTATCATCTGTGCGATCAAAAGCTGGAAGCTGGTCAGAAGGTGGAAGGCCGCATTGATTGGAACCGCCGTTTCAGTCTTATGCAGCAGCACAGCGGAGAGCATATTGTGTCCGGTATCGTGCATCGTTTGTTTGGCTGGCACAATGTGGGCTTCCACATGGGATCGTCCCTGATGACCATTGATTTTGATGGCCCGATCCCTGCAGAGGCACTTGCCGATATTGAGCGCAGGGCCAACGAAGCGGTGTGGGCCAATCTGCCCATCCGCTGCTGGTATCCCGATCGGCAGACCCTGCCCACCGTAGCCTACCGCAGCAAGAAGGCACTGCCCTGGCCGGTGCGGATCGTTCAGATCCCCGGCGTTGACAACTGCGCCTGCTGCGGCACCCATGTGAAAATGACCGGCGAGATCGGCCTGATCAAGCTGGTGTCGTGCATCAAGTTCCACGCCGGTGTGCGCATCGAAATGGCCTGCGGCAGCCATGCGCTGGCGCTGACCAAGGCGGTTTTTGACCAAAATCGGGCGGTATCCCAGGCGTTTTCCGCAAAAATGCTGGAGACAGGTGCGGCAGCGCAGAAAATGAACGAGGCGCTGGCTGCTGAAAAGCTGCGGGCAAACACGCTGCAAAGCCAGCTCTTTGACCGAATGGCTGCCGATTTTGCAGGCAAGGGCAATGTGTGGCATTTTGCCGAACATCTTGCACCTGCCCAGGTGCGGGAACTGGCGGATAAAATGGCAGATGTCTGCGGCGGCTGGGCGGCGGTGCTGAGTGGCGAAGAAGGCAATTACAGCATCTGTATCGTTTCCAGATCGGGCGATGTGAAGGCGATCGGCACACAGTTGGGCGCCCGTGGCGGCGGCAAGCCCGGCTTCTTCCAGGGCAGTTTGCGGGCAGAACGAGCGGAAATCGAAGCCAAACTCACCGAACTGCAATAACTTGGGATTTATCGTTCGGTTTCGTTGGACAAACGGGGACACGCTTCCCCGTTTGTCATTGCGAGGCCCCGTAGGGGCCGTGGCAATCTCCCGGTACAAACTGCTGTCATGTTGATACTTATCGATGGGTTGTACCAGGAGATTGCCACGTCGCTTCGCTCCTCGCAATGACCGAATAGGGGAACGATAAACGAAAATTTGAAAAACCGTGGCGCGGTCACAAATGGGCCCTGTTTTGTCGGTTTTGTGCAAATAATCAATAAACAAGTATAAAATTTTACAAATTTATGTAACTTTTCTAATTTACATTGTTTTTTGAATATTGTATAATGATATTTGTGTGAGAAACAAATGCACACAAATCCTGTAACTGACCTGCCTAGCCGCAGGAACATAAATATTGGAGGAATTTAACCATGTCTGTTAAAGTTGCGATTAACGGTTTCGGTCGTATCGGCCGTCTGGCTTTCCGCCAGATGTTCGGTGCTGAGGGCTTCGAGGTTGTTGCCATCAATGACCTGACCAGCCCCAAGATGCTGGCTCACCTGCTGAAGTATGACTCCACCCAGGGTGCTTACGCTGCTCCCTTCGGCGCACATACTGTCGAGGCCGGTGAGGACAACATCGTTGTCGACGGCAAGAAGATCACCATCTACGCAAAGGCCAACGCTGCCGAGCTGCCCTGGGGCGAGCTGGATGTAGACGTCGTGCTGGAGTGCACCGGCTTCTACACTTCCAAGGCCAAGGCTCAGGCTCACATCGATGCCGGTGCCAAGAAGGTCGTCATCTCCGCTCCCGCCGGCAATGACCTGCCCACCATCGTTTACAATGTTAACCACGAGACCCTGACCAAGGAAGACCACATCATCTCCGCCGCTTCCTGCACCACCAACTGCCTGGCTCCCATGGCAAAGGCTCTGCACGAGCTGGCTAACATCGAGGCCGGTATCATGTGCACCATCCACGCCTACACCGGCGACCAGATGATCCTGGACGGCCCCCAGAGAAAGGGCGACCTGCGTCGCTCCCGCGCTGGCGCTATCAACATCGTGCCCAACTCCACCGGCGCTGCCAAGGCCATTGGCCTGGTCATCCCCGAGCTGAACGGCAAGCTGATCGGCGCTGCTCAGCGTATCCCCACTCCCACCGGCTCCACCACCATCCTGAACGCTGTTGTGGCTAAGGAAGTG
>JAZRBW010000031.1:0-8001 GCA_045635305.1 Faecousia sp. | reverse complement strand
AGATAGTACTTTTCAATACGATTTCCCCCCTAACCGGGGGATTGCACCCCAAGGGCACTTCCTCGCACTTCGTGCTCAGGGCGCCACGTCGCCTTCGGCTCCTCGCAATGACCGAATAGGGGAACGATAAACGAAAATTTGAAAACACCAAGCAAAAAATCACAGCCTTTCCCCAGCGATTTTTGTTGCAAATTAGAACTGGGTGGGCTCCACGTGCCAGATCTCCTTGGCGTACTGACGGATGGTACGGTCGGAGGAGAACTTGGCGGAGGAAGCGATATTCACCAGGCACTTGCGGCCAAAGGCCAGACGGTCCTTGTAGTCACGGTTGGCCTGCAGCTTCTTCTCCATGTAGGAAGCGTAGTCCAGCAGGGTGAAGTAGTGGTCAGCCTTGTGCCAGGAAGCACCGTCCAGCAGGGCATGGAACAGTTCCTTCTGGGCATCGTCGGTGGGCACGGTGCCGTCAACCAGGGTGTTGATGGCTTTGCGCAGACGGTCGTTGATATCGTAGACACCACGGGCATGGTAGCTATCCTTCATGGCGTTCAGCTGCTCGACGGTATGGCCGAAGATATACTCGTTCTCCGCGCCGGCCTCCTGGGCGATCTCCACATTGGCACCGTCCAGCGTACCCAGGGTCACAGCACCGTTGAGCATCAGCTTCATGTTGCCGGTACCGGAAGCTTCCTTGCCGGCAGGAGAGATCTGCTCGGAAATATCGGCGGCAGGAATAATATGCTCGGCATAGGAGCAGTTATAGTTCTGAACAAAGACTACCTTCAGCTTGTCAGCCACATCGGGGTCGTTGTTGATCATGCGGGCAATGCGGTTGATATAACGGATGATGGCCTTGGCGCGGGCGTAGCCGGGTGCGGACTTGGCACCGAAGATAAAGACGGTGGGCGTAAAGTCCTTCAGGCTGCCATCCTTCAACCGGAAGTAAATATCCACAATGCTCAGGGCATTCATCAGCTGACGCTTGTACTCGTGCAGACGCTTGACCTGCACATCGAACACAAAATCGGGATTCAGCTTGATGTCTTCGCGCTCATGGATCAGGTCGCACAGCTGCTGCTTCTTCTGGCGCTTGACCTTGTTGAACTGCAGCACCATGTCGTCATCGATCATGGGCTTGAGCTTATTCAGCCGATCCAGATCAGACAGGAAGTTGCCGCCGATGCGGTACTTGATCAGCTGAGTCAGCTCGGGATTGCACAGGCCCAGCCAGCGGCGGGGAGTCACACCGTTGGTCTTGTTCTGGAAGCGCTCGGGGAAGATGGCATACCAATCCTTGAAGCAGTCATCCTTCAGGATCTGGCTGTGGATCTCGGCAACGCCGTTGATATAGCTGCCGACATAGATGCTCAGGTTGGCCATATGGGCGGCATTGTCGCGAATGATGAACAGGCCGGGATGCTCACGCTTCAGCTTCTCGTCGATGCGTTCAATAATAGCCACGATCTCCGGCACCACGCTGCGCAGCAGGTCCAGATTCCACTTCTCCAGCGCCTCACTCAAAACAGTGTGATTGGTGTAGGAGAAGGTCTTCTGTGCCACTTCGAAGGCCTGTTCAAAGCCCATGCCCTCTGCCATCAGCAGACGGATCAGCTCGGGGATGGACATGGCAGGGTGGGTATCGTTGAGCTGCACGGTATAGTACTCGTGGAACAGGCTCAGATCGCTGCCGTGGACAGCCTTGTAGTTGCGCATAATGTCCTGCAGGGATGCGCTGGACAGCACATACTGCTGCTTGATACGCAGACGCTTGCCTTCCCAGGTGGAGTCGTTGGGATACAGAACACGGGTGATGTCCTCAGCCTTGTTCTTCTGCTGCAAAGCGCGCAGATAGTCCTGGTCATTGAAGGCGTTGAAGTCCAGTTCTTCCTCGGCCTCACACTGCCACAGACGCAGGGTATTGATATTCTGGGTGCCGTAGCCGATGACAGGCACATCGTAGGGAACAGCCAGCACAGTATGATCGGCAAACTTGACCTTTACGGTGTGATTGTAGCGGCGGTAGGACCAGGGATCACCGAACTTGGACCAGTCGTCGGCATTTTCCTTCTGGCTGCCAGCCTCATCAAAGCTCTGCTTGAACAGGCCGAACTTATAGCGCAGGCCATAGCCGCTGAGGGGAATGTTGGTGGAAGCGGCACTGTCCAGGAAACAGGCTGCCAGACGGCCCAGACCGCCGTTGCCCAAAGCGGCATCCTCGATCTCTTCCAGACAAGCCAGATCTACACCCCGGTCAGCAAACAGTTGCTTCATCTCATCCAGAATGCCCAGGTTATACAGGTTGGAATACACCAGACGGCCAATCAAATACTCCGCGGAGATATAATAAGCCTTTCTGTTGTGCATACGCTGCTGCTTGGAATAGGTCCAGTTATCGGAAATGGCCATCATCACAGCGCGGCCCAGGGCATCATGCAGGGCCTGAGGTGTGGCTTCCTTCAGGGTAGTATCGTGGGTGTACTTCAGGTGGGCTTCCGTAGACTTCAGAATATTCAAACAATTGTAATGCATTTTTGTTTCTCCTTACTTGGTTCCGCGGCCATACAGCACAGTCAAGCCGCGGATCTTCTTTGCCAGTTCATCGGTGGTCTTTCCGGGCAGCATACGCCAGGTCCAGTTGGCATTGGTCTGGGTGCCGGGGAAATTCATGCGGGCATGGGCGCCCAGATCCAGGTAATCCTGCATCTGTACCATGCACAGGTCGGATACGGAGGCAAAAGCCGTACGGATTACGCCCCATACCAGGCCCTCTTTTTCGGTCAGCGCCATATACTCGGTAGCATATTCCACCGCCTCAGCGTCGGCCGTATCAAACCACTGGCGCATGGTCATATTGTCATGGGTGCCGGTGTAGCACACAGAATTGGCAGGATAGGTGTGGGGCAGGTAATCGGAAGGCTCGCGGGAATCGAAGGCGAACTCCAGCACCTTCATGCCGGGCAGGCCGCAATCGTCACGCAGATCCAGCACTTCCTGGGTCAGGAAACCCAGATCCTCCGCAATCAGCTTCAGATTGGGCAGACCCTTCTGGATCGCCTGGATGAAATCCATGCCGGGTCCCTTGATCCACTTGCCGCCGCGGGCAGTCGTCTCACCGTAGGGCACAGCCCAGTATGCCTCAAAGCCACGGAAATGGTCGAAACGAACCACATCATAGCGCTTCTCAGCGGCAGCCAAACGGCTGTGCCACCAGGTAAAGCCGTTCTTTTCCATCACATCCCAGCGGTACAGGGGGTTGCCCCACAGCTGACCGTCGGCAGTAAAGTAATCCGGCGGCACACCGGCCACATCAACAGGATTCAGCTCCTCATCCAGTTGGAACAGCTCCGGATTGCTCCATACATCCACAGAATCCAGGGGGACATAGATCGGCACGTCGCCAATGATCTTAATTTCTGCCTCCGCTGCATACTGACGCAGGGCCACCCACTGGCGGTCAAACAGATACTGCACAAAGCTGTAGAACCGGATCTCGTCCGCCAGCTCGTGACGCACCTGCCACAGGGTATCCGGCTCACGGAACTTGAGGCTGCGCTCCCAATCATACCAGGGCTTGCCCTGGAACTTGCCCTTCAGAGCCATGAACAGGGAGAAGTCCGCCAGCCACAGGCTGTTTTCCTGGCAGAAAGTATCAAAGCCCTCACCGCCCTGGAAACGGGCATAGGCCAGACGCAGCACCTTTTCCCGGTTGTTATACAGAAGGCCGAAGTCGGCCTTGTCTTCTTTCTCGCACCAATGGATCGTCTCTACCTCAGCCTTTTCCAGCAGGCCCTCTTCGATCAGCATATCCAGATCGATCAGATAGGGGTTGCCCGCATAGGTAGAGCAGGACTGGTAGGGAGAGTCACCGTAACCGGTGGGGGTCAGCGGCAGAACCTGCCAATTCTTCTGACCGGCTTCTTTTAGAAAATCCACAAAACGGTAAGCCTCTTTGCCCATGGTGCCGATACCATAAGGGCCGGGCAGAGACGTAATGTGCATCAAAATGCCACTTTCGCGCATAAAATGTTCTCCTTTTCCTTATCTCATGGATATAGCGACAGTAACCGCATAATATCCACTCATACAGAATAAAGCATATTATGCTTTCGCCCATTTGTCAAGCAAAACAGCACAGAGTTCGTTTTTTTGTAGACTTGTGCAAATTTTTCCCAAATCGGCAAGCTTTTTTTGCGAAAAGTAGCCTCTCTGCCGCACAAAAAATTGCGCCCCATGCGGAAAAACGCATGGGGCGCTCTGTTATGATTGCTCCTCTTCGCTTTCGATCATTCGTTCCGTCCAGCTGCGGGCGATCCGCTTGCGGATCAGCCCGCCATCCTCTTCCTCCAGGGTGATACTGAGCCAGTAGCATTCGGGATAAATTTCCCTGCAGTTTTTATGCGCGACCCGCAGGGTAAAGGCTTCCTTTTGATCCACTGCCACCACTTCCCGGAAGGGCAGCACCTCTTTTACGGTCAGCGTCCAGCTCATTTCCCCGTTGACTACCCTTGTTTCACCGGTTTCGGCGTCAGCGATCTGCTGAACCTGCCGGGTCTGCACAGCGGAAAATTCCGTGGCATAGTCCAAAACGGCATTGTCAATCTGCACCCGGTTGTGCAAACTTTCCAGCCACACCGCCGTCACCTTCACAGAGAACAGGCCGCTTTCCGGGTCAAAGCCGCACTTGCCCACCTGGCATCTGCCCTGCTGCTGCCGCAGCACCTGCGCCACAGTCTGGGCCAGTTCTTCACAAACCCCACCGCCCTGGTTTACCGGGCCGAACACCGTCACCGCCAGCACAGTTTGCTTTTGGTCGGATTGCTCCACCGTCACCGCCGCCACCGGACCTGTGATCGCCTCGATCAGGTCACCGGGAAATCCCCGTTCCGTCCGGATGCCTGCGCTTTTCAGTGCGTCAACGGTACTGCTCACTCTTGTCATTGTCCCCAATTGTCACCACCGCCTCTCAGGGTACACAGCGCCCAGCGATAGGCGCAGCCGCCCGGCCCAAACATATCCTCCACACGGCAGATCTGATACAGCGCACCGTTTACCCGCAGCGAATCCCCGGCCTGCACCTGGGTTCCCCGGGGAAACCGGCAGATATACTGCCCCCGGGGAATCCTGCCCAGCGCATGATACCGATTTTGCATATGGTACCAGCTTTTGCTGGTAACGCATTCAAAAAACACCTTGATCCTCTGCAGGCCGTCCGCTGTAATCAGCGCAGCATTTGTTCCGTAGCGCTCAAACAGCCGATCCATCAGCTTCTGCATATCACACACTCCTAAAACAGAAGTGATCCTTCACGAAAGGCGCCATCATCATGTCCGCCTGATGGCGCAGGCAGGCGGAGGCAGCTGTAGCGCCTCCCCGTTTGAGGGTCACATCCCCGATTTCAATGCGATCCATCCGCAGCAAAGGATCCGCTTCCGCCAACGCCGCCAGGGCGTACAAACTGGCAGCCGCCACAAAATCCGCCTTGCAATGCTCCGGCGTAATTCCTTCCCGCAGTTTTCCGGTCAGTCCGCTGACAGCGCTCTGGCACAAAACTGTCAGCAGATGCTCCTGTTCCGCCGCGTCAATCCCGGAAACCAGTAACGCCTGGGAATAAACCTGCTCCGTCAGTGTCATACGCACAGCACCGCGGCAGCGTCGGTGCAGATCTTGCCGAAGCCGGAAATCGCGGTAATGGCGGCACGCTCCAGCTGGCGGTCGATCAGCTTGTCGTATTCCACCAGCACGTCACCACAGCGGATCTGCTCCAGCGCGTAGCGGTTGTCCAGACCGATCAACATACCGTCCTCCAGGGCAGCGGTGCGGTGCAGCTTTGCGCCCAGGGGTGTGCCGATGGCACCGGTGCCCTGGAAATTCAGACCCGCAACAGGATTCTGCAGTTCAGGAATCTTCAGCATCTTGGTCATAGTGCCTGTGGAACACAGGATGGTATTCATAGTGTAAGGATCAAACTGACCCCAGAATTCCACCAGCTGATCATAGTTGAGATTACCGGCAGTACCGGAAATAGGATCCGTGCCCACAGCATAAGTAACAGCGGCATTGTCGTTGCCGTCGCCGTTAAGGAGCACATTGATGGCGTCGCGCAGCTGCATCTTGTGGATGTGTGCACCGATCTGGCGCAGCATCACGCTGAACAGATCCAGCTTCTGGAAGCGCAGCGCCTCGTAGCTGGCCACCAGCATACGGCCACGCTTGTGCAGCTGCACCAGATGCTCCTTGGTCTTGACCTCGGTTTCAGGGATGGCAGCACCTTCCTCCACATCCTGCAGCTGCTTGTCCTCGTCGGTAGCAGTGGAGTAGATGGACCGATAGTCCATGGCATCGATGGTGGTGGTAGTGGCCACGATGCTGGGCAGAATGTCATTTTCCTCCATGCCCTGACGCACAGTACGGGCGATGTACTCGGGGAACAGCACAGCGCTGTCCATAGTGCGGAAGAAATTCTCCACGAGAGAAGAACCGGCACCCTTTGCCAGAATACCAAATCGCTTCAGCTGACGCTGGAATGCGTCCGTACCCTCCAGCGCAGTACCGCGGTAGTTTTCGCTGGGGTCCAGACTTTCCAGTACCTGGGTAAAATTCATACCCTCCTGGCGATACATACCCTTTTCCAATCTCAGATTGTCATAACTCATTTGTTTTTCCTCCTTCATAATATATGGCCACCGGATTTACCCGGTTATACCTGATATAAATTGTTGTTTAGCGAAGCTCCGTAGGGAACGCTGTCCTCAGCGTTCCGAAACGATTTAGGGGGTTCGATGCCCCCTAAATCGTTCATTTCGATCGAAATATCCTTTTGTTTCTACAAAACTGTGCCGCTTTGCGGTGGTCACGCTGAGAACAGCGTTCCCTACTAAATATTGTAAACAACAATTTAGCTGATTAGATCAAAAATCCGCTTTCCACGGTTTCCATAGCCCCACCGCTGCCGGGCAGCTGGGTCTGCATAGGCATCATCAGCCTGACCCGTTCCTCCAGTGCCGCTTTCAGTTTTTGCAGGTCATCGCTTCCCGCCTTTTCCATAACGCTGCGCAGCACAGCTTCACTGGCCCCCAGATCCAGCACCAGACACAGCCGCACCACTTCCTTACGCAGTTCCTGCTCATACACCCGACCAAGCTCCGCCTGTTTGTACAGCTCCCGGTATTCCGCTTGGACACCAAATTCCTCCGCCAGCGCCTTCAGCGACACATTCCTGCGCCCCAGGCCCTTCATGACACCTGCTTCCCTCTGCGCGGGCACCGCCACAAAGGAGAACTCGTAAGCATCCATAGGCTCTTTCAAAATAGCGCAGCAGATCCGACCGTCGTAGTGCTCACCCTTTTGATGGCCGCAAACGCCGTAATCGCTGCCGCAAATGGAGCAAACGCTGCGCCCCATGGCGCACCCAACGCTCACTTCCTTTTTGATACCCGCCTCAATATCAGCAATGATCTCGTCAGTATTGGCACCCCGGCGAATATAGGCCCAGGCCTTGATGAAGCTAACCCCATCTTCCTGCACCACCTGGGTCTGGAAGATGCGAGCCACCTGATTCTCGCTGCTCCAGCAGTGGTCGATGATGCCGGTCTTGCCAATAAATAGCTTGGCCAAAGCAGGCAGCGCCGCCGTATCAAAGCGCTCCAGATCCCGGTCGATCTGATCATCACACAGCCGCAGACTAAACACATACAGCTGCTCTGCCGTCAGTTTCCCCTTGGCTTGGGCGTTGATGACCTCCAGCTGCGCCGCAGTGGGCACACCGCTGCCCAACGCCTCAGTTGCCTTCTTGATTTCCATATTTTGCCTCCTTAATTTCAAATTTTCGTTTATCGCTGCGTTTCAAACACGCCCGTAGGGAACGCTGTCCTCAGCGTTCCGAAACGATTTAGGGGGTTCGATGCCCCCTAAATCGTTAACTTGCATCAAAAAATGCCGCTTCGCGGTGGTCACGCTGAGGACAGCGTTCCCTACAGCACGCCGAAAGGTGTGCGATAAATCCCA
>JAZRBW010000030.1:0-55528 GCA_045635305.1 Faecousia sp. | reverse complement strand
TTCTTCATCTCGAGACGGTCAGGGTCGTTCTTCTTGTTCTTCATGGTGTTGTAGTTTCTCTGCTTGCACTCGGAGCATCTCATAGTGACTTTCACGCGCATATCGGCACCTCCTTAAAAATTGCCTCCCTGTATCACTCCGTCCAGTAAAAATTTGGACGGCGGCTAACTACGAAACCGCCTCGGAGCTGAAAAATGGCCGCAAAAAAATAGCCCTTTTCACAGGTAAAGACATTCTAGCACATGGGGGGACCATTGTCAACAACTTTTTTCGTGAATTTTTGTGATTTTTGCAAAAAAATACGTCAATTTTCAAAGTTGCTGTGCATGAATCAAAATAACGGCGCATACTGTGTAAGGGGTGATATAAAATGCGGAATATAGATTGGAAAAAACTAATATTCTGGGTGCTGATTGCCATGGGAGTGGGTGCCGCATCAGGCCTGCTTACCAGAAAAGGAGTGGAATATTTTAACACATTTGTGACACAGCCGCCACTTTCTCCGCCAAAATGGCTATTTCCCATTGTCTGGGCCATCCTATATGCATTGATGGGTGTCAGCGCATATCTTGTTTCTCAGGCTCCGGCATCGACTGAAAGAAGCCGCGGTCTAAATTTAATGGTATCTCAGCTGATCGTCAATTTCTTCTGGTCTCCGTTTTTCTTTAATGCGCAGGCATACGGATTCAGCCTGCTTTGGCTGATCGGGCTGTGGCTGCTGGTGCTGTGGATGATTCTTGAATTTCGGAAGACGGTGCCGCTTGCTGCATGGCTACAGATTCCTTATTTATTGTGGCTGACATTTGCTGTATATCTTAATGCTGGTGTGTGGTATCTGAATTAAATTGGAAATGTGATGAAAATCACCTTTCTTTTTTTCCTTTCGTGTTGTATAATGGAGAAAAACAGACGGGAGGTTTCTAGATGAAACGAATTATGGGAATTGACTACGGTGATGCACGAACAGGTGTGGCACTTTCTGATTTGCTGTGTACAATTGTTGGTTCTACCAGTGTAGTACCCAGCCGAAATCGGGATAAGGCAATAGCGGACATTGTGCGCATTGCCAAGGATAATGCCGTTGGCAAAATCGTTGTCGGGCTGCCGCGCAATATGGATGGTTCAGAAGGCCCGAGGGCACAGCTTTGCCGTGAGTTTGCACAGATTTTGGCAGAGACAACCGGTCTGGAAATTGTGATGTGGGACGAACGACGTACGACTGTGGAGGCCCACAATATTCTGTCTCAGCATAATTATCACGGTCAAAAGCGGAAGAATACTGTCGATGCCGTAGCCGCGTCTCTGATCCTTGAGGGTTATTTGAATTCTCAGCGTAAATAACTATTTATTAGGCATCTTTGGCTTGTACAGAAGCTCTTTTACACCTGTAAACAGCAGAAGTACGCCGAAGGCGTTTTTCAGGATCTGCGTATCCCAGCCGCTTGCCATATATGCGAATAAACCTGCGCAAATGCTGCCTGCCACCATGGCCGGCAGCACTTTTCTTATTTGTAGACATCCCTGTTTCAGGCGAAACACACACGAGATCAATGCGGAGGGAATAAAGAACAGCAAATTGATGATTCGCGCTTCAGCCTGTGGGAAGTCCTGTACGAGCGTCAGCCAAAGGATCAGCAAACTGCCACCGCCTGTGCCCAAACCTGATAGAAAACCGAGGACAGCACCGACTGCAATCGGAAGAAGATAAGGGTTCATCGTAAATACCGCCACCCTCCATATAAGATAAGGACTCCCAAGGCTCTGTGTAACCATAAGGTTGGGATCCGCTTACCGAGCAGTCCGGCAAGTATTCCACCAACCAAACTTCCGGTCAGATAGGGGAGCGCTGCAGCCCATGGCAAAGCTGCCTGTGTTGTGTGGATAATAATCGATATAACACACATGGGCAAAATGATTGATATGGATGCAGGAAAGATTTCTTCATCGGAAAAATCGGACAATAGGGTTAGCATCGGTACCAAAATCATACCGCCACCGGCTCCAAACACGCCATTCACACAGCCGGTGATTGCACCCGCAAGTGCGATTTTGCAGAAAATTTTCATAAAAAATGCCTCCTGCGGAGATTTTTCCACAGGAGGCGATTTTTATACGTTTATTTCGAAATTAGCTGCCGCTCAGAACCAGCTCTCTGTTAACCAGCTTCAGGTTCTTTTCTTCCAGAACAGCGGCTTCAACCAGGCTGTTCAGCCATTCCTTCACTTCTTCGCTACGCAGTTCATTCTCAACCATGTAGTCGCGGTAAGTGTATTCGCTTTCGCCGACGAAGAACATCAGGTGATAGCCGTAATCAGTCTGCACCATGCCGTAATCACCGGCCTTGCGCTCGGAATTGTAGCACCATTCCTCGAACTTCTCGACCATCTGACCGGGGTAGATGTTCTCATACAGACCACCGGTGGTGCCGTCGCCGTCGTCGGAGTGCTCGTTAGCCAGCTTGGCGAACTCTTCTTCAGACTTGTCAGTCTTTTCGAACTCGGCCAGCAGTTCCCATGCTGCCTTCTTGGCGGCATCCTTCTCAGCGTCAGTGTAGGTCTTGTTGCCGTTGGCATCGGTCTTGCCGCCTTCGTAGGCAACCAGCAGGTGACGTACATTCTTCAGGGTGAACTTGTTCTCGTTGACGGAGCCGAAGCGCAGCACATAGAAGCCGTTGGTGGTCTTGCTGTCACCGGAACCGGACTCGTTGACGATCAGAGTCAGATCGCCTTCCTTACGGACAACCAGATTTTCTTCCTTATCCTTGTCCTCTTCCTTGTCTTCGTCAGTGGACTCCTTGCCTCTGAGCCAATCAGCGAACAGAGCTCTCAGGCTGCTGTAGAGCACATCCTCATCCTTGGTGGAGGTGTACTTCAGCTTTTCTTCCTCTTCTTTCTTATCCTCACCCTCAGTGGTCTCGCCCTCAGTGGTCTCACCCTCGGTCTTCTCGCCCTCAGTGGTCTCACCCTCGGTCTTCTCGTCCTCGGTGGTCTCACCCTCGGTCTTTTCGTCCTCGGCGGTCTCGCCCTCGGTATTCTCGTTCTCGGTGGTCGTATCCTCGGTCTTGGGGGTGTTGGCCGCATCATATTCGGTGCGGATGGCGTTGATGGCCTTGTCGAAGTCCTCCAGAGTTGCGTATTCGCCTTCCATCAGCTTTTCGGCCAGCTGCTTGGCAACCTCAACTGCGGCAGCCTTTTCGTCATCGGAGTAGGTGATCTTGCCGTCTTCGCCCTTGGTGCCGCCCTTCAGGAAGGTGGTAGCATTGAAGTAGTAGTAGGCGTAGGTGTAAGAGGAGTACTGCCAGAACTTGTCAGCCTCGTAGTTACGCAGGGCAGCGTCGTCGTACTCAAGAGATTCAGAATATTCCGTGTAGTAGCAGTCAGCTATGGTGCAAACCTCATAGTATGCACGGTAGGTTTCCACATTGGCACCGGGGCCGTAGGTGTTACTCAGATAGCTGTCAGCATCATCGTAGCCATAATACTTGGCGTAAACATCCAGGTTGGACATCATGGTGTCGATGCCCTTTACCTCATCTTCCGGCAGAGTGAAGCCCTGAGACTTTGCCAGATCGTACAGCTGATAGGTCTGCTTGATGTTCTCGATGGCCATATCCAGGAACTTGTCAGCCCAGGTAGCACCGGTGGAGTCAGTATTGCTGGCGGAGTTCAGGGGAGACGCGGTATCGATCATGTAGCTGATGTAGTAGCTGTACTGATTGCAGTAAGTACTGATGGCGTCAATATAGAAATAATTGACCTCAACTGCGCTCAGATCATGATCGCCGATGGTGATGGCGGTGGTGTTACGATAATAGAGGTTCCGAATGGGGTTATACACAACAGCGGTCAGAATGGTGCAAACGCAAAGTACCATAACGATCCAGAAGGTAACGGTATACCGCTTCAGCTTCTTCTGTTCTTCAGCCTCTCTGCGCTGCCGCTCGGTCATGTATCTTTCCTTGCGGAGCTTCTTGTTCTTGGATGCACTCATGAAATCATTTCCTCTCAAAATAGTCCTAATTGGTCACGCGATTAGGTGCTCTTACGCATAGACCGGGTCATTATAACCGATTTGCTTGAGAGTTTCAAGCCCCAATCTACTAAAATTGGTGAAAAAATAAAAAATTAACAATATTCTGACATTGCCTGCACGGAAATAAAAACATGGGGAGCGAAAATCGCTCCCCATGCACCCGCTTTGGCCGTATGCATCCAATTATGACCTGCACGAACTTGGCAGGTGGGTTGCCGCTTCGCCCCTTTACTGCTCCCAACATCCACCCAAGGTCAAAGCCAGAGGCGGGAGGTCTGCAAACCAGGGTGAAAACTAACGTCCCTATACAAAAATGTGGGTCCAAATGGACACATTACGCACCAAGCAGGAAGTTGTCATTATTCTTCTTCGTCCTCTTCGTAGAGCTGCTGCATGATCAGTTCGTAGACTGTTTCAAGTTCCTGCTCATCCTCGATAGCGCATAATAGAGGCTCGCCATACTCATCCTCTTCCTGCTTGAGAATGCTGACTTCCAGGTCCACTTCTTCATCAGCATCTACGGCGGGGATAACGGCAAGATAGGTCGCACCGTTGTATTCAAGACTCGTCAGAATTTCCAGCTCGAATTCACTGCCATCCTCGTCGACGATGGTCATATAGTCAGAGCCATATTCGTTTGCCATATATCGGTCTCCTTTGTCTTTGATTTCTGCATTTATTTTACTATTTCTTTCATGCAAAATCAAGACCAATCTTGTCACGAGAGGAAATTTTCCAGAAATTGCTCCAAATCATCCATGGTGTTGATTCGGATGCCGCGCTGAAGCGCGTTGCGCTCCTGCTTTGGCAGCAAATAAACGGGGCAGGGGTATACGCGGTAAGGCTGTGGGTCATCCCCCTTCCATATGGCCAATCTGCCTCTGTAGCTGCCAACCAGAAAACCCATTATAAATATGCCGATCATAACCTGTGTGCGAAGCTTGCGTCTCATTTTCTCATCCTCTTTTTCTGTTTGGATAGCATATTGCTTTACAGTACATTATAATATATGCGCTGCGGTGGGGAATATCCGCCTGCCGCCAGCAAAAATTGCGGTGGATTTTAACGATTATTCACAATTTAGGGCTTTCGTTTTTTGATATTGTGTGCTATAATCATACGATGAATACTGAGGCAGTATGCCATATTCATGCTCTTGGCCCTTACTAGGCAATTTCCACGCGTATGGAGGTAATCTGTTATGGCAGAAAGAAAGCATCGCAGAAGAAAGGCACCGCGCCAGAATTGGCACCCGAATTTTCTGCTGCGTATTTTAAATAGAGCTTGGCGGATCGCGTTTTCCGTAATTAAGGTTGCGGCAGGTGCAGTTGCTACCGTTGCACTGATTGGCGTTGTATGCGGTTTTGTGTTTGTTACCCTGCTGGGACAGTATCTGCAGGATGAAATTATTCCCCAGGCCCAGATCAATCTGGATAATTACGATATGGAGAAAACCTCCAATATCTATTACAAGGATGAAAACGGTAATTATCAGGTTCTGCAGCAGCTGGCCACCACAATTGACCGTCGCTGGGTTCCCTATGAGGAGATTCCCGAAGATCTGATTCACGCGGCTGTTGCCATTGAGGATAAGCGTTTTTATGAGCATCAAGGTGTTGACTGGATCACCACCATGAAAGCTTGTATGAATATGTTCTTTGGCAGCAGCTCCCAGTTTGGTGGCTCGACCTTGACTCAGCAGCTTGTGAAAAATATCTTGCTGATGGACGATGATAACGCCGATGATGTGACAGTGCAGCGTAAGGTTCTGGAAATCTTCCGTGCGCTGCAGTTTGAAAAGACCTACAGCAAGGAAGTTGTCATCGAATACTATATGAATACCGTTTACTTTGGTTCTAACTGCTACGGTGTCAAGAGTGCCGCGGAGCATTACTTTGGTAAGGAACTGCAGGATATGAATACTGCGGAGCTTGCGGCCCTGATCGGTATTACCAATAATCCGTCCATGTTTAACCCCTATTCTGAGAAGGTGTACGAGCATGAGGGCGAGGAGCGGGACGGCGCGGGCCGTAACCGTTACCGTCAGCAGGTCGTTCTGACCCAGATGTATGAGCAAGGCTGGCTGACAGAAGAGGAATATCTGGACGCCTATTACTACGAACTTGTATATAAGGCCGGTATTGACGATGAAGATCGCTGGAATACCTGCAAGGATGAAAAGGACGCCTATGGCAATGTGATCCGAGAAGGCTGTGGCTATTCCGGTCCTGTCCGGGATCTGATCGCTGTTAAGGATGACCCGGAGGCTGAAGACAGCGCAGTTACCTACTACTGCCCGGATTGCGGCGGCAAGATTGATATTACTGTGGATGCTTCCCTCGGTGTTTACTCCTGGTATGTGGATACCGTGCTGGAGGATGTGGCAAAGGCACTGGCTGAACAGGATGGCATGGAATGGAATAAAAAGACCCGTGAGCATTACACAAGTCTGATTTGCCGTTCCGGTTACAATATTTATACCCCGTTTGATCCTAAGGTTCAGGAGGCGGTGGATAAGATATACACCGACATGAACGAGATTCCTGAGGTGAAGAATACCAGTAAGCTGAACTCTGCCATCGTGATCATTGATAATGCAACCGGTGATATTGTTGCTATGGCAGGTGATACCGGCGAAAAGACGGTTTCCGATGCCTTTAACCATGCTACCGATGAAGGCAAGCAGATCGGTTCTTCCATCAAACCGCTGTCAGTATATGCACCCGCATTTGAAGCAGGCTTGATCACACCGGCCACGCTTGTAGACGATCTTCCTCTGTGGTATACCGGTACGGACAATAAGAATCCTTATCCAGTCAACCATGACGGTGTCTATCGCTGCTACCGTACTATCTGGCGCGGAATTATCAATTCCTACAATACCCTGGCAGCCAATACCCTGGAGATGATGGGAACCAAATACAGCTATAACTTTGCCAAGAACCAGTTTGGACTGTCCGGTCTGGTGGATGGTTATGTTACCGGAAGCGGCGGTGTTCTGTCTGACGTTGGTATTGCGGCCCTGGCAATGGGCGGTCTTACCAAGGGCGTTACGGTTCGTGATGTTACCGCTGCCTATGCCACCTTCGCCAATGGCGGTGTCTACCGGGAGGCCAGAACCTTTACCCTTGTTCTGGACGACCAGGGCAATGTGGTTCTGAGAAATGAGCAGGAATCCCATCGCGTGCTTAGCCAGAAAGCAGTTGACTATATCAACTACTGCCTCGACGGTGTTGTATCCTCCGGTACCGGTACCTCTGCAGATATGTATAAGGAACTGGGTATGGATGTGGCCGGCAAGACCGGTACCACCAACTCCAACAAGGACCTGTATTTTGCTGGCTATACCGGTTACTACACTGCTGCGGTCTGGTCCGGCTTTAAGATTCCGGAAAAAATCGTGCTTGCCGGCAGCAATACCACCAGTCCCTCCACCAGACTGTGGAAAAAGGTTATGCTGCAGCTGCACCAGGGTATGGAAACTATCCCCCTGTACAATTCTCAGGCCATGGAAAATGTGACCATCTGCCTGGAATCCGGCAAGCTGGCCACGGAAGCCTGTATGAACGACATCCGTACCAATGGCTCCAGCTACAAGCGCTATGAGACCATTATGGTCTATCCCGAGGACGCTCCCACCCAGTTCTGCGATAAGCATATCACCGTCAGCTACTGCACCAGCGGCAATGGCGTTGCCAATGAATATTGCCATAAGTTCCACAGTGTTGGTGCGGCAGCCCTGACCGATAAAGCGCTGGTGAAGATCACGCTGGAGCGTCTGAATGAAATGCATCTTGCCGGCGATTATCTGCATGATATGTTCCAGGGCGATGAATTTGTCTATCTGGTGGATGAAGCAGGCAATCCCATTGATTTCTATGGCATCAAAGGAAACATTAACCAGGGACTTCATGTGCCTTATGAGGTCTGCACTAAGCATACGCAGGCAAGCTGGGAGGCCTACAAGAAGGAACATCCCTGGATCGACGGCGGTACGCCCGATCCGGAACCCGATCCGGAACCCGATCCCAACCCCGACAGCGGTGATCCGGTAAACCCGGACCCCAATCCTGATGATAATCAAAATCCCAGCGACCAGCCTGCAAATGGTGGTCAATAAGGAGACTGTATGATTTGGATTTCTGACGAATGGAAAGACTATGAGGTTCTGGATGCCTCCGATGGTGAGCGTCTGGAGCGCTGGGGCAAGTATATTCTTGTCCGTCCCGATCCCCAGGTGATCTGGAATACGCCTCACATGGATCCCAATTGGAAGCGTTATGACGCGCGATATCTGCGCTCCAATACCGGTGGCGGCCGTTGGACGGAGCATAACCTGCCGGATCGTTGGCAGATCCGCTATAAGGATTATTTGACTTTCAATGTCAAGCCCATGAACTTCAAGCATACAGGCGTATTCCCCGAACAGGCTGCAAACTGGGACTTTATTCGGGAGAAATGTGCCAACGCCGGCCGTCCGGTCCGTGTGTTGAATCTGTTTGCCTACAGCGGTGGAGCCACCTTGGCCGCCGCTGCGGGCGGCGCTGAGGTCTGGCACGTGGATGCGGCAAAGAACATGGTTGCCTGGGCTAAGGAGAATGCCCAGGCCAGTGGTCTTGCGGATAAGCCGATCCACTGGATCGTGGATGATTGTGCCAAATTTATTCAGCGTGAACTGCGCCGCGGCCGCCGTTATGACGGCATCATTATGGATCCGCCCAGCTACGGACGTGGTCCCAGCGGTGAAATCTGGAAAATGGAGACCAGTTTCTATCCTTTCCTGCTGGAGGTTGCAAAGATTCTGTCCGATGATCCGCTCTTTGTGATTATCAATTCCTATACCACCGGCCTGGCGCCCTCAGCTGTGGGCTATGCCTCCGATGTTGTATTTGGTGCAGAGCACGGCGGACATACTGCTGTTGGTGAACTGGGTCTGCCTGTTAGATCCACCGGTATTATGCTGCCCTGTGGTTCGACAGGACGGTGGACGCCCTGACGATCAATCTCCCTTGTGATAGGAGGGTACTACATTGAACGAAGCAATTCGTGTTGACCATTTGAATTTTGCGTATCCGGGCGAGGAAGATTCGCCCGGTGTCGCCGTATTTACAGACCTGAGCCTTACGATTGAGGAAGGCTCCTTTGTTGCTGTTTTGGGTAGCAACGGCTGCGGCAAATCTACCCTGGCGAAGCATTTCAATTCCATTTTGCTGCCCAGTGGCGGTAAGGTATATGTTTGCGGACTGGATACCTCTGATGAAGAACTGCTGGTCCGTGTCCGCCGTAATGTTGGCATGGTGTTTCAAAATCCCGACAATCAGATCGTTGCCAATGTTGTTGAGGAGGATGTTGCCTTTGGTCCGGAGAATTTGGGAGTTTCCAGTCCCGAGATCCGCAGAAGAGTCGATCTCGCCTTAAAGCAGGTTGGAATGTATGAATATCGGGAGCACGCGCCCCATTTGCTTTCCGGTGGACAGAAGCAGCGTGTTGCCATTGCCGGCATTATCGCCATGCAACCCAAGTGTATTGTTCTTGATGAGCCTACCGCTATGCTGGACCCCAGAGGCCGCAGGGAGGTCATGGAGACCATCAGCAAACTGAATCAGGAGAAGAACATCACAGTTGTTCTGATTACACACCATATGGATGAGGCTGCCCAGGCACAGCGTGTCATTGTACTGCATAAGGGCAATGTGGCTGCGGACGGCGCACCGGAGGAAGTGTTCTCCCAGGTGGAGCTGCTGCACAGCATTGGCCTGGCGGCTCCGGAAACGGTGGAGCTTTGCTACTGCCTGAATAAGGAAGGGTTCCGGCTGCCCCTTGACCAGCTGGATATAGAAAAATGCGCGCAGGCACTTTACAGTGAGGTAAAGGCTTGACGACGCGGGAGGAATGCACGTGGCACCTATTTTGCAGGTAAAAAACCTGACCCATATCTATTCTGCCGGGACGCCTTTTGAGCATAAGGCCCTGGACAATATGAATTTTTCCGTGGAACGGGGCGAATTTATCGGCATTATTGGCCATACCGGCTCCGGAAAATCCACGCTGATGCAGCATTTGAACGGACTTCTGAAGCCAACCTCCGGCAGTGTAATGCTGGATGGGAAGGATATTTGGTCTGACAAGAAGCTGACCCGTCAGGCTCGCTTCCGGGTGGGTCTGGTATTCCAGTACCCGGAATATCAGCTCTTTGAGGAAACAGTATACAGGGATATTGCCTTCGGCCCCAAAAACATGGGTCTGCCGAAAGAGGAGATTGACCGCCGTGTTCGGGAAGCTGCCGGATTTGTCGGCCTGCGGGAAGATCAGTTGGAGGTATCTCCCTTTGATCTGTCCGGCGGTCAGAAGCGTCGCGTCGCCATTGCCGGTGTGATTGCTATGGAACCGGAGGTTCTGATCCTTGATGAGCCCACAGCCGGTCTGGACCCGGCGGGAAAGGAAGAGATCCTTGCTAATATTGAGGCTTACCGCAAGGCAAAGAACGCCACCATCATGATGGTCAGCCATTCCATGAATGATGTTGCCCGGTTGACAGACCGTTTGCTGGTGCTCAACGGTTCTCACATTGCCATGGATGGTACTCCGGGTGAGGTGTTTACCCGCGCCTGGGAACTGGAGGACATGGGATTGGACATTCCGGAAGTGACCCGGGTGTTTATGCGCCTAAAGGAGCTTGGTTTACCTGTTGCGCCAGTCTATACACTGCAGCAGGCTGTTGCGGTAATAAAACAACTGAAGGAGGGGAATGACCATGCTTAAAGACATTACCCTCGGCCAGTTTTTCCCCGGCAATTCCGTTGTGCACAAGCTGGATCCCCGCACAAAGCTTGTTATGCTGATCGTATATATTGTAGCACTGTTTGTTGCGGTCAGCTGGATTTCCTATGCTGTGATGCTGACATTCCTGCTTGTGAGCATTGCTGTTTCCCGGATACCCCCAAAATCCATTATCCGCGGCATGAAGCCCTTGGTTCTGATTTTGATATTTACCGGTGTGCTGAACATTTTCTTTACCACAGGTGAGAACGAATTGGTGTCCTTCTGGGGAATTACCATCTATCTGGAGGGCTTGGAGCGAGCATTCTTTATGGTTATCCGCATTTTGATGCTGATTTCCGGCACGTTCCTGCTGACTTATACCACTTCTCCGATTGCCTTGACCGATGGCTTGGAATCTTTGCTGAACCCCTTGAAGACCATTAAGGTTCCTGTGCATGAACTGAGCATGATGATGTGCATCGCCCTGCGCTTTATCCCGACCTTGATTGAGGAAACGGATAAAATCATGTCTGCGCAGAAGGCAAGAGGCGCAGATTTTGAAACCGGAAAGCTGATGCAGCGTGTCAAGGCTCTGATTCCGATTCTTGTGCCCTTATTTATCAGCGCTTTCCGCCGTGCCGATGAGCTGGCCACTGCCATGGAATGCCGCTGCTATCAGGGCGGCGATGGTCGCACCAAGATGAAACTGCTGCGCTATATGCGCCGGGACTACCTGTGCTATGTAGTTGGCATTTTGCTGCTTGCTGCTGTGATTACCCTGGCTTGCTTTGGCCTTTAATCTGTAGGGGGCGATGCCCACATCGCCCTAGCTGAATGCCCCAATTCCAATGGGCCGATGTGGGCATCGGCCCCTACGAAAGAGAAAGCTATGCGAAATATTGCCCTTTTTCTGACCTATGAAGGCACGGCCTACCACGGTTGGCAGATGCAGAAGAATATTTCCACAGTCCAGGAAACCATGGAAAAGGCCATTGCCATGGTGGTTGGGCACAGCGTTCATGTCACCGGCTGTGGCCGTACCGATGCCGGTGTCCATGCCAAGTGCTATGTGGCCAATTTCCGTACCACATCCACAATTCCCTGTGACAGACTGCCCTATGCACTCAATACGCATCTGCCCCAGGACATCGTGGTGACGCAGGCCTTTGAAGTTCATGAGAATTTCAATGCCATTGGTTCCTGCGCGAAGAAGGAATACACCTACATCATCTATAATTCCCGCGTCCGGGATCCCTTCTATGTGAACCGCGCTTGGTTCTATCCCAAGCATCTGGACGAAAAGGTGATGCAGGCTGCTGCTGACCAGTTTGTGGGCACCCACGACTTTGCCGCTGTTCGATCAGTCGGTACCGATGTCAAATCCACAGTCCGTACTGTATATTATTACAATGTGGAGCGGCAGGGAAATCTGATTTATCTGCGTGTTTGTGCCAACGGTTTTCTGTATAATATGGCCCGCGCAATGGCAGGTACTGTTGTTTATGCTGCGGAAGGGAAGTTTCCGCCGGAGGAGATCGGCAGGATCCTTGACTCCGGTAACCGCACTGCCGCAGGCCCTACAGTGCCTCCCGGCGGCCTCTACATGACCCATCTTTGGTATGATGACGGCGTGGAAAACTTTGAGTGCACGCCTGTACTGTAAATTCATATTTTGTTTTATCTTTCAGGGGCTGCGTATGTTATACTGACCCCAAAGGAGTGAACCCCTATGCAACCGAAACTTTGCACCAAATGTAAGAAAAATATCGCTGTTGTGTTCATTACTAAAATGGAAAACGGCGCTACACTAAACGAAGGCTACTGTCTCAAATGCGCTCGCAGCCTGGGCATTCCGCAAATTGATCAGGCCGTGAAGCAGATGGGCTTTTCCGAGGAGGATCTGGATACCCTTTCTGATGAAATGAGTTCCATGTTCGGTCAGATCGATCAGGGTGACCATGACGAGGATGACATGGATTCCCAGACCGCCACATTCCCACTGCTCAATCAGCTCTTCGGCAGCAGCCCTAATCTGCCAGCCAAGCCTCCGAAGGAGGAAAAAAAGGAAGAGCCGGTAGGGGAGCAGCCAAAGAAGAAATCCAAGAAGCACAAATTTCTGGATTCCTACTGCATGGATCTGACCGGCAGGGCCAGAGAAGGCAAACTGGATAAGGTGATCGGCCGTGATGTGGAAACGGAGCGTGTGATTCAGATTCTGAACCGCCGCCAGAAAAATAATCCCTGTCTCATCGGTGAGCCCGGTGTTGGTAAGACTGCCATCGCTGAAGGCCTTGCCCAGCGTATCGCGGATGGGAATGTACCCTACAAGCTGAAGGATAAGGAAGTGTTCCTGCTGGATCTGACGGCTCTTGTTGCCGGTACCCAGTTCCGCGGTCAGTTCGAAAGCCGTATGAAGAGCCTGATCGGTGAGGTTAAGGAGTGCGGGAATATTATCCTGGTAATTGACGAGGTGCACAACCTGGTCGGTGCCGGCGATGCCGAAGGCTCCATGAATGCTGCCAATATCCTGAAGCCTGCGCTGAGCCGTGGTGAGATTCAGGTGATCGGTGCTACCACCTTCAATGAATACCGCAAGCATATCGAAAAGGACGCTGCGCTGGAGCGCCGTTTTCAGCCTGTGACCGTTGCAGAGCCCTCCATTACGGAAGCTGCCGAAATCATGCAGGGTATTGCCAAGGCCTATGCGGAGTTCCACGGTGTTTCCATTTCTCCTGAGATTGCCTATCAGTGCGTCATTCTCTCCGAGCGCTACATTACCGACCGCTATCTGCCGGATAAGGCGATCGACCTGCTGGACGAAGCCTGCTCCGATTTGAATTTGCGCTGCAAGGAGATCTCTCTGCTGGCAGAAACCAAGAAGGAACGGGATGACTACGAGCTGGAACTGCGGATGCTCAATGAGCAGACAGAAAATCAGGACTACGAGCGACTTGCTCATGTACGCAGCAAGCTGCTGCAGTGCGCTGCAAAGATCGAAGAACTGGAAGCTATGCCCAAGCCTGCGGTTACCATGGAGAATCTTGCCCGCATTATTGAACTGTGGACCAAGATTCCTGCTTCCAAGATCAAGGCCCAGGAATATGAGCAGATCAAGGGCCTGGCTGATCGGTTGAAGCGGCATATCGTGGGCCAGGATGAAGCTGTGGACGCCGTATCCCGTGCCATCCGCCGTAACCGGGTCGGTATCAGCCCCAAGAAAAAGCCTGTGTCCTTCATTTTTGTTGGCCCTACCGGTGTAGGTAAAACGGAGTTGGTCAAGCAGCTGGCTGATGACCTGTTTAACAGCGTCGATAGCTTGATCCGCCTGGATATGTCCGAATACATGGAAAAGCACACTGTTTCTAAGCTGATCGGCTCACCTCCCGGCTATGTGGGCTATGATGAGGCCGGTCAGTTGACGGAGAAAATCCGCCGCCGTCCCTACAGCGTTGTTCTCTTCGATGAGATCGAAAAGGCGCACCCTGATGTGCTGAATGTACTGCTTCAGGTTCTGGATGACGGCCGCATCACCGATGCCCAGGGCAGAGTGGTCAATTTCGAGAATACCATCATCATCATGACCAGCAACGCCGGCTCTGAGGGTCGCGTGGGCGGTTTGGGCTTTGGCCGTACCGAGAATGACATGGCCAAAGAAAAGACCATGAAGGCCCTGCGGGAGTTCCTGCGTCCTGAGTTTATTAACCGTGTGGATGAGATCGTCAGCTTCAATCACCTGACGGAAGAAAACTTCCTTGGTATTGCGGATATCATGCTGGAGGAGCTGAAAACCAGCCTTTCTGCCCGTGGTCTGAACCTTACCTGGGATGAGAGCCTTCGCCAACTGCTGGTGAAAAAGGCGTATTCCATCACTTACGGTGCCCGTAATCTGCGCCGCACCATCCAGCGTGAACTGGAAGATCCTATCAGCGAGAAGATCGTAGATTCTTTCGAAAATCCCATCAATGAGATTCTTGTAACCGTTGCTGACGAAAGCGTAAAACTGGAAACCAAGTGATTTGGAGGGGCTTATGAACAAGGGTGAAATGCACAAGGTTAAATTTGGCCTTTTCAAGAAAACATTTATGTTTGAATGCGAAGACCATGGGTTGGTTTTGGAGCGTGATGGCAAGACGGTATGTCTTTATGCAACGGATCGAAACCATGCAAAGATTTACTGCGCCCTGCCTTTGGGTCCGGAGAAGATTTTTAGGCACCTGTCTTATATGATCGTTGCGCCTGATGATCAATATATGCTCATGCTGGTGGAAGGCGTGATGGTGGTTGTTGACTTTGTAAACAAAACCTGCGCAACCAATGTTGAGAAGCTTCATGTTTTTGGTTCTGATGCTTGGGGAGAGAACTGCGGCACCCAGTGGAAAGACGAATACAATAAGCTATTTGGCCTGGAGATGGATGTTTCCGCTGCTGATGCATTCTGGAATTGGTTTGCCGAGAATGAAGAGAGTATTGTTTCTCGCCTGAAGGGTATCAACAGCGGTGGACAAGGTGCAGCGGAAATGATCAATGATATTGATAAGCATCTTGCCCCTGTGTTTCCCTATATTCCTGCGGGCAGGCTTGAATTTGAATTGGGATGCAATGATAACATCGGAGAATTCCGGTTCTTCCATTGTGGCAATCCTAATTTGGAGGAAGATGGCCGGCTCTTTGGTGAACGGATGCCGGATGGATTGAAGGAAACCTGGCAGTTGATCGTTGAAGCGTGAGTTGCTTTCAAACAACAATATATAGAAATACCGGGAAGCGGTTCATCGCTTCCCGGTTTCCTTATAGGGACATAATAAGTTCTGTCAAAATGCTCCAATCGCTGCCTTCGAATTCAAAATGCTTGCAGCCGGCTGCTGCGTTGCCCGGCAGAAGGGCGGGATCAGCTTCCTTTTGACCAGGGGGCGTAATGTTGGTGTGCATATACAGGGTATCCAGCCCAGCTGCCTTAGCACCGGCAATGTCCGTTGCTCTGTCATTGCCGATCATCAGACACTTGGAAATATCCAGATCATGTTCTTCGATCAGCGCCTGGAAGAACCGCTTATCCGGTTTCCTGCAGCCGTAGTCAGAGGAAATATAGATGCCGTCAAATACGGTGTCCAGACCCAGATGCCGCAGCTCATAGGCGGTGAAGACCCGCTGGGCGTTGCTTAGCAGCCATAGCCGATATCCGGCCTTTCTCAGCTTCTGCAGGCTGGCCATGACATGAGGATACAGCTGAATGTACTCCATAGACGAAATGCGAAACAGCTGTGCCGCATTCAACCCCAACGGATCTGCGTTCGCATGGATACCCTTGTCGCGGAACAACTGAGCAAACACGCCTTCACAGGGAATATCCGGATAGCATTCATAATTCTGCCCGGCCTGTGCCTGCCGTTGTGACATGGATGCTGCGAAAGCAGCCTGCAATTCAGCACCAGAATATTTCGCACCGTAAAAGCCAAAATATATGGCTGTCTTTTCCCAGACGGCCCCATCTTCCTCTGTGTGGATGTCCACAAGTGTACCGTAAAGATCAAAAACAAGGTCTGTGTATTTCATACGCTGCCCCCCTTACTTTACCATAGCATATCACAAAATAGGGAAAAGAGGAAGCAGAATTTCTGCTTCCTCCAAACATTACTTTTGCATCTTATCCGCCAGCTTGTCCCCAACATTCATGGCGGCGTCCTCCACAGCATAGGCAGCCCGCTGAATGGCCTTTCTTGCACCGGATTGTCTGGGCAGCATCATTGCGGTCACAGCACCGGCGGCAAGGCCAACACCCATGGAAATTGCAAGTCCTGTAAGCTTCATATTCTTCACTCCCTTCGGTTTTAGTATGCCCACAGATGTGCATATGTTGTATGGAAACTTTATGGCCTAAAAATTGCTGAATTTGAGAAAATGGTATTGTTTTCCACAGGAAAACTATGCTATAATAAAGAAAAACAGATGGAGGAAGCACTATGTCTGTAGATATTTTGCAGGAAAAGATTCGTAAAACAAAATCCCCTGTCATCGTAGATTTGTCACTGAAGCTGTCCCATGTTCCCGCGCATATCCGAGAGGGAAAGTCAGAAGCCCAAGCTTTGGATGCTTACAGCCGTGCGTTGATGACTGCCTTAAAGGGCAAAGTGCCCGGTGTACGTTTTTCCTTCGACCAGTGGGCGTTGCTGGGTGCATTGGATACATTTGCTGAGTTGACTGCATTTGCTTCAGAACTAGGCTTCTATGTGCTTGTAGATGGTCCTGCTGTCCCTACTACCTGGGCTGCTGAGCGTGCCTGCGTACTGTTAAGCGATGACAGTGCCTATCGGTGTGACGGATTAATTCTGTGTCCGTATATCGGTACGGATGCGGTCAAGCCCTTTGTGCCTTATTGTAAGAATGGAAAGTCGGTATTTTTTGTGGCTCGCAGCGCAAACAAGTCTGCAGTAGAACTACAGGATATGATGACCGGTTCCCGTCTGGTTCATGTCGCCGCGGCCGATCATGTTAAGCGTCTGGGCGAAACAATTATAGGCAAATGCGGTTACAGTCAGATCGGTGTTTTGACAGCGGCTACCAACGCCAATGCCGTTTCCGGTCTGCGTTTGAAATTTAAAACGACCTTCCTGTTTGTGGATGGCCTGGATTATCCCGGTGGAAACGGGAAGAACTGCAGTTATGGCTTTGATCGATTCGGACATGGCTGTGCCATAGGCGTTGGTCCTGCTATTACAGCAGCTTGGACCGGCGAAGGTTGTGATGAGGCTGATTTTGCTGAGCTTGCTGTCCAAGCTGCTGAGCGTATCCGCAGCAATATGTGCCGTTATGTGACGATCCTGTGACTATGTAGCCCGGAATTCCGGGCTTAATAGCGGGGACCTCTGTGTCTGCGCCCAGCATCAGTACCGTTGGTAGGCTGAGGCATCATATCGGTGGCATCGGGAATGACACCGGAAGATGGCTTGGTGGTGCCGGTGGTTGGGCGGGTTGCCTTTGTGGTGGTACTTGTAGTAGGCGCTGCGGTGGTATTGGTGGTGTCAGGACTCCGACGGCAGCCGGAGAACATGGCGGTTACAAGCAGCAGTGTAAAGATCAAAATGCCTGCTTTTTTCATTGAATTTCCTCCTGTTCTTTTGGAATTCGAAGCTATTATTTCCCGAACACAGCGCTTTACACTGGTAATTTGTGTTGAAACAGCAGTTAGCTGTGGGCAACCAAAAAGTTTGCCTTTTCCCGATTTACATATTGCTTTTTTATTTTCTTCCATGTATAATATATGCGTAAAAATAAATATGAAGGAGATTTTTCCCTATGAAGAAGCTCGTTGTTAAAAAGGATTCCCAGTGCATGGCCTGCCTGCAGTGCGTTCAGGCTTGTTCCGAAGCGTTCTATAAGGAATTCGATGTAACCCTCAGCGCTATCCAGGTTGGTGTTGCCAAGAATGGCGATCCCAAGCCCGCTGTCTGCATTCAGTGCGGCAAGTGCGCTAAGGTCTGCGAAGCCGGTGCTATCACCCAGAATGCCAAGACCGGTGTTTACATGATCAACAAGAAGCTGTGCGTCAAGTGCGGCAAGTGTGTTGAGGCCTGCCCCATGAAGGTTATGGTTATGAAGGAAGACAATGCTCCTTCCAAGTGCATCGCCTGTGGTATCTGCGCCAAGGCCTGCCCCATGGAAGTTCTGGAAGTTGTTGAAAAGTAATATTACTTACATACAGGGTGGCTGTTGGCCACCCTGTTTTGTTATTGTCCTATTGCAGACCTGTGCAATTCATGGGTCTGTATTTTTTATCAGAAATTTCATAAAGGAATAATTGCATATTTGTTCGTTATGTGCTATAGTATATTAGATATGATATGCCCGGAGGCGTTTATGACGGAAATGACTATTTTGCAGCAAAATATCGGGACTTTTGCCCCTGCATGTGAACTGAAATATAACGAACCTATGTCCAAGCATACCTCTTTTCGCATTGGTGGAAATGCGGAGGTTTTTGCTATGCCTAAGAGTAGGGAAGAATTGGCTGGAATTCTGAAATTGTCTTCCCAATTGGGCGTAAAGCCTGCCATTTTGGGTGCAGGCACCAACGTGCTGGCACCGGATGCCGGGATCGATGGGATTGTGATCTGCCTGAAGGATTGCATGGACGGTATGGAGCAGTTGGATGAAAACCGCATCCGTGTTATGGCAGGTGTTACCATGACCCGCGCCGCCGTGTTTGCTGCTAACCTGGGTCTTGCAGGTATGGAGTTTGCCCACGGCATTCCCGGTACCGTCGGTGGTGGTGTGTATATGAACGCCGGTGCATACGGTGGTGAAATGAAAGATATTGTCGAATCTGTGGAAATTATGGATATTTCCGGCAATATATCCACTTTAAGTAAGGAAGAAATGCGATTTTCTTACCGACACAGCCGACTGGAGGACAGCGGTGAGATTGTGATTTCTGCTGTTCTGCGCCTTTCGCAGGGTGTATCCGAGGAAATTAAGGCAAGAATGAAGGAGCTGCAGGCGAAACGTTCTGCTTCCCAACCGCTGGATCTGCCCAGTGCAGGTTCAGCCTTCAAGCGTCCGGCGCAAGGCTATGCTGCTGCGCTGATCGATCAGGCGGGGCTCAAAGGCTATCAGGTTGGCGGCGCTGCCATCTCTATGAAACACGCAGGCTTTGCTGTGAATCTCGGTGGTGCGACCGCTGCGGATGTGCAGAATCTGCTGCGTCAGGTCAGTGATATTGTTTTCGAACAGAATGGAATCCGCCTGGAGCCGGAAGTGCGTATTTGGTAATTTAGAAAGAATGCTGGGGGTTATACCATGGCTGTATCCTTCTCCGCTAACACAAAGGCAGAAATCTGCCGCTACATACCCAATAAGACTTGTTGCGCCTTGGCTGAATGTTTTGGAATTCTGCTTTATTGCAACAGCTTCAGCAATGATAATATTCGAATCATTACAGAAAGCCGGGAGTTTGCCTGGATCTTGCCGCGCCTGTTTGAAAGAGCTTTCGATATGGAGTTTGACAGCTATCCCAGTCTGGAAGCTCCTGGAAAGCTGATTTTTCAGATTACGGATCCGGATAAGATCGAGAGCATTATGAATGCTTACGGCTTCACAAGAGACAACACGGTTTCTCTGCACCTGAATCTGCCCGTCGTGGAGGAGGACTGCTGTCGTACCGCCTTCCTGCGCGGCGCGTTTCTGGCCGGTGGCAGCGTTACGGATCCCGAAAAGGGCTATCATCTGGAGCTGACAACCACCCATAACTATGTAGCCAGAGAAACCTTTGCCTTGATGCACGAAGTGCTGGAATTCAGCCCCAAAACCGCAACACGCGGTGGGGGACAGGTGCTCTATTTTAAACAGAGCGATCAAATTGCGGATTGCCTTGCCTATCTTGGCGCCAGCATAGCATCCATGGGTATTATGGAAGCCAAACTGGAAAAGGAACTGAACAACAAGGTTAATCGCCGTTGTAATTGCGATGATGCCAATACATCCAAGGTTGTGGAAGCAGCCCAGGAGCAGCTTGCTGCCTTCCGCATCCTGCACGAGCAGGGAATAGTTGAAAAGCTTCCCGCTAAGATGAGACAGGCTGTCATTGCCCGTGAAAATAACCCGGAAGCTTCTCTGACGGAGCTGGCAGGTTTGATGGATCCTCCCATTTCCAAGCCTGCAATGAATAACCGTATGAAAAAATTGGTTCAAATGGCAAAGGAGGCAGCAAAATGAGTTTTGTGCATTTGCACGTGCATACAGAATACAGCCTCCTGGACGGTGCCTGCCGCATTGGGGGCATGATGGACCGGGTCAAGGAGCTGGGTCAGAGCGCCATTGCAATCACCGATCATGGTGTTATGTATGGGTGCATCGATTTCTACAAGGCTGCCAAGGCCGCAGGGGTAAAGCCTATCATCGGCTGTGAGGTATATGTGACCCGCCGGCGTATGGAGGACCGGGTGCATGGCATCGATAACGATCCGTATCATCTGGTGCTGCTGTGTGAAAACCGCAAGGGTTATGAGAATTTGTGCCTGCTGGTTTCTGAGGCATTTATGCATGGTTTCTACAGCAAACCCCGTGTTGATCTGGAGTTGCTTGAGAAGCATCACGAGGGCCTGATCGCGCTGTCTGCCTGTCTCGCTGGCGCCATTCCGCAGTATTTGATGGAGGAGGATTATACCTCTGCCCGGGATTATGCCTTGCGTATGCGAGACATTTTCGGCTCGGAAAATTTCTATCTGGAATTACAGGATCATGGTATTCCGGAGCAGACCCCCGTCAATCAAGGCGTGCAGCGAATTTCCCGGGAGACGGGTATTCCGTTGGTTGTTACGAACGATGCCCATTATTTGCGTCGTGAGGACGCGGCCATGCAGGATGTATTGCTGTGCATCCAGACAGGCAAAACTGTTGACGACGAGAACCGCATGAAATTCCAGACGGAAGAATTTTATCTTAAGAGCGAAGAAGAACTGCGCCAATTGTTCCCGGGATGTGACGAAGCCTTTGAAAATACTGTCCGCATTGCTGACCGCTGCAACGTGGAGTTTGTGTTCAATCAATATCACTTGCCCTCTTTTCCTGTACCTGCCGGTTTCACGAACGATCAGTATTTCCGCAAGCTGTGCTATGAGGGTTTTGAAGCGCGTTATACTAACCCGCCGGAAAGCTATTTGCAGCGATTGGAATACGAGATCGGTGTTATCAGTCGCATGGGCTACGTAAATTACTATCTCATTGTTTGGGACTTTATCCGCTATGCTAAGGAGCAGGGGATTCCAGTTGGCCCGGGCCGTGGCTCCGGTGCGGCATCCATTGTTGCTTACTGCCTGCACATTACGGAAGTGGATCCCATGCAGTACAGCCTCATTTTTGAGCGTTTCCTCAATCCTGAGCGTGTCAGTATGCCTGACTTCGATACGGACTTCTGCCAGGAGCGACGCGGCGAAGTGATCGATTATGTCATGCAAAAGTATGGCACCGATCATGTTGCTCAGATTGCCACCTTTGGTACAATGGCTGCCCGTGGTGCCATACGCGATGTGGGTCGCGCGCTGAACTTTACCTATGCGGAAACGGATGTGGTGGCGAAGCTGGTACCCAATACTCTGCACATTACTCTGAAGGAAGCACTGCAGGTCAGCCCCAAACTGAAAGAAATGTATGATGGGGACACCCGCGTCAGACAGCTGATCGACACAGCCATGAGCCTGGAGGGTATGCCCCGCAACACCTCTACCCATGCTGCCGGTGTTGTGATCACGGCGGAACCGGTTTGCAGTTATGTACCGCTGTCGCGTAACGATGATACCATTGTTACCCAGTACACAATGACCACCATTGAAGAACTCGGTCTTCTCAAAATGGACTTCCTTGGCCTGCGCAACCTGACGGTTATCCGGGATGCGGAGCTGCAGATTCAGCAGTATCAGCCGGATTTCGATATTTCCCGCGTGCCTGATAATGATCCGGAAACCTTCCGGATGCTCGCTGAGGGAAAAACACAGGGCGTTTTCCAATTGGAAAGCACAGGCATGACCAGTGTATGTGTTGGCATGAAGGCGGATAGCATCGAGGATATTACCGCGATCGTTGCACTTTATCGTCCCGGCCCTATGGACTCCATTCCCACGTTTATTGAAAACAAACTCAACCATAAGAAGGTTACCTATAAATGCCCGGAGTTGGAACCTATTTTGCGGGTTACCTATGGCTGTATCGTATACCAGGAACAGGTCATTGAGATATTCCGGCAGTTGGGTGGATATACCATGGGGCAGGCGGATAATATTCGCCGGGCTATTTCCAAAAAGAAGATGAAGATCATCGAAGAAGAGCGCAAAGTCTTTGTTTACGGTGATCCTTCCAAAAATATCCCCGGTTGCGTTGGTAATGGTATCTCTGAGGCTGTGGGACAGTCTCTTTACGATGAAATCGTCGCTTTCGCAAACTATGCCTTTAACAAAGCCCACGCTGTTTGCTATGCCGTGGTGGCCTACCAGACAGCATATTTAAAGTGCCACTATCCCAGGGAGTATATGGCGGCTCTGATGACCTCTGTGTTGGACTCCGCCACCAAGATCTCCGGATATATCGCCGAATGCAAGGAAATGGGCATTGCCGTACTACCACCGGATGTGAATCATTCCCAGGATCACTTCAGTGTGGAGGGTGACGCCATCCGTTTCGGCCTGGGCGCTGTGAAAAATGTTGGTCGCGGATTGATTCGCAGTATGGCAGCAAAACGCTCTGAGGATGGTCCTTTCCGAAACCTTGAGGATTTCATTCAGCGTATGGGCGTGGAACTGAATAAACGAGCCGTTGAGAACTTCATTAAGTGTGGTGCAATGGACTGCTTTGGGCATCATCGAAGCGAGCTTCTGGCGGTGTACGAGCAGATGATGGATGCACTGTCTGATTTCCGGAAAAAGAATCTGGACGGTCAGATGGGGATGTTCGATATGCTGGATGAAGGTGATAGCGCGGCTTCTATTCCGATTCCTAAATTGCCTGAGCTACGAAAGGCGGACTTAATGACCATGGAGAAGGAAACCACCGGTATTTACCTGTCCGGTCACCCCATGGATGATTACCGCCAGTACCTGCGCAATACCCATGTATTGTCCATCGGCCAGCTGATGCATGATGAGTGCAAAATTGCGGATGAACAGATTGTATCTGTTGCGGGTATTGTTCAAAGCGTAAAAATGAAGACCACACGCAATAACTCCATGATGGCTTATGTTACGGTGGAGGATGATACGGCTGCCATTGAAATGCTGGCTTTTTCCAATGTTCTGAGCCAGTATGGTGGCTATATCAGGGAAAATATGGCTGTTGTTGTGACTGGCAGACTGAGTTTGCGGGATGATAAAGATCCCCAGATCGTCATCAACCGTGCCCGCCCCATTACGGATTATTCTGAGGTCCCGCAACCGACTGTTGCCGCGGAGCAGCCCGGAAAGAATTTAACGGGAACACTGTATCTGCAGTTGAAAAGTGAATCGGATCCAAACTTCACGAAAGTACGTGCCATTGTCAATATGTTTCCCGGAGACAGTCAGGTGAAGGTGTTCTTTGCTGATACCAGAAGGCTTCGTGGTGCTTTGGCATCGCTGGATCCGGACATGATTGCTGAACTGAAAAATGTTCTGGGTGAGGTAAATGTTGTATTGAAATAGCTTCCATTTTATGAAAATGTATGCTATAATAAATCGATAAATATTGTAAAGGAGTGTAGCTGTGATGAAGTTCATAAGAAAAGTCCTGTTACTGCTTGCAGTGGCGTTTGCCTTATCCGGCTGCGCCCTGGCAACGCTGGACGAACTCTACTGCCTTCCGAAGCGTTCAGAGGAACACGAGAATCTGCAGGCTGTTATCGACGAGGCTATGACCGACCTGACCTATTCTGCGCCCAGATACGGCGATAACAGACAGGTTCTGCAAATGGCGGATTTAGATGGTGACGGTGTTGACGAATACATTCTATTTGCCAAAGAGGATAGTGACAAGCCGCTGAAGATACTGATTTTCTCCCAGTTGGCATCCGGCTGTGTGTTGATGGATACGATAGAAGGTTACGGATTTGCCTTTGACTTTGTTTCCTACGCGCAGTTGGACGATAAGCCCGGTCTGGAGTTGATCGTCGGCCGTCAGCTGAGCAACCAGGTTATGCGCAGCGTGTCTGTGTATCGTTTTACCAGCGGTTTTGCAAGACAACTGATGAGTACAAGCTATAATGAGATTGCTACCACAGATCTGGATATGGACGGTATCTGTGAGCTGTTCTTGCTGACATCCGCACCATCCGATAAAAGTGTCGGTACAGCGCGACTGTACAGCTATCGCGACGGTGAATTGGAGAGATCTGAGGAAATTCAGCTTTCTGCTTCTATGAACAGCTTTAAGCAACTGAATGTAAGTCAATTGATCAGTGGAAAACCTGCTATTTACGTGACCAGCAGCGTAGACAATCACCAATTGCTAACGGATGTGTTCATAATGAAAGGCAGTATGTTGGTTTCATTGATGTCTGGAATCAATACGCCCACCATTGATAACTATTATGTATATCCAACTGATATGGATGGTGACGGTGTTATTGACCTGGCGCGTGTTGTCCAACTGCGCCCCGTGGAAGATTCTGATACAGCCCAATATATGATTCAATGGTACAGCCTTGGAGAAAATAATGAACAAGTTAACAAGGTTTCTACCTATCACAATTTTGCACAGAACTGGTATTTTGTGTTAGATGGGGCAATGATTGACGATCTGTCTGTGCGCCAAACTGAATTGGGAAGTGAATTTTACTACCAGGGAAGCAAGCTGTTTACTGTCATGATGTTCACAGATGCGGATCGGGAGGAATTGTCGACGCAGCCGGGATGTACCGTTCTTTACGGAAGTGAAACCGTTATCTACGTTGCGATGATAGAAGACGCGGATCTGCAATCTGCAATTGCTGAAGATTTGGTATCCCGGTTTCATCCTATCCGGGTTGATTTGAATACAGAGGAGGACTGACCGATATGAAAAAAGTGTTGATTTTGGAAGATGAAGATAACATCCGCAGCTTTGTTGTTATTAATTTGAAGCGCGCAGGCTATGAGGTGATGGAAGCATCCAGTGGTCAGGAAGCATTAGATGTGCTGGAAAATACGCCGGATATTTCCGTCGCGATTCTGGACATTATGCTGCCGGATATTGATGGTTTTGAAGTATGCCGCCGTATCCGGGCTACCACCAAGCAGATGGGTATTATCATGCTTACTGCCCGTACCCAGGAAATGGATAAGGTTACCGGTCTTATGACAGGTGCGGATGACTATGTCACCAAGCCCTTCTCTCCGGCAGAATTGATGGCCCGTGTGGATGCCCTGTTCCGCCGCATTGGTAAGGATAGCAATTCTGCGGATATTCTTCGGCAGGGACCCTTTACTATGAATATCCGCAATCATACCCTGGATAAAGCCGGTGAACGTATCCGTTTGACCCAGGTGGAGTACAACATCATGAAACTGTTCATGCTCAATCCTGGCCGTGCCTTGTCCCGCGAAGATATTCTCAGCGAAGTTTGGGGCAGAGAATACGAAGGCGAACTGAAGATTGTGGATGTGAATATCCGTCGTCTTCGCATTAAGATCGAGGACGATACCGCAAATCCTACGTATATCACAACTGTTTGGGGCTTCGGCTATAAATGGGGCGCCTGATACGATAAAAGAAAGAAGGTGACAGCATGAAAAAAAGTAAAAGTATCCGTCGCAGATGGATTGGAAATACGCTGTCCACCTTTGTGATTCTTGGCCTTTTGGCTGTGCTGCTTGTTACCGGAACATTTGGTGTGTATTATTATACCAGTATGCTATCCGATCTGGAAGCGAAAGCCACCCAGACCAGCCAATTCTTTGCTAACTATATTGGCCAGAACTACGATGACTATTATCATTCCTGTGTCACGTATGCCCAGACCTTTGATATGAGCGGATCGCTGGAACTTCAGTTTATCAATGCTGATGGCTTGCTGGTTGCCTCTTCTTATGGCCAGTGGGCAGGCAAGTCTCCCGCCACCTCTGAGATTCGCAATGCTATGGAAAGCCGCTCCATCAAATCATTTGCTGGCCGCGATCCCCTGACAGGGGAGATGATCATTGCGGTATCCGGTCCAATGATCTATAGCAACGGTGAGGTGGTTGGCGTTTTGCGTTATGTGACATCAACGCGGCTTGTCAACAGGCAAATACTGTTTATCGGACTGATTTCGCTTGCCGCTTTTGGTGTTCTGTTAGCGGTGCTGCTGTTTACCAGCGGTTACTTTATCCGCTCAATCGTGATGCCGGTCGATGAGATTACACAAAAGGCGAAAAAGATCGCAAATGGAAGCTACGGTGTACAAATACAGAAGCAGTATAATGATGAAATCGGTGTCCTAGCAGATACCATCAACGAAATGTCCATAAAGATCAACCAGAATGAAAAAATGCAGGCTGACTTTATTTCATCTCTTTCTCACGAGCTGCGCACACCCCTGACGGCGATCAATGGCTGGAGTGAAACATTGCTGGATTCCGAGGATCTCGGTCATGAAACGCGCCGCGGCGTAAAAATCATTTCCCGTGAAGCCAAACGCTTGACGGAAATGGTTGTGGATCTGCTTGACTTTACCAGATTGCAGGGCGATCGTCTGACCTTGAATGTAGAAGTCTCGGACATTCGCTCTGATTTTGAAGATACTGTCTTTATGTATAGTAGCCGTCTAGCACAGGATGGCATTGTTCTGGAGTATCTGGACAGCGATGTCGATATTCCCATGATTCCCTGTGACCATTCCCGTCTGCGTCAGGTATTCTTAAATATTCTTAACAATGCTGCCAAGCATGGTGGTGACGGTAAGCGTATTGATGCCTCCATGACCTATGAAGACGATTGGGTGGTAGTGCGCATTCGCGATTACGGACACGGCATCCCACCGGAGGAATTGCCGTTGGTGAAGAATAAATTCTATAAGGGCAGCTCCAAAGCAAGAGGTACCGGAATTGGTCTTGCCATCAGTGATGAAATCGTGCAGATGCACGGTGGCACGCTGGAGCTGGAAAACGCACCGGGAGGCGGTACGCTTGTAACTGTCAAACTGCCTTCCGCCCAGTAAGGAGAAACAATGAAAAATAAGCAATCTACGGAGAAATTTAAGACCATGATCGGTGGACAGGCATTGATTGAGGGCATTATGATGCGTGGCCCGAAGAAGGATGCCATTGTTACCAGGGGTAAGGACGGCCTTTGCGTTGAAGTGTCCGACAGAAAGGTGAATGATCCGAAATCCTTCAAGTCCTGGCCCTTTTTACGGGGTATGTTTACTTTCTTCGACTCCCAGGTTACCGGCGTGAAGGCACTGATGCGTTCAGCGGATCTTGCACCGGAGGAATATGGTGCTGATGATACCCCTTCCAAACTGGATCTATGGCTGGAAAAGAAGCTCGGCAATGAAAAATTCCAGAAATTTGTAGTTGGCTTTGCAGTTTTTCTTGGCCTTGCCATGTCCATAGGTCTGTTTTTCCTGTTGCCCGGTCTGTTGACCGGTTTGATCGATCGGTGGATTCCGAATAATCTGGTGCTGAATCTTGTGGAAGGCCTTGTCCGTATGACCATTTTTATGGGCTATATGATGCTGGTTTCCCGCATGAAGGAAATGAAGCGCGTATTTGCCTATCACGGAGCGGAGCATAAGACGATCCGCTGCTATGAAGCAGGACTGCCTCTGACGGTTGAAAATGTCCGTTTGCAGACCAGACTGCATCCTCGCTGCGGTACCAGCTTCCTGCTTGTGGTGATGATTATCTCCATCTTGGTATTCTCCGTGGCATCAACTGCATTGCTGGCACTTGTTCCGGCTCTCGCACGGATGCAGGGAACATTCCTGTACCGTTTGATCATGATTGTCTTCAAACTGATGCTACTGCCGCTTGTGGTTGCTGTGACCTATGAGATCAACCGTTGTATCGGTCGCCATGACAATGCGTTTACCCGCATTCTGGGTGCACCTGGTATGTGGATGCAGAAATTTACCACCAATGAACCGGATGATGGCATGATCGAAGTTGGTATTGCGGCTGTACAGGCTGTGCTGCCGGAAAAGGAGGGAGAGGACGCTTGGTAAAAAAGTATTCCCAGTTGTATCTGGAGGCCAGACGCCGTTTCATGCTTCAGGAGTCGGAGCAGATGGCGAGCGTTCTTGCGCGCAGCCTTTTGTGCTATGTTTCCGGTAAGACCCAGGAGCAAATCATCTCCCAAAGAGAAACCTATGCCTCCCAGGAGGTATGCGATGCCATGGAAAGCGCTGTAAGCCGTGTGCTTGCAGGTGAACCACTTGCCTATATTCTCGGTGAGTGGAGTTTCTACGGTATGACGCTGTATATTGATGAAAACGTATTGATTCCCCGGGATGATACCTGCGCGGTGACCCAGCTTGCGATTAAGCGTGGCTTATATCTGGAACAGGACCCCAGGATTCTGGATCTTTGCACAGGCTCCGGCTGCATTGGCTTGGCTGTTGCCAAGCGGGTGAAGGATGCCAGAATTACTCTGGCGGATATTTCCAAGGAAGCGCTGGCTGTAGCCAAGAAAAATGTGAATCGGCATCAGCTTGGTAGCCGCGTGGCCTGTGTACAGGTGGATGCCCTGAAAGCACCGCCGGACTTTCTTGGGAAATTTGACATGATCGTTTCCAATCCGCCCTACATTACCACAAAGGAAATGACCCAACTGGATGCCAGCGTGAAGGATTTCGAGCCCCATCTGGCGCTCCATGGCGGAGAGGATGGTCTCGATTTCTATCGCAGCATCGCACTCAACTATAAGTCGGTGCTTAAAAAGGGTGGATACCTTTGCCTGGAGTATGATCCTGCGCAAGGTGATGACATCTGCAAAATACTCCACGAAAACGGATTTACTGTTCTGGAGCGTGTTCAGGACTACAATGATAGAGAACGGGCGTTACTCGCCCAATGGAAGGAAGATTAATTATGGCTACGAAAAAGACCGGCTACGAAGCGCCTACTCCCGCAACTGATAAGAAGAAGGCTTTGCAGACAGCATTGGCACAGCTTGATAAAAGCTTTGGCAAGGGTACAGTCATGCGCCTTGGTGATCGTCCTGAAATGAATGTGGAAGCGATTCCCACTGGCTCCCTGGCTTTGGATGCTGCTCTGGGCATTGGCGGTGTCCCTAAGGGCAGAATCATTGAGATTTATGGACCGGAATGCTCCGGTAAAACCACTTTGGCGCTGCACATTCTGGCTGAGTGTCAGAAAATGGGCGGTGAAGTCGCCTTTGTGGATGCTGAGCATGCCTTGGATCCCATCTATGCCGCTGCCCTTGGCGTAGATATTGACAATCTGCTGGTTTCCCAGCCTGATACCGGTGAGCAGGCTCTGGAGATTACCGACGCTTTGGTGCGCAGTGGCGCTGTAGATGCTGTGGTCGTGGACTCTGTTGCTGCCTTGACACCCAGAGCGGAAATCGAAGGTGAAATGGGTGATACCTTTGTTGGCCTGCAGGCACGCCTGATGAGCCAGGCTTTGCGTAAGCTGGCCGGTACCATTTCCAAGACCAACTGTGTCGTCATCTTCATTAACCAGCTGCGTATGAAGATCGGTGTCATGTACGGCAATCCCGAAACCACCACCGGTGGTAACGCACTGAAGTTCTATGCCTCTGTCCGTCTGGATGTACGCCGCACAGAGTCCATCAAAGAAGGCGGCAATGTGATCGGCAACAAGACCCGTGTAAAGGTGGTCAAAAACAAGGTTGCGCCTCCTTTCCGCGAAGCATATTTCGACATTATGTATGGCCAGGGCATCTCCAAGTGGGGTGAGCTGGTGGATCTGGCAGTGGAAATGGACATCGTGCAGAAGTCCGGCTCCTGGTTCTCAATGGGTGACGAGCGGATTGGTCAGGGCAAGGAGTCTGTTAAGACCTTCTTGATGGCAAATCCTGATATTGCAGAGGAAGTGGAAGCTAAGGTACGTGAGAACCTGCTGAAGGCGACTGCGCCTAAGGCCCCTGCAAAGGCGGCTGAGCGTCCTGTAGCCATCAGCGCCGATGATTTTGACGATGAGGATTGAGACCTTAAAAACCGCTCCTGACCGCGCTGGACGTTACTGGCTGACAATGGATGACGGCCAAAAGCTGGCTGTATACCGCCAAACCCTTGAAGACTTTGCGCTTTATGCAGGATTGGAATTTGACGAGGAGCAATGGCGGGCACTGCAGGAGGCTGTCGGTGCTATGTCAGCCAAAATGCGGGCGGTACGGATTGTTGCAGCGTCCTCTGTATCTAAGAAGGATTTGCAGCAGCGCCTAGTAAGAAAAGGGGAGGATCCCAAGCAGGCAGCTGAAGCTGTGGCTTGGATGGAAGACTTGCACCTGGTGGATGACGAGGAAACTGCCCGGCAGATCGTGCTTCGCTGTGCTTCTAAGGGCTACGGCATTGCCCGCGCTAAGCAGGTGCTGTACGAGAAGAAAATTCCCCAGCGCTACTGGGATGTGGCACTGGAAGACTTTCCAGATCAGATAGAACATATTGTAGACTTTCTGCGGAGCAGGGAAGAGGCACTGTCCGATTCTAAACAGACGAAAAAATTGATTGATGCTCTCATTCGTCGTGGGCATACCTATAGTGAAATCCGCCGGGCCATGTCAAAAATGGCACTGGATACGGATGAATTTCCGGAGGACTAATATGGCAAACATTGGATTTATCTCTCTTGGCTGTGCAAAGAATCAGGTTGACTGTGAGCGCATGATGTATCGCGTTCAGGAAGCAGGTCACACCGTTAAAGCGGATATTGTTGGCAGCGATGTGGTGGTGATCAATACCTGCGGTTTTATTGATTCTGCAAAGAGTGAAGCAATTGATTTCATTTTGCAGACAGCCGCGCTGAAAGCGGAAGGCCTTGTGGGTAAGATTTTGGTTACCGGATGCCTTTCTCAGCGCTATCAGGATGAGATCGTGAAGGAAATGCCTGAGGTGGATGGTATTCTCGGAACCGGCAGCTATACAGAGGTGGTTCCGGCCATCGAAAAACTGCTGGAAGGGGAGGCCGTGTCCGATTTTGGCTCTATTGATGCGCCGGAACAGGAAACTGGACGTATTCTGACCACACCGGAGCATTATGCTTATCTGAAGATTGCGGAGGGCTGTGACAACCGCTGCAGCTATTGCATCATTCCTTATCTGCGCGGTAAATTCCGTAGCCGCCAGATGGATGATGTGCTGTATGAAGCCCGCTTGCTGGCGGCATCCGGTGTGAAGGAGATTATTGTCGTTGCACAGGATACTAGCCGCTACGGCACAGATCTGCCTGGTCACAAGCGACTGTTACCCCAACTGCTCCGTGAGCTTTGCGCAATGGATTTCAAATGGGTAAGAGTGCATTATGTATATCCCGACGAAATTGACGACGAATTCATTGATGTGATGGCGTCTGAACCGAAGATCGTCAAATATCTGGATATTCCCATTCAGCATTGCAACAGTAAGATTCTGCAGCTGATGAACCGCCGTGGAGATGGCGCATTCCTGCGCCAGCTGTTTGCAAAATTGAGAGACAGGATCCCTGGCTTGGTGCTTCGGACTTCAGTAATCACCGGCCTGCCCGGCGAGGACGAGGAAGAGTTCGCTGAGTTATGCGAATTCCTCAAGGAAATGCGCCTGGAGCGTGTCGGCGCTTTCCCGTTCTCACCGGAGGAGGGCACACCTGCCGCTGCCATGGAATTTGTGGATAACGAAATTGCACAGCAGCGTGCACAGATGGTAGAAACCATTCAGTCCCGTATTATGGATGATTACAATGAATCTATCATGGGCACCACACTCGAAGTGGTGGTAGACGGCTACGATGAGGAATTCGAGCAATATTTTGGCCGGACATATGCCGACTCCCCGGAAATTGACGGACGTGTCTGGATCGCAACCCAGGATCCGCTCACGGAGGGTGATTTTGTCAATGTTTGCATTGACGGACTGATCGATGGTGATTTGACCGGCTATCTTGTGGAGGAAACTGTATGACAACTGCAACAAAAATCACCTTACTGCGCGTAGCAATGATTCCGGCCTATATGGTCTTTATGTACTTAAGTTGCGGTCAGCCTGGCCTTTGGATGTGGCTTGGCCTTGGTGTCTTCATTCTTGCCAGTATTACCGACTATATTGATGGACATATTGCACGAACCCGCAATCAGGTCAGCGATTTTGGTAAGTTCCTGGATCCTCTTGCGGACAAGCTGCTGACACTGGCTGCCATGGCTATGTTCTGCCAGTGGGGAAGCTTTCCTGCCTGGGCTCTGATGATTGTGCTGACCCGTGAGTTTGCCGTATCCGGTTTGCGTATGGTTGCTGGTCCTAAGGGCAAGGTAATTGCTGCGGGACAAAGCGGTAAGTTTAAGACCGCTTCCAGCATGATCGGTCTTTGCTTTATGATGGCATTTCCTACCATCGGCTGGCTCAATTGCGTGGTTGTTGCATTGATTGTGATTACCACCGTATATTCCGGCGTTGAATATTTTGTGCAAAACTGGAAATGTCTTTGGGACTAAGATAAACTACCCCGCTGCAAACCATGCAGCGGGGATTCAATCGGAGGAAGTATGAATACAAAAGAAATCGGTGAAATTCGTCGCAGACAGCGGCGGGACCGCAGTAATATGACCAACATTTTCGGTTGCTATATCAACGAGCAGAAAGAGATCATTTCTGAATTTTCTCAATCCTTGGGAATCATGCCGGAAAATGAGTCGGAGAAATATTTTGCCTTACTTCGCCGCACGTTGGGGGGTACGCTGGGCAAGAATTTGATTGATATTACCTTCAAGACCAGCCAAGTGGCCGGTGCTCCAGAGCATAAACTGCTGATGGATCTGCGCAATAGCCGTCTTAAGGATGACCAGTTGCGCATGACCTTCTATAAGAAGGTCATGGAAAGCCTAACCTTGGAAGGTAACTACCTGATCCTGCTGGGTTGCGACAGCTACGATGTGCCCTTTAAGAGCAACGACGGCGATCTCAGCGCGGATAATTCTGATCAGACCTATACGTATTTGCTGTGTGCCGTTTGCCCTGTCAAGCAGACCAAGGCAAATCTGCACTATGTGCCGGAAGAAAAGCAGTTCCACGATGGCAACATGGCAAATGTGGTATCTGCGCCGGAGCTGGGCTTCCTGTTCCCGGCCTTCGACAATCGGGCAACGAACATATACAATGCGCTCTACTATAATAAGAGTGTGAAGGAAAATCATCAAAGTTTTGTGGATGCTGTATTCAACACAGCGGTTCCGAAACCTGCCTTTGAACAAAAGCAGTCCTTTGAGGCGCTTCTTAGCCGCAGTCTGGATGACGAATGCAGTCTGGAAGTGGTGCAAAATGTCCACGACTGTCTTTGCCGGCAAATTGAAATGCACAAGGAAAGCAAGATTCCTGAGGCATTGATGGTCGGCAAGGAACAGGTTAAGGCTGCGCTTGATCAATGCGGTGTCAGTGAGCAGCATCTCGCCAAATTCAGCGTAGATTATGACGAAGCCTTCGGTTTTGAAGCGCTGCTGCACCCGAAGAATATCATTGACAACAAGAAGATCCAGATTTCTACTCCTGATGTGATCATCAAGGTCGCTCCGGATCGAAGCGACCTGATTGAGACAAGGGTTATCGACGGTGTTCAGTACATTCTCATCAATGCACAAGAGGATGTGACCGTTAATGGTGTCAGCATCCATATCGGCGACAGGGAAGAGGCAACGGTATGACTGTTAACGGCAAGGAATACCATGTGATCTGCTTGCTTGGAAAGGGTAAGGGTGGCTATTCCTATTTGGTGACGGATGGATCTGACCGGTATGTATTGAAGCAGATCCACCATGAGCCTTGTGCGTATTACCAGTTTGGCGATAAACTTGCCTCGGAACTTCGCGATTACCAGCGGCTTTTGCAACTGGGAATCCCTATGCCACGTCTTGTGGATGTAGACCGTGTCCAGGAGCGCATTCTGAAAGCATATATTGACGGACCTACCGTTGCGCAGCTGATTGATGATGGACGGATGCAGCCGGATTATCTTGCACAGGTGCGTGCCATGTGTGACGTACTATACCCCAATGAGCTGAATATAGACTATTATCCTACCAATTTTGTTGTGGAAAATGGGCGTGTGTTTTACGTAGACTACGAGTGCAACAGCTATATGCGGCAGTGGGATTTTGAAAACTGGGGGATGCAGTACTGGGTAAAATGAAACTTTACTGTTGCTATTTTTCTCGGCATGACTTATAATGGTTGAAAAAGAGGGAGGTGTATCATGAAACGGTTGGTGCGCTATAAATTGAACTTTGATAGCAAGTGGCTGACTTTCTCTGGTGTGATGATGGGGATTGCCTTCTTTATCCAGGCGCTTGACTATTTCGCGCTGAGACAGCTTGACGCAGTTTCCTTCTGGCAGCTTTTGTTGTTCTTGATATTGCCTATGGTATTGGAGATTTGCTGGTGCGTGCCACTTCGCGCTGAGGTATGGAACAGGGCGGAGGTACATGGTATCTTTAGTGCTGTGATCTGTCTGGTTCTGATGTGTCAGGTATTCGTGTCTGCTGCTCTCTTTCCCGCAATTCTGGCCACGGTCTTTTTTGCAGTGGGTGGCTCGGTAGCTGTTCTGGTTACCTTCGGACTCATTTCTCATCCTGCGTTGGGAATGCTGGTGTTTGGTGCTGTAGCTGCGGTGCGCGTGCTGTTATTTACGATTCCTCAGTATGTTTCGGCAGGGTATAGCTGCCTTGTGACAGAAATTCCGTGTTTGTGTGCCATTGTGGGCATGATGCTGCTGTTTGGCGGAATTCGATCCGAGGTGGAACCGGCAGAGCAGCCTTTAGAAGAGTAAAAAAGGAACCCCTGCTTTAAAGCGGGGGTTCCTTTTGTATATGTTACTTTTGATACATATTCACAATAATGTCAACACAGCTTTCGATACCCAGCGTACCGGAATTCAAGCAAATATCATAGTTTTGAGCGGTTCCCCAAACGCGGCCTGTGTAGTGCTGATAGTTGATCTGACGGCGCTTGTCTTTTTCTGCCAGTCGGGCCATGGGACTCTTTTCGCTCTCACCGTAAAGCCGCACGATTCTGTCTGCGCGGAATTCCTTGTCAGCGTGGATATACACATCCAGAACATCATTGCGGTCTTTCAGAATATAGCCCGCATTACGGCCAACAATGACGCAAGGACCCTTTTCAGCAAGCTGAAGAATGACACTGCACTGGATACTCCACAGAAAATCTGCTGTAGAAAGGCCGTTCATTACGCCGGGCACACCTTGGTGGGCGAATGCGTAGCTTAGACGGGTCTTGCCGGGGGCGTGTTCACCGTGTTCCTCAACAAAATTGGGGGCAAAGCCGCTTTCGAGCGCAATTTGGTCAACCAGCTCCTTTTCATAGAAGGGAATACCTAGGCGGTTCGCGACTTCGCGACCGATGGTACGGCCGCCACTGCCAAATTCACGGCTAATGGTAATGATCTTCTTTTCCATGGGGTAACCTCCTTAACATATTTTTATCATTATAGCAAAGGGAAAGGAGGTTGTCAACAACGCCCATCTCATCTGTTAGGGATTCGCTGATTAAACAAAAGCAATTCCCACCGAAATTCGGTGGGAATTGTCAGTAATGGGTCAAACAGGGGAGTAAACTACAAGAACACCAAGTTTCGTCAGCGCGGATACGCTTCGTACCTTTGTTCCGTAGACATACACTTCTTTGAGCGACTTGCAGGTGGCCAAGGGTGTGACAGAGCTAATCGCCTTGTTGTAGTTCATGAAAACATGGGTCAAATTGGTAAGCCCGCCAAGTTTTTTAAGATCGGACAGCTGATTATACGCACCGTTAATTACACGCAAAGCACAATTCGGATCGAATGCAGGCAGTTTTGAAACCTCATTGTAGGAAAAATCAAGTTCCTCCAAAGCGGTCAGAGAAGCGGCTGTATCGATATTCAGAATTGTATTGTGAGATACATCCAGATAGGTCAGTGCCTGACAGGATTCCAGAGGATTCAGGTCCAGCAGTTCGTTATACGCGGCGATCAGGATTCTGAGCTGTGTCAAATTGCCAATGCTGTCCAGATTACGAAGGGCATTGCTGCTAACATTGAGCTCTTCCAGGGATGTCATAGCAGCCAGAGGAGCAATGGAGACGATAGAGTTAAAGGAAACGTCCAATTGTGTCAGAGCGGACAGCTTTTCAAGACCTGCCAGACTGATCAATGCATTGCTGTGCAGATTCAATTGCGTCAGCTTGGTTAGTTTTGACAACGGGGAAATATCGCGAATTGCATTGCTGCTCAGGTCGAGGTGCGTCAGTCCGGTTAAGCCGGCAAGCGGTGCAATGGACGAAATACCGCATTCGTTCAAAACGAGGCTGGTCAGGTTGTTTAAGGAGCCAATGGCTTTCAGAATTTCTGTGGAAACAGTGGTTCCGGTAACAGTAAGCTTGGTGAGATTTGTGCAGTTACGGATTGCGTCCGGCGCATCCAGAACAGCACCGCTTACGGTAAGACGCTTCAGGTTCGGCAACCATTTCAAATCGACACAGCTGTTAACGCCCTCAGACAGCGTAAGATCGGTAATTGTCCATAACGAGTCGGAGTAGATGACTCTGTTTTGATCATATCCAAGATGATTACGCACAGCAGCTTCAAAGCCTGGGTCTGTAAAGGTCACTTCCTCAACCACATCGTAGATAATGTAATTGTATACTGCCAGGGAGCTGACCAAGCCGTTTTCACCCACACTGACAGCAAACAGTGTGGTCTCGCCTCCGGTGAGCTGAATGGGCGTGCTGTAACCATCGGTAATTGCGGAAGGATAGTCGTTATCCGTTGCAACATAGATGGTATTTCCCGGGGAAGTGAGGGTAACGCTCAGGTATTGGCGATAGCTGCCGGAAGCAACGGAAGCTTGCGGAGCGGCCGGACGGAGTGAGTGCAGCTTTTGTTTCATTTCTCCACTGACGTTTTCCAGCATCAGCACGGCATCACGAAGCTTGCCTTGTTCAACATAGGTTTTGCTAAGTGCCATATACAGTTCAACACTTCCGCCGTCCTCGATTGCTTTGCGCAGGGTATATTCGGCCTTGGAGTAGTTTCCAATATCCTTAAACTGTTCTGCAAGCTCAATCGCAACTTCGTCGCTGCCGCCTGTGTGTTCATACGCAAAGTTATAAATACGTACGGCAGCAGACAAATTGCCGTTACTTTCCAGATAACGGGCATAGTGCAGCAACAGATCACGGGTGAAGGCGGTGTCATATTTTAAAAGATACCAACCGATGCTGGCCAGAATCAAGGCGACAAGCAGCAAGGGGAAGATAAACTTTATTACTCTTTTCATGAAGGGTCTCCGTTTCGACATAATTCAATAAGATTATACCTGCCGTGCTGTGGAAAGTCAAGGCTGATACAGAAATTATGTAAATCAACGGCTCATCTCGACAGCTTTCACATTTTGCAGATAGTACAATGGGAAAGAGGTGATTACTTATGATGAGAACGACCAAGCGGATGCTTCAGGCGGCAGTTATGGGCTTTGGTTTACCGGCAGTCCTGCTGGCAATAGCTGTTTTGTTTTATCTGCCTATGAATCAGCCTAATGAGGATCAGATGGCTACAAACACTACGGAACAGATCCTTACACAACCTATACAGCAGCCTGCTTCAGCAGTACAGATTGATATATTGATTGAAGGCGAGGTTGTGACGATGGATCTGGAAGAATACGTCGTGGGCGTTGTGCTCAGTGAAATGCCCGCAAGCTTTGAAATGGAGGCATTGAAAGCGCAGGCTGTTGCAGCAAGAACCTATGCACTAAAAACCTATACAGATGGGAAAAAACATGACGGTGCCGTATGTGACAGTCACAGCTGCTGTCAGGGCTATATGACGGAAGAGGATTATTTGCAGCGCGGTTGGAATGAAAAGTATGTCAGGCGTGTGCAGCAGGCAGTTGTGCAAACGGTAGGACAGGTATTGACCTATGATGGAAAGCTGATTCGCGCAACCTACTTTTCCTGTGCCGGCGGCTATACAGAGGCGGCTTTAGCCGTGTGGGGACGGGATTATGCATATCTGCAGTCAGTCGAAAGCCCGGGAGAGGAAGAAACTGTGTATTATTCTGATTCTAAATCCTTTACATTGGATGATTTTCAGGAAGCATTGGGCATTTCGCTCAGCGGTGAACCAACAAGCTGGTTTGGAAGCATTACATATACCACGGGTGGAGGCGTCGATTCAATGGAAATCGGCGGAATCGTCTACCGGGGTACGACCTTGCGTTCATTGCTTGGACTGCGTTCTACCGTGTTTCAGGTGATTGTTCGGGATGATTGCATTACCTTTCACACCCGTGGGTACGGACACCGTGTGGGTATGAGTCAATACGGTGCGGATGCCATGGCGGCACTTGGCAATAGTTATGATCAGATTCTGTTCCACTATTATCAAAATACAGAGCTCATTGACATCCGATAAAATATCTTGCATTCATTGTTGAAATGTGCTATAATCGTGTAAAACACAGGGCAATAATTGTGCATTTTCATAAGGTATATGCTTGCAATAAGGGTAAGCGTTTCTACGAACCACCGTAAATGGTCGACTACCGGATTCTTGCCCGGTGGTCGACTGCTTTTTTGCAGTCGAAAAGTTGAAGGGGGTAATGTTATGACATTGATGATTGATGGCCGTACTGTGACTGCGCAACCGGGACAGTCATTGCTGGAGATGGTCCGTGCGCTGGGTCTGGACAGTCCTTACCTGGCAGAAAGACCGCTTGCTGCCAAAATTGCAGGTGAGGTTTTCACACTGAACTATATTCCTATGCGGCAAAAAGATATGGATCAAACTAATATCCGTAAAGCGGTAGCTGCTTCCAATGGTTCTGTTCGGCTGCTTCGCTACAGGGATTCCGCTGGCAAGGAGCTCTATATCCGTACTGCCCAGTTTGTGGTATTCCTGGCATTGAAGCGCTTGTGGCCCAATGCAAAGGCTAAGATTCATTGCACTATTGGCTCCGGTCTGTTCTTCGAGATGGATAAGGGACCGGAGTATTCTATGGAACGGTTGGAAACTGAAATCCGCAATATCATTGCTGCTGATATTCCTCTGCTTCGCAGCAGAACAACCACCCGGGAGGCCATGGCATATTTTTCTGATAACGGTCGTGATGACAAGGCAAAGCTGCTGCATTGGAGAAAAGCAGATCATTTTGACTGGTATTCTTATGAGAATTTCAAGGATTATTACTATGGCGAAATGGCACCCAGCACAGGCTATGTGTCTGTTTGGCGGCTTTTGGATGCGGATGGTGGCTTTGTATTCGTTATGCCTGATGACCGTGATCCAAACCGTGTAGCGGCTTACAACGAAAGCCCGCAGTTCTTGCAGGTATTCACGGAAGGTCAGCGCTGGTGTGAGCTGATGGAGTGCGAGAATGTGGCGGAGCTGAATGCGCTTGTGCGCAACGGTGGCATCCGCGAGCTGATTCGGGTCAATGAAGCGCTCCATGAAAAGCGCTATGCACAGGTGGCGGATATGGTATGCCAGAGAGGTGCTAAGGCTGTGATGCTTGCCGGTCCCAGCTCTTCCGGCAAGACAACCTCTGCAAATCGCCTTGCTACACAGCTTCGCACCCATGGTAAAAAGCCCATCCTCATGAGCCTGGACGATTATTACATCGATCGGGATTTGATTCCCCCCGGACCTGACGGAAAGCTGGATCTGGAGCACATCAACACCATTGACACAGAGCTCTTCAAACAGCATCTTTCAAAGCTCCTGATGGGTGAGGAGGTTGAACTGCCAAGCTTTAACTTCAAGACCGGATGTCGGGAATGGCGCGGGCATAAGCTGCAGTTGACCCAGCAGACAGTGATCATCGTGGAAGGCTTGCACGCGTTGAATCCGGTTCTTTTGCCGGAAGGGTTGGATATAAACAAGGTATTCCGTTTCTATGTCAGTGCGCTGCCACCGCTGAATCTGGATCATCACAACCGGATTCCTACCAGCTACCTGCGACTCCTGCGTCGAACGGTACGTGACTATGAAATGCGGGGATCATCGGTTCAGCGCACCATGGAAATGTGGGAAAGTGTTCGTGCGGGCGAATCCAAATGGATATTCCCGTTCCAGGAAAACGCGGATGTTATTTTTAACAGCTCCACACTTTACGAGCTGCCTGTGCTGAAAAAGCACATTTTCCCTTTGCTGACGGCCGTACAGCCGGAAGATGCCTGTTATGATGATGTTCGGTCCATTGTAAAACTGCTCAACTATATCGAGGAAGCCGATGTGGACGATGAAATTCCGCCGACCTCGCTTGTCCGTGAGTTCATTGGCGGTAACAGCTTTTACAGATAAATATAGAAATCCCTCCGGTCAATGCCGGAGGGATTTTGTTACTTGATTGAGGCAACGCTCTTGCGAACAAGAGAACGCTTAAGCCGCGCTTCTGCCAGCGTGATGTCAGCCTTGCTGACATCCTTACTACTCAGAATTGCTTGCGCGCGCTGATAGGATTTCTCAGCACGGGCCTCATCGATCTGCTCTGCCCACTCAAAGGTGGTGGGTACCAATGCAGCCTTCCCATTGATAACGGAAACCATGCCGCCAATACAGGCACCATAGCGGGTTTTACCGTCAATGACGATACTGCATCGGCCCATTCCAAGCGGTGCAACAAAGTTCGTGTGCCCAGCCAGAATGCCAACATCGCCGGAGGTGGTGCGAACGGTTAGGGATTCGGCACTGCCTTCAAATAGGATGCCGTCAGGAGTAACGATTTTCAGAGGGAAGGGACGCATCAGGCTTCACCGCCCTTGTATTTTGCCACCACATCATCGATGGAGCCGGCGAACAGGAAGCAGGACTCGGGAATGTGGTCATGCTTACCTTCAATGATCTCTTTGAAGGAGCGGATGGTCTCTTTTAGCGGCACGTACTTGCCATCAAAGCCAGTGAACTGCTCCGCAACGGAGAAGGGCTGGCTCAGGAAGCGTTGTACCTTACGGGCGCGGTTAACAGTTATCTTGTCTGCTTCGCTCAGCTCATCCATGCCCATAATGGCGATGATGTCCTGTAGTTCCTTGTAGCGCTGCAGAATGTTCTGGACCGCTCTGGCGGTTTCATAGTGCTCACGTCCCACAATCTCAGGGGAGAGAATACGGGAGGTGGAATCCAGAGGGTCCACAGCGGGGTAGATGCCCAGTGAGGCAATGCCACGGTCTAGAACAGTAGTGGCGTCCAAATGGGCGAAAGTTGTAGCGGGGGCGGGGTCTGTCAGGTCGTCAGCGGGCACATAAACCGCCTGTACGGAGGTGATAGAACCATCTCTGGTGGAGGTGATGCGCTCCTGCAGGGCGCCCATTTCGGTGGCAAGAGTAGGCTGATAGCCAACAGCAGAGGGCATACGGCCCAACAGGGCAGATACTTCGGAACCGGCCTGAGTAAAACGGAAAATGTTGTCAATAAACAGCAGAACGTCCTGATGCTTTACATCGCGGAAATACTCAGCCATGGTCAGGCCGGAAAGACCAACCCGCATTCTGGCTCCCGGAGGCTCGTTCATCTGGCCGAAGACCATCGCGGTCTTATTGATAACACCGGACTCGGTCATTTCGTTGTATAGGTCATTGCCCTCGCGGGTACGCTCTCCGACACCGGTAAACACCGAGTAGCCGTTGTGAGCAGTGGCAATGTTATAGATCAGTTCCTGAATCAAAACGGTTTTACCAACGCCTGCACCGCCAAACAGACCGATCTTACCACCCTTAGCATAGGGACAGATCAGGTCGATGACCTTGATGCCAGTCTCCAGAATCTCTGTCGCAGGCTGTTGATCTTCGTATGCAGGGGCACTGCGGTGGATAGGCCAGCGTTCCTGGCAATTTACAGGGCCGGCTTCGTCGATTGGCTGGCCAAGCAGATTGAATACACGGCCAAGACATCCCTCGCCAACGGGCACAGTAATGGCTGCACCGGTATCAACGGCCTGTGTACCGCGCGTAAGTCCGTCGGTGGAGCTCATGGCGATACAGCGTACAACATTGTCACCGATGTGCTGCGCAACTTCTGCGACCAGGATGCTGTCACCGTTTTTGACATGGATGGCGGAAAGCAGCTGCGGAAGCTGACCGTCATCAAAGCGAATATCAAGAACAGGACCCATAATCTGGACCACAGTTCCGGTATAATTGGACATAGGATTCAACTCCTTTTCATTCGGAATATTAAGAACCGGCTACGATCTCAGTGATTTCCTGGGTAATTGCGGCCTGTCGGGCACGGTTATACTTCAGGGAAAGATCCGAGATCATATCATCTGCGTTCTTCGTGGCAGAGTCCATTGCGGTACGGCGTGCTGCCTGCTCAGCCGCACGGCTTTCGCACAGAGCGCCATAGAGAATGCCGCCGACATATTCGGGGATAATGGTGTCAAACACTGTTTTGGAATCCGGTTCATAGAGAATGTCATCCGTTACCTGTTTCGCTGCGGAATCCTCCCGTAATAAGGGCAGCAATTGCAAGGATGCAGGTATTTGTGAAAGGACGGAAACAAAGTTTGTGTAGGCAATGCGGATCTCGTCGAATTCTCCGGCTACGTACTGCTTGCACAGCATCTTGGCCATGGAGAAGCATTCGCCAACACCAACATCCTCAGCCTCTGTGTATTGCTCGGTCAGAATTTCGGTCTTACGACTGCGGAAAAAGTCTGTAGCTTTTTTGCCGATGGGCAACACACTGATATTCTTACCGTCCATTTCGCTCCAGGCCAGCTTGAGCACATTGCTGTTGTAGCCACCGGCAAGACCTCTGTCACCGGCAATGACAATCCAAGCTGTTTTCTTCACCGGACGCTGGAAAAGATAGACAGAAGAAAAGGTTTCGGTTGTATCAACAATTTCGTTGACTGTTGCGTAAAGGGTCTCAAAGTAGGGGCGAGAAGCCGTTACCTGTGTCTGGGCACGGCGCAGTTTGGAGGCAGCCACCATTTCCATGGCCTTCGTGATCTGGCGGGTGGACTGCATACTGCGAATGCGGTTTTTGATCTCCTTGGAGGAAACACCTGCCATGTGCGTTACCTCCTTTTATACAGCGGGCTGAAACTCTGTCAGCAGTGACTCCAGGGCAGTTTTCAGTGCTTCTTCAGTATCCTTTTCCAGTTTGCCTGTGCTTCGGATTGCATCCAGTACATCAAAGTGCCGTGTTTCCATATGCTCTTCCAGCCGGTGCTCAAATTCAGGAATACGGTCAACAGAAATATTCTTCAGATAGCCGTGCGTAACAGCATACAAAATGCAAACCTGTTGGGCAACTTCCTTGGGGGCATTGTTTTTCTGCTTTAGAACTGCTACGATGCGCTCACCAAGGGCGAGGCGGGCTTTGGTATCTGCATCCAAATCGGAGCCAAACTGGGCAAAGCTCTGCAACTCACGGTACTGGGAGTACAGCAGCTTCAGAGAACCCGCAACCTTCTTCATCGCCTTGATCTGGGCGTCACCGCCAACACGGGAGACAGAGATGCCGGGGTTAACGGCGGGCATAACGCCGGCGTTGAACAACTCAGTTTCCAGGAAAATCTGTCCGTCAGTAATGGAAATGACATTGGTTGGAATATAGGCAGAAACGTCGCCTGCCTGGGTCTCAATGATGGGCAGTGCAGTTAAGCTGCCGCCGCCACGCGCATCAGACATTTGTGCGGCTCGCTCCAAAAGACGGGAATGGAGATAGAATACGTCGCCGGGGTAGGCTTCCCGTCCGGGAGGGCGGCGGATCAGCAGGGAAATGGCGCGGTAGGCTACAGCGTGCTTACTCAGGTCATCGTAAATGACCAGTACATCCTTGCCCTGATGCATGAAATATTCACCCATGGCACAACCGGAATAGGGGGCAATATACTGCATGGGTGCCAGTTCAGAGGCAGATGCGCTAACTACGATGGTGTAATCCATAGCACCGCCAAGGGTCAGGTTTTCCACAATACCTGCGACGGTAGAACGCTTCTGACCGATGGCTACATAAATGCAGATCACATTCTTTCCCTTTTGGTTGAGAATGGTGTCGGTTGCGATGGTTGTCTTACCGGTCTGGCGGTCGCCGATAATCAGCTCACGCTGACCGCGACCGATGGGGATCATGGCATCGATAGCCTTGATGCCGGTCTGCAGAGGACGGGAAACGTGTTGACGGTCAATAATGCCGGGGGCAGGGGATTCGATGGGCCGATAACCGGAGGCGGCAATAGGACCTTTGCCGTCAATAGGTTCGCCCAGTGCATTTACAACACGACCGATCAGCATTTCACCAACGGGAACGGAAACCACACGTCCGGTACGCTTAACGATGTCACCTTCCTTAATACCTGCGTCGGTACCGAGGATAATGACGGCAACAGTATCCTCTTCCAGATTCTGTGCCAGACCGTAGGAGCCGTTAGGGAACTCCAGCAACTCACCGGCCATGCATTGATCCAGTCCGGATACACGGGCAATTCCGTCGCCAACCAGAATTACATATCCGGTTTCATTGGATTCAATTCTGTTTTCGTAATGTTTAATTTGATCACGGATGATTTTCGTGATTTCTTCGGGTCTTAATTCCATGTGTGTACCTGCTTTCTTTACAGTACTGTATTCTTCAGCAGACTGCGAATGTTCTCCATGCGATTGGCAATGGTGTCATCCAGACGCTTACCGTCATAGTCAAGCCGCACGCCACCCAGAACGGAGACATCAATGTGATTGTGCAGTTGTACGGTTTTTCCGGTGAGCGCGCTGAGCTTTTCCGTCAGACGCTTAGCCTGATCCTGTGTTAAGGCTTCGGCAGTGGTGGCGGTTACGCTCAGAATATTGTGCTGGATATTATAGCAGTTTCGGTAGGCTTGGCAGCAGTCAGAAAAATAGCGCATATAGCCCTTTTCTGTGAGAATTTTCAAGAAATTCAGCAGATATGGCTGCAGATGTCCCCGGAAACTGTCATCAACAATGCTGCAGCGCTCCGCTTTGGTCAGGGCAGGGGAGCAAAGCAGCCGCGCAAACGCAGGCACCTCCGAGAAGCTTTTTTCCAGTACGGCAAGTTCGTTCAAAACGGAATCGGAAAGCCCTTCTTCGTGACAAAGGTTGTACAGAGCTTCCCCATAAATATTTCCAACTTCTGTCATACTTACTGCCCCAATCCACCAATAAAGTCCTCAACAAATCGCTTCTGGTCCTCAGAACGGATCTCCCGGGCTACTACCTTTTCCGCGATGGAAATGGCAATAACAGAAATCTCATCCTTGGCATCGTTGATGGCTTTCTTCTTTTCCTGGGCAATGGAAGCTGCTGCTTTATCCATAATGGCTGCAGCATCCGCATTTGCCTGGCGAATGATTTCCTCTTCACGGCTTTGACCCCGCGCAACAGCTTCTTTGACGATGCGTTCGCTGGTTTCGGCAGCCATGGAAAGCTTTTCGCGGTATTCGGTTTCCAATGCCTTAGCCGTGTCTTTGGCGGCACCTGCCTCTGCGTACATATCGTCGATTTCCTTCTGACGGTCAGTAATCATTTTCATAACCGGTTGGAAGAGAAAATGCTTCAGTACCAGAAACAGCGTGATGGTATTGAGCAGTGTGAACAGCGCGGTAAAAAAGTTAATGTTCAAAAATTCTCCCGGTCCCACTGATTATGCTCCTTTCCTCTGGATTCCGGAAAGTGCTGATCAGATGGCGAACAGAATCAGCAGGGCAATGACCAGAGAGTAGATACCCGTGGTCTCGGTAATGGCACAGCCAAGAATCATGTTGGTACGCAGTGTGCCGGAAGTTTCAGGCTGACGAGCCATGCCCTCCAGAGCCTTACCAACGGCATTGCCTTCACCGATAGCGGGACCGATAGCACCGATACCCATGCACAGACCTGCACCGATAGCCTTTGCGGCGATCATTAAAGCGTCACCCATAATAATTTCCTCCTAATGTTTATATATAAATTTATTTGAAAACGTTGTTATTCCTGTGGCTCCGGTGGGGGACAGGCGCCTGCAATATACACCATGCTCAGCAGACTGAATACGAAGGCCTGTACAAAACCGGAGAACAGATCAAAATAGATGCTAAGTGCAGCGGGAACACCTAACTGCAAAATGGGGATCTGGATACCTGCAAGCAGATCCAGATAGGTTACCAAACCAAGCATACCCAGTACGCACAGGACGATACCGAATATTTTGCCGGACAGCTTTTTCTTGCGAATGCCGTTTACAAGCAGTGCAATACCTACGGCTGTGAGGATAGCAGGGAAGAGCCAACTGGCTGCGATCAGGTTGATCAGCGCGGTGGATGCCAGCGCCAGGGCAGTGTAGATGATCATGGTAATAATGCTGCCGCCGGCAACGTTACCGAAGTGACGGAATGCCATGGCAACCGGCTGCGCAATTTCGGAAACAATATTCATGGGAGTCATGACCCATATTGGTTCAGTGAATCCTTTCAACCATCCGCCAAAACCGTTACGTTTAATGGATTGATACCAGATGATGGCGCTGGTCATAACAGCCCAAGTCAGGACAACCGCCAAATCAGCAGTTGTTGAGCGCAAGAAGCCTGTCAAACCGATCAGACTGCCAAGGATAGAGGACAGGAAAATCGTACCAATATAGGGAACCCAGTTCATGTTGTGCTCACCCATGGTGTCACGAACCAGATTCATCAGCATACTGACACCCTTTTCCGTCAGCACCTGCATTTTTCCGGGGCGCTTCTGCAGATTTCTGCCAAGCAGGATGCCAGCAAAGGCCAATATAGCAGTAACAACGATCACAGACAGGATCGTTTGTGTAATGCTGATTGGACCGATAGTGAACAGTTCCTGTGCACCGCTTACTTGAATTCCGTCCATCAATCACCCTTCTTTCCAAAAAACTCTGACAGCATCAAAATCGGGCGCACAAAAGCCAGAGGTAACACCAAAGCTACAACGTTGGCTCCCAGTTTGATGCAGATAAACAGTACAACGCCCATAACAAGCAACCGTGTTACAGAGGAAAGCTGTACCATTTTCTGTGCCTGCTGTACTTCTCCCTGTGTTGCGCGATCGCTTGCCAGGCTGACAGTTACAGCCATGAAAAAGTAGTTTGCGATTATCACGATGCTGCCGCAAAGAGCGCCCCAAAGTACATTCATTTGAAAGTGGCCCAAAGCAGCGAATATGCCTACCATGATCGCGGAGCAGATCAATACACCAATCGCGATCTTGCCCGTTTCTTTAATAACAGTCTTTCTGGAGTCCATAATCCCTCCGATATTAGTTATGCTCATTAAATGCGACTGGCGGTTCACCTTTTTTCTTCTCGCCGGTCATTTGCTGCAGTGCTTTTACGGAAGAAAACAGACTGTTTACCGCACAATAAATGCTCAGTACTACCGCAACCCAAATCACCCAGTTGCCCCAACCGCAATCTCTGCGCAGCCATACTGCAAGCCAGATCAGCAAAATCGGTGGAAGGGCTACGGAAAGACCCAACTGCGTCAGCCATATTAACAGGTTAAAATCCTTCATTGGCGCACATTCCTTCCTGTATACTGGATTATTATATCCCAAACCAACAAAAACTGCAAGAGCTATATTTGGAATTTTTACAATTGCTGTCCACAAAGGAAGCGCCCCGCCAATCGGCGGGGCGCTGTAGCGGTCAAGGCGCGGGGAAATTGCAAAGAAGGGATACGACTGTACAGATGATCAGTGAGCAGAATGCGGTGGTCAGCCACAAACTGCGGGGTTTCAACAGCTCCTTGGACGTATACAGAGTAAACAGGCATACGCCGCTGAGCAGAATGGTTACAATGGCAAAGATAATCTTCATCACAACAACGCCAACGCCTGCCATAATTAAATACAGCACAAAGAAAGCAAGACCCACAAAGAGCATGATGGTCATAAACTGCTCAAAAAAGCGATAGCTGGACTGATTTTCATTCACAATGCATCCCTCCAGAATATTTTTGTTATCATATCATAAGTGGCGCCCTTTTGCAACATTTTTCTGCTTTTTTCTCCCTGTGGCTGAGATCCAGTGATGTATTTTGTAATCAAAACATAAGAAGTACTTGCAGAAAACGGAAAAAGGTGGTATAATAGACTAGATATATTATGATTTAGGAGCAGTTATGGTACAACCGCAATATCATCTGCAGGGAATCGTGCATACCCGTACGGAGGAAATGGAAGACTTTCAGGGTCCGCTTGATGTCATTTTCCTGCTGCTGAGTAAAAATAAAATAGAGATTCAGGATGTTTCCATTACCGCGATCCTTGAGCAGTACCTTGCGTATCTGGAGGAAATGAAGCGGCTCGATATGGATATTGCCAGCGATTTTATTGCCATGGCCTCCAATCTGATGTTGATCAAAACAAAAATGCTGCTGTCTGCAGCAGAAGCCGCAGAGGCTCTGAGCGAGCTGGATCAGCTTCGGCAACAGCTGATCGAGCGCCAGCGCAAAGAGGCGATTGAGTCAGTCCGTACCGCCGTCAGTTGGCTGGAGCCCCGTAATGATATCGGCAGATGCCTGTTTTCTAAAGAGCCTGAGCCCTTGCGACGGGATCAGACCTATCGTTATCAGCATGATACGCTGGACCTGCTGCGTGCCCTGGACAATATTTCTGAGCGCAGTCAGCGCCGCTTGCCACCGCCTACCGTCAATTTTAAGGGCATCGTGGGTAAGGAGCCTTATCCGATTGGCCGTAAGACCGGCGAAGTATTACGGCAACTGCTGCTTCGAGGTGTTGAGAAGCTTAAGAACCTGTTTAAGGGTAATCGAAGCCGGTCTGAGATCGTTGCCACATTCCTGGCGGTACTGGACCTGTGCAAATCCAACTCTGTCAGTTTGGAAGACGATGTTAACGGTGAGAATCCCACTGTAAAACTACTGGAAAAGGAGGCGGTCACCAATGGAATCAACTGAACTGCAGCGTATCCTTGAGGCTATCCTCTTTGCGTCCGGTGAGCGGGTGGAAATATCCCGTCTTGCCGCCACTTTAGAGGTTGATGAGGTGGATGTAGTCGAAGCGGCGGATGCGCTGGCAAATGATTTTGCATTTTCGCGACGCGGCATTCGTGTCCTGCGTTTGGAGGACGGTTACCAGATGGTCTCCTCCGGTGAGATGGCAGAGTATGTGACAAAATGCCTGGAAACCAGAAAACCGCCCAAGCTTTCCTCTTCTCAGCTGGAAACATTGACAATTGTTGCTTATTATCAGCCGGCAACGAAAGCAATGGTTGAACAGATCAGAGGTGTGGACAGCAGCTACAGCATCAGCGCACTTCTGAACAAGAAGCTGATCGAAGAAGCCGGCAGGCTGAATGTGCCCGGCCGACCCATCCAATACAAAACGACGCCTGATTTTCTTCGTACCTTCGGCATTTCCTCCCTTGAGGAACTGCCGCCCATTGATAAGGTCAGCTTCGGAGAGCCTTTGCCGGATCATACAGAACCGGAGGTGCAGTGATGGGCTGGATCATAACGCTGGGCATCCTTGTATTGTTGGCGGTTCTGCCCCTTGGTGCGACCGTACGGTATAATGCGGATGGAATTTCTCTTAAGGTGATTGCCGGACCTGCCCGCATCCCAATCCTGCCTGCCAAGAAAAAAGATCCCGAGGAAGTTAAGAAGAAAAAAGAGAAGAAAAGCGCGGATAAGACAGATAAGCCCAAGAAAGAAAAGAAAGCCGTTCAGAAAACAGAAGAGAAAGACAAGGAAAAAGGCGGCTCCATTACAGACTTCCTTCCGCTGGTAAAAACTGCGCTGAAGCTATTGAACAGCTTTCGAAAGAAACTGCGCATCAAGCATTTGGATCTGAAGCTGATTATGGCCGGTGACGATCCCTGTGATCTGGCGATAAACTACGGAAAAGCAAATGCAGCACTGGGCAATCTGTGGCCGATGCTGGAAAAGTGCTTTGTAATCAAGAAACGGGATGTGGAAATCGAATGCGATTTCGAATCCTCTGAAACTGTAATAATTGCCCGGGCTGATATTACTATTACACTGGGCTGGCTGCTTGCTATTGTGTTCTATTACGGTTTGCTTGCAGTAAAACAATTTATTTCTATTTCAAATAAAAGAAAAGGCGGTGCTTCTTCATGAGCCAAACTCTTCCCAATATGCTGGATAATACCATTGCAAAGATTCGTGAGATGGTGGATGTCAATTCTGTCATCGGCACGCCCATTACCACCCCTGACGGTGTTACGATTATTCCTGTTTCCAAGGTCAGTGTCGGCTTTGGCGGCGGTGGCAGTGATTTCGTCAGCAAGAACGCCAATAATGGCAAAGAAAATCCCTTTGGCGGTGGCGCAGGCGGCGGCGTGAAGGTGACTCCTATCTGCTTTTTGATCGTCAAGGATGGCGCTGTGCGCATGATGCCTGTTGCTGCGCCTGCCAACTCCACCGCTGACCGTATCGTCGAGCAGGTGCCCGATCTGCTGGACAAGGTAGCGTCCTTCATTGACTCCCGCACAGAAAAGAAAGCGGAGTAATTTTCGTATATTATTCTTTCGCCCGGCCAACAATAGGCATGGGTGAAAGAAATGAAGAAAAAGATCCTGATCAGGACGGCAGCGGCATTTCTTGCTGTCGTCCTGCTTTATCCATGTCAAGCCAGAGCCGTGTCCGCCGAAAAAGCGATCGTAATGGATGCCGCCACCGGTCGCGTATTGTTTGAAAAACTGGCGGATAAGCAGAGTCTGATCGCCAGCACAACAAAGATCATGACGGCACTGATCGTATGTGAGCAATGCAATGTCCTGGATAGAATGCGCATCCCAAAAGAAGCTGTTGGCATTGAAGGTTCTTCCATGTATCTGCAGGAGGGGGAAGTGCTGACGCTGCAGGAACTGCTGTATGGGATGATGCTCTCCAGCGGTAATGATGCTGCCACAGCGCTTGCTATTTATTGCGGCGGCACTGTGGAGGGATTCGCCCAATTGATGAATGACAAGGCCCGTATGCTTGGTCTTATCAACACGCATTTTACCAATCCCCACGGCCTTGATGCACCCGGACACTATTCCACCGCAAGAGATCTGGCAATCTTGGCATCCTATGCCATGGAAAATCCCATCTTCGCCCAAACAGTTTCCACAAAAACAGTGACGATCGGCAACCGGTCTATGACCAATCACAATAAGCTTTTGTGGCAGATGAAGGATGCGGAAGGTGTCAAAACTGGCTATACCCGTGCCGCGGGACGGATTCTGGTCTCCAGCGCGGTCAGACAGGACAGACGCCTTGTTTGCGTCACCATTAACGACGGCAACGACTGGGCCGATCATAAGAAGCTGCTGGAAGATGGGTTTACACGCTATATGGTTGTCCAAATTGTGCAAAAAGGTCAGACAATGGGTGAAGTTTCGGTCTTTGGTGGCACCAACGAGACCGTAAATGTAACCGCTAAGGAGGACTTTTCCTACGCACTTGCTGACAATGAGAGAGTCTCCTTTGTTTTATCCTGTAAAGATATGACTTATGCTCCGGTTGTTGCCGGTTCGGATGCCGGCTATGCCTATATCTGTATCGACGGAAAGGCGGTTGGCAAGGTGCCAGTAATTTATGACGAAACGGTGGAGCAGCCGCCTGTAAGAAAAAAATCCTTTTGGCAACGCTTGTTTGGAGGTTCCTGATGACAGAAAGAATACAAAAAATACTCTCTGAACGTGGCGTTGCCTCCCGGCGCAGTGCGGAGAAAATGATTGAAGAGGGTAGGGTAACGGTAAATGGTTTGCCTGCCTGTCTTGGTCAGTCTGCTGATCCGGAAATTGACGAAATTCTGCTGGATGGGAAACTGCTTCCCACCGGCAGTGCATATGTGTACATCATGCTCCACAAACCTCGTGGCTACGTAACTACGCTTTCGGATGAAAAAGGCCGAAAAACTGCCGCACAGCTGGTGGCTGATTGCGGTGTGCGTGTCTATCCGGTTGGGCGGTTAGATATGGACAGCGAAGGTTTGCTGCTGTTTACCAACGATGGCGAATTTGCCAACCGTTTGATGCACCCAAAGCATGAGGTGGAAAAGTCCTATCTGGCTTGGGTCGAGCACTATTCTGAGACTGGTCTTATGTCACTGAAAAAGCCTATGATGCTGGATGGTTATACCATCCGTGCACCCAAGGTTCGTGTCATAAAACCAGGTTTGCTGGAGATTACTATTCATGAAGGGCGAAACCGACAGGTGCGCCGTATGTGCGAAGCTGCCGGAATGCACGTGACCCGCTTGAAGCGGGTGCGTGAGGGAAAGCTACACCTGGGAGATTTACCTCTTGGCAAGTGGCGCGAATTGACTGCTGCAGAATATGAAAGCTTAAGAACCGAGAATAAGCGAGAGTGACATATATGACATACGATGGTATTATTATCGGCGGTGGCCCTGCGGGTATGTTTGCCGCCATCACCGCTGCGCAGCGTGGACAAAAGGTAGTGCTGTTGGAAAAGAATGACCGCTTGGGAAAAAAACTGCTGATCACCGGCAAAGGTCGTTGCAATGTGACCAATGATTGCACCCCACAGGAGATTTTGCAGAATGTTCCCCGAAACGGCCGCTTCCTGTACAGTGCCATGAATGCCTTTCCTCCGGAAAGGATTAAGCAATTCTTTGAGGAAAACGGCTGCGCTCTGAAAACCGAGCGGGGAAACCGGGTGTTTCCTGTGTCCGATCGCAGCCAGAGCGTGCTGGAAGCGCTGCAGCGAGCCATGCACAGCAATCACGTGAAAGTGCAGACAGGCCGCGTTAAAAGCATTTTAACTGACAATGGCGCTGTCAGCGGTGTGAGAACCGACAAAGAAACCATTGCCTGCAAATGGGTGATTCTTGCTACCGGTGGTCTCAGCTATCCAACCACCGGTTCTACCGGTGACGGCTACACCATGGCAAAAGCACTGGGACATACGGTTGTGCCCTGTGAGGGAAGCCTTGTTCCTTTGGAAACGGATGGCTTTGATTGCCAGGATATGCAGGGCCTGAGTCTTCGCAACTGTGCAGTAAAGCTTGTGGATGGAAAGAACAAGGTGCTGTTCAAAGATTTTGGCGAACTTCTTTTCACCCATTTCGGCGTTTCAGGCCCTACAGTGCTGTCGGCAAGCACCCACTTAAAAGGGGAGAACTGCCGCCTGGTGATCGACCTGAAGCCTGCCTTGGATGAAGGCAAACTGAACGACCGCATCTTACGCGACCTGGATATGTACAAGAACCGTTCCATGGAGAATGCATTGACCGACTTGCTGCCCCGCAGTATGATCCCTGTGGTGCTGCGTCGCCTGGGCGTAGACCCTGAGATGCAGGCTAATTCCTTTAATAAGCAGCAGCGCAGAGCTTTAGTGGAGTTGCTGAAAGCCTTTTCGGTCACCATTACCGGCAAGCGCCCGGTGGCTGAAGCCATCATCACCAGCGGAGGCGTGAAGGTAAGCGAAATCGATCCGAAAACCATGCAGTCAAAAATTGTGCCCGGCCTGTATTTCGCAGGTGAGATCATTGACTGTGATGCCTATACCGGTGGCTTTAACCTGCAGATCGCCTGGGCAACGGCCTATGCGGCGGGTATGAGTGTATAAAGTGATCGGCGGACACAATTTGTGGCCGCCGATGCTGCTTATTCATTTGTACTAATTTGGCTCCTTTTTGTAATTATAATCATATTGGCAATTGTGCGGTTTTCTCTTTGGCGAAAAACTATTCCATAAGAACAGATGTGAAGCGGATGTGATTCTCGTCAGTGAAATGATAGCTTAGACCAATGCTTATTGTGTTCGTAGCGTTTACAAATTGACCGTCTTTTATCCCAACCAATATCAGCTTGATAAAAACGGAATCTGTGTATTCCGTCAAAAGATCTTTGGGGATTGTAATCTGCTCGGTATGTCGGAAGGTTTTTCGACCGAAGAAACCCTGTTTGACGATATATTTATCCGAGAGTGCTTCTTCTGCAGAAATCTCGCGGATCAGCACGTGGTTTTCGAGTGTAGGAAAGCCTGCAAAATCATAATCCAGCGCATACACATTATCTGCACTGCAGAAGTACAGGGCGGCGCCGTAAAAGGAATCCATGTCTCTGGCCATATTTGGTAGATCGGCTGGGTTCTCCGTATTTAGAAATAAGCCGATTGATAAAGATAAATTGACATTATCTATGGGAAATTCTTTGTCTTCCCACACTAACTTGAGCCATGGGCGAGATTCATCATACGATTCGGCGGATTTAGTACAATTGCAGCCTGAAGCAATGTTGCAAACTATGCTGATAGTTATTAAGATTAGTAAAACCCGCCGAATAATTTTCCAGTTCCATCTTTTCATGTTTTTTCCCTCCTTGTCAAATAATAAGCGAACAGAAACCGTAAGGGATCGCCTCCTTGTGGGTTTGTGCGCATAGCTGCCAATATATCTGGGCGGCAAACATACGTCGGGTTAGGATACCGGCGCTGTATGTCGTACTTTACAAATAGATTATACTAGTTTTAAGAATATGTCAATCGTTCCCTCAGACTGAGTCCCCAATCTCCTAGATTGTGTTGCAATGGCATCAGGGCCCTGTCAAATGCGGTATGAAAAACCACCATTGACAAATCGGCAATCATGTAATAAAATACACAAAGGTAATCACCAAACAGAAAGATAAGGAGGATCATACCGTGTACGAAAAACTCGTTTCTTATGCTTCCAAGCAGCTGGAGCTGGATGCTGCTGAAATCACCCGTGAGAGCACCTTCGAGTCCCTGGGTATCGACTCCCTGGACATCGTAGAGATGGTCATGGATCTGGAGAGTGAACTGGGCGTTGAACTGGAGATGGAGGATCAGAAGATCACCACTTTTGGCGAACTGGCTGACTTCATTGAGTCCAAGCTGAACTGATTCTTATTTTTTTAATTGAATTGCCTTGTACAAGCTGACCGGCTTATAACAAGGTCGCACTAGTCGGGGAGATAGCGGTGCCCTATGCCTGCAATCCGCTACAGCAGGGATGAATTCCCACACCCGGGCTCGTCTGTGTATTGTCTGAACTGCGTAAGCGGTGTTGAGGAAACGGTCTTGCGCAACGTGCTCCCGTGAACCATGTCAGGTGGGGAACCAAGCAGCATTAAGCGGATCTGCGCGTGTGCCGCGAGGTTGCCGTTTCTGAGCTGGCTGCGCGGTT
>JAZRBW010000029.1:0-8557 GCA_045635305.1 Faecousia sp. | reverse complement strand
CGCGGTACGGGTTTCAGACCTAGAAATGGGTAACAGTTCAGCAAGTCTTAGCCTGTACCTCACGGTAGGTTACTGCCCGCATTCCACATCCGCCTCCGGTCGCTACGCTCCCTCCGGCACCTTCTCCCCGGGAGAAGGTAGGCGCCTTCGGCGCATAATGGAGCGATAAATCCCAATTTATACGATATTTGAAAAGAAATCCCTGCCGGGTGGCAGGGATTTTACCTTTATTGCGTTTCTCTTACGATGACGAAGCCGTCCACCAGGTTCGCCTTTTCCAGAACGCCCTGGATAACCACCTGGCGCTCCATCAGATCGGTGAGGATCACCTGGCCATCCTTGCACTCGATAGCCATCACATTGCGCATGGCAACAGTGTCGGGGGTCATGGTATTCTTATAAACAGTAGACAAGCACATCTTACTTGACCTCCAGCGCGGACAGCACAGCGCTCAAGCGCATATTGCCCTTCTCGAAATCGGAAACAGCGGCCATGACCTGCTCATAGGCCATTGCCTGACCGGCCTGCTGCAGCTGCTTGGCCAGAGCTGCCAGCTCGTTGGCGTGGGAGGCGTTATGGCCCACCATGTACTTCATCAGCGCCAGCAGTTCCTCCATGGGAGTGTGCTCATGGTGGCCGCAGGAGCCGCAATGACCGCCGCACTCGTGATCGTGGCCATGCTCGTGGCAGTGCTCATGACCGTGGTCGTGGCAGTGGCCGTCGCAATGGCTGTGATCGTGGGTATGCCCCTCGCCATGGAGATGCTCGTGGGTGTGGGGATGCTGATGGTCATGCTCATGGGCATGGGCGTGCTCGTGGGTGTGGGCAACACCGTCATGGGTGTGCTCGTGGGAATGGGTATGCTCATGCTCATGGGCATGAGGATGATCGTGATGATGGTCGTGATGATGCATAAGGCATCCTCCTTTTTCATTTTTTCTTTATTATAGCGGCAAAGAGCCATAATGTCAAAGTATTTATTTTTGCCCAATATCCCCCACAGGGGCTTGTAAAACAGCAAAAAACGCGGTATAATAGGTGAAAAGCGCGAAAGGAGGGGCAATCCGTGGCAGACCATCATCACGAACATGATCATCACGATCACCTGCACGAACACGACCACGCCTATATGCACGCCCACGGCATCGCCCATTCCCACGGTCATGTTCACGAGAATCAGAAGGCGGTAGTCAACCGTCTGGCCAGAGCCATCGGCCATCTGGAAAAGGTGAAACGGATGGTGGAGGAAGGCTATGACTGCTCCGAGGTGCTGGTGCAATTAGCCGCCGTCCGTTCGGCACTGGACAACACCGGCAAGGTGATTTTGCAGGATCACCTGCGCCACTGCATGGTGGATGCCGTGGCCGCCGGAGACGAAACCGCCATTGACGAGCTGTGCACCGCTATCGACAAGTTTATGAAATAAAAGAGCCGCAACCGCGGCTCTTTTTCTGTTTGATGCTTCAAATTTTCGTTTATCGCTCTGTTAGGAAATGAAATTGTCGCCCCTGCGCAGGGCAGCGGCCGCAGGCCGCACTACCTTCTCCCGGGGAGAAGGTGGCCCGAAGGGCCGGATGTGGAATTCGGGCGGAAAGGCTGGATGTGGTACAGGTTCCAGACGTAGTAATCGGTAGCGTTTTAGCAAGCCTAAGCCCTTACCTTGCGGAATCTTACTGCCCGCATTCCACACCCGTCAGCTTTGCTGACACCCTCTCCCCGGGAGAGGGTAGGGCGCTCCCGCGCCATTACAACGGCGCGATAAATCCCAATTTGTGATTGCCAATATCCGTTTCTTATTATATAATGAAAGAAAAACGGAGCGTATTTATGGAAATTTTGTATTCTGACAACGCAATTGCCGTATGCGTCAAGCCGGTGGGGTTGGATTCGGAGATGGAAGTGCCGGCAGCACTAAAAGAGCAGCTTGGCGGTGAAATTTTCCCCATCCACCGTTTAGACAAAAATGTAGGCGGTGTGATGGTATTCGCCCGCACCAAAGCCGCTGCTGCCACCCTGTCCAAAGCCGTCCAGGACGGCGCCATGGTGAAAGAATATATGGCCCAAGTCCACGGCACACCCCCGGAATGCGGCGACTGGACTGACTTTTTATTCAAAGATAGTGCCAAAAACAAAGTCTTTGTGGTCAAAAAGGAACGCAAAGGGGTCAAAAAAGCCCGTCTGGAATTTGTCCGCACAGGTGAAAATCAAGTGCGCATCCGGCTTCACACCGGCCGCAGCCATCAGATCCGGGTGCAGTTTGCCAGCCGGGGCTTCCCCCTGGTGGGCGACCACAAATACGGCAGCCGGGACGAAGCCACCGCCCCCATGCTCTTTTCCTGCTGCCTGACCTTCCCCTGGCAGGGCAAACAAATGCGTTTTGAAAGATTACCGGAATGGTTCATATAAGGAGGATATTATGCGCTACGATTTTACTTCCATCATTGACAGAGTAGGCAAGGATGCCATCGCCGTGGATGCCATCGGCAAGCCCGGCCGCTTCTCTTTCCCCGCCCCCCGGGAGGGCTTCGATGTGATCCCCATGTGGATCGCAGACATGAACTTCGCCACCGTCCCCACCATCCCCCAGGCCATTATTGAGCGTGCCCAGCACGCCTGCTACGGCTATTTCATGCCCCGGAAGGAATACTACGATTCCATCATCGACTGGCATCGCCGCCGCAACGGCGTGGAAGGCCTGGAAGCCAGGCACATCGGCTACAGTAACGGCGTCCTGGGCGGTGTCATCGCGGCAGTGAATGTGCTCTGCTCCCGCGGCGACAAGGTACTGCTCCACTCCCCTACTTACATCGGCTTCACCCACACTCTGGAGGATAACGGCTACCACATCGTCCACTCTCCCCTGGTGCAGGACGAACAAGGCGTATGGCGCATGGATTTTGCCGACATGGAGCGCAAGATCGTGGACAATCAGATCCACGCCGCCATCTTCTGCTCTCCCCACAACCCCTGCGGCCGTGTTTGGGAACGCTGGGAGATCGAAAAGGCCATGGAGGTCTACAAAAAGCACGATGTGTTCGTCATCTCCGACGAGATTTGGTCCGACATTATTCTGCACGGCCACAAGCACATCCCCACCCAATCCATTTCCGAGGATGCCAAGATGCGCACCGTGGCCATGTACGCCCCCAGCAAGACCTTCAGCCTGGCGGGTCTGGTGGGCAGCTACTCCGTGGTGTACAACACCTGGCTGAAGGATCGCATGGAAAAGGAGATCAGCCTTTCCCACACCAACGCCATGAATACCCTCAGTATGTACGCCCTCATTGGCGGCTACAAGGACGAGGGCCATGTGTGGGTGGACGAGCTGTGCCAGGTCATTGGACAGAATGTGGACTACGCCTGTGACTTCATTGCAAGCAACTGGGAGGGTGTGAAGGTCTTCAAGCCCGAGGGCACCTATATGCTCTTTGTGGATTGTACCGAATGGTGCGAAAAGCACGGCAAGACCACCGCGGATCTGCTGGCGGCCTGCCACGATGTGGGCGTCATGATCCAGGACGGCAGAGCCTTCCACGGCCCCTGCCACCTGCGCATGAACCTGGCCCTGCCTCTGTCCAGAGTCCAGGAAGCCTTCGACAGAATGGATAAATTCGTATTCAACGCATAAACGATACGCCCGATGCAAATGCATCGGGCGTTTCCATTTTACATATTGGCCTTGATGGTGGAGATCAGAATATCGCCGGCCACCACACGGTCTTCGGCGGCAAAGCCATCAGCGAAGTTATCGGAGTAGATCACCTGGGCATTTGGGGGGAACTCGTCATCGCCCTGCCAAATGAGGATCTGCACATGGAAACCGGGCACCAGCTCCAGCTGATAGCCCGCATCGCCATGCTGGAGTTTGATTGCGCCCATCTTCTCGCAGGCGGCAGCGAAGGCCTTCAGCTTGAAGCTGAAGGTATAGGCGGCCCGGGTCAGCACACGGCCGGTGTAGGGCTTTATGTACATCTCGCCCCAGGGCATTTCCCGGAAGGTTTTCCAGGTGCCGCACCAAGTGGTCTTCTTACTTTCCAGCAGGTAGCGCAGCAGGAAGGTCTGGGTAGGCAGGGGCGGCAGCCTGCCCTCGTCCAGGGCCCGGATGGCGTAATCCGGGTGGGCGATGGCAAAATCCCGGCCCAGCAGGTTAACATAAAATTCTTTCCCATCCCACTTGACACCCACGCGTTCCACGGCTTCTTCCGGATTCAGCGCCCGGAACTGGTCTTCATAGTAGGAAAAGGGTACTTCGTCCTTATGATTTTCGATTTGCATATTGTAATTTCCTTTTATTCGTGTAATTCCAGGGGCAGGCCGTCGGGATCCTTAAAGAAGGTAAAGCGGCCGCCGTTGATCTTGTCCTCCCGGACGGGCTCGGTTTCCACGCCACGAGCGTTCAGCCATGCCACGGCCTCCTCCATGTTCTCCACACGGAAGGCCAGGTGCCGCAGGCCCAAAGCCTCCGGGTAATTGACGCGCTGAGGGGCGTGAGGCCAAATAAACAGCTCCAGCACCGTTTCGCCCTGCTGCAGCATGATGAGAATGTCGCCCTGCTGAGGGCGGTGCGTTTCCCGGATGAGAGAAAAACCCAACTTATTCACATAGAAATCCATGGATTTTTCATAGTTTGAGCAGATAATTGCCACATGATGGGTCGTATTCAGCATATCAGCCCTCCTGGACAGAATTGGGGAACAGATACCGGTCCGTATGGGGAATGAAGCAGGCGGCTACGAAGGAATCCATGTAGCCGGGGTAAGTGGACAGCTCCAGATAGGTCATGTTGGCACCCACCTCGTGGCACTTTTCATTGGCCTGGTCGCTCAGCACCATGGCGTAAGCGCCGGTCAGGGAGGAGTTTCCGATGTAGCTGTACTTGCTTAGATCCACATCCGGCAGCATACCAATGTTGACAGCGTTCTTCATGTTGATGCCGCTGCCGATGCCGCCGGCCACATACACATGGTCGATCATCTCCACATCCATGTCCACAGACTTCAGCAGCGTATCGATGGCGGAGAAAATGGCGCCCTTGGCACGGATGAAGTTATCAATATCCACCTCGTTGATGGAAACTTCCCGGCCGGTTTCGCTCTCATGGCTGTCAGCCAGCACATAGCGGCCCATGCCGTGCTGATCCCGGCGGACACGGTCACCGTCGCGGACAAACTGACCCTTGGCATTGATGATAGAGCAGCGGTACAGCTCGGAAATGATGTCGATGATCCGGCTGCCACAGATACCGCCACACTTCTGCCCCGCGTCGCCCACAATGGTGAGGGTGGGCTCCATAGTGTTTTTGTCGATGACGCAGGCTTCCACCGCGCCGTCGGTGGCGCGCATACCGCAGGAAATATCGCCGCCCTCGAAGGCAGGACCGGCAGAGCAGGCGCAGCTCATGAGGAAATCCCGGTTGCCGAACACCAGCTCACCGTTGGTGCCCAGATCGATAAAGAGGCTCATTTCGTCCTTGTCCCACAGCCCGGCAGCCAATGCGCCGGCGGTAATGTCGCCGCCCACATAGGAGCCGATATTGGGCGCAATGATAACGGGAGCCAGGGGGTTGGCGGGCAGCTTCAGATCACCGGCCAGCAGCCCCTCCCAGCCGAAGAAGCTGGGGATGTAGGGCTCCATGCGGACGCTCTCCGCATCCACGCCCACGAACAGGTGATTCATGGTGGTGTTGGCCGCCACGCACAGCTGCAAAATACTGCGAGCGTTTACATTGGCGCTCTTGCACAGGTTTGCAATTATGGGGTTCAGGGTCTCCTTGACGATGGCGTCCTGCAGCTTTTTCTTGCCGCCGGAGCGACCCTGCTCGATGATTCTATTGATCACGTCCGCGCCGTAGCGGATCTGGCCGTTACCGGAAGAACCCTTGGCGAGAATTTTGCCGTTTTCCAGGTCAACGAGGACCATGGTGACGGTGGTGGTGCCGATGTCGATGGCGCAGCCCACGATCTTGGTGTCAGTGGGGTCGCAAACTTCCATGACCTGGAAGGAATCGCCCTCCAGCTTACCCTTGACGCATACATTCCAATCGTGCTGGCGCAGAGTGGATGCCAGCTTCACCATAACGGCAAAGGGCACCTTCACCTTCTGTGCGCCCAGGGCCTCCTGGACGGCCCAGGTGAACCGCTCGATGTCGGGCATGGTGTCATCCAAAGTAGGCTCCGCCATGGTAACCACCACAGAGCGGAAACAATTGGTAAATTCGATGCCGCTTGCTTGCAGCTGGGCCTGGCAATCCTCGAAAATGGCGATTTCCTTGGGGGAAGACAGATCGGCGGTCTTCATGCGGCTCTGGTAGGCGGATGCAATATCCGGCACCCAAACGGTGCAGTCGGTCAGCACCTTGGCGTTGCAGCTCAGGCGCCAGCCGGCATTATATTCTTCGTCGGAGATATGGCGGCTTTTGAAGGATTCCAACTGGCCCTCAATCAGCTTGACGCGGCACTTGCCGCAGGAGCCGTTGCCGGAGCAGGGCGCATCGATGGCCACATTGGCACGACGCGCCAGTTCCAGCAGGTTATCACCGGCGTTGCATTCAATACTAATAGGGTTTGCACCCTCGATTTGGAAAATGACTTTCATGTTGGACAATGTCCTTTCGCTTGTATTATGGAAAAATTATTCCGGAATGTTCAAATCCGGGCGCGCATAGCGCAAAAACTGCTTGAATTCCTGGAAAGAGCCTTTGGTAAAGCCATCTCGGCCAACCAAAAGCACCGTTTTATCCGCAAAGCACAGGCAATAGCTGTATTTGAAGCTACAAACTTTGGTCAGGTGGTAATATTCCCAAGAACGGGAAGATGTTGCATTCTCAATGCTCATTTTTTCACCAAACCGGGCGGTATTGACAGGCATCACACCATTATGGAACGCCAATTCCTTTTTCCACGCCCTTCGTACGATAAAATAAGGCGACACAGCAAAATAGACAGCAAAGCCAGAGAAAAGCAGCGGCGCATACAGGTATCCATATCCCAACAGATATTCCCGCAGGAAATAGATTCCCAACAGCAAATACACACCCGTCCAGATACCAATGCGCGTGGCATTCATGCGGTAGCGCATTTCTGTGATCGCACGAATATCGGGCGTGCCCACATTTTCAAAAATGTATTCCATGCGGTGCTCCTCCTATTTTATGGCATGGGAGGGGCAAAGCCCCTCCCATATTGATTTGCATTACATCAGAGGCTCCAGGTTCAGGACGGGGTGGCCCTTTTCGGTCAGCCAACCGAACAGCTCTTCGCAATCGGTGGTGACGGTTTCATCGGCCACCATATCGGTGAAGTTGTCGATGCCCAGCAGCTCCTTAGCGGTGGCGTTCAGGCGCTCGCCCACATCGTCCTTCAGTTCCTTGGGCATCCACACGATTCTGGCGATGCCGCCTTCAGCGGAAACAAACTTCTTGGAAGCGATAAAGTGACGGCCATGGCCCATATAGCCGGGGGTCTGGACACCGCCGCCGGTGCAGGATGCCAGCTCGCCGAAGGTCATGCCGGCGGGGGTCATGCCCTTGAACTCACGGTTGACAACGATGACACCGTTGGAAACGGGCTCGATGCCGCAGATGCACTCGAAGCAGCCGCAGGAGGTCATGGGATCCTCCAGGATGGAGTACAGAGTCACATTCTCCACAGCGCCGTGGGTAGCAGCGGCGATGGCGGTATTGACGGAGTCAAAGCGGCCGGTGCGCTCGTCGGTGCAGCCTTCCTTGAAGATGGGCTGGCAGGGGCCGTTGGGATCCAGCTCGTTGGTAGCCTTAGCATCCAGCCAGGACACAGCACCGCACAGGCCCAGACGCTCGGGAGTAACCACGCAGCAGTGGGCAGGTGCGAAGGACTGGCACAGGATGCAGGTGTAGTAGCGATCCACAGCCTCGTCGGTCATGGAAGCCAGACGGTCATCGCGCTGGGCGTAACGGGGCATAGCCACTTCGTCACGGAACTGGGCTGCCTTCACAGGATCGGTGATGATGGTGACCTGGCACTTATCAACAACGACTTCAAACTCGTTCTTGACCATCACATACAGCACTTCAGCGAAGTCCTTCAGACGCAGGCCAGCCTCAAAAGCGGCATTGGAAACACGGACGCGAACCTGGTTACGCTGGCCGGTGTGCATGACGCCTTCCATATAGTTGAACCAGGAGTGGAACTTACGCTCGATAACGGATTCGAAGTCCACCTGCATCTTCTTGCCCGCAACTTCCACGAAGGTAGCCAGAGCCAGTTCCTTGGCTTCGGCAAAATCGGGGCCGATGACGGTAATCTTATGATCCTCAATTTCGCTGAGTTCCCGCATCAGCACCAGCTCGGCGGTGGGGTTCTTGGAAGACCAGCACTCGTTGTGCATATCGGCCTTACGGATGATCTCACCCTCGAAAGCAGCAGCGAAGGCCACGGGGATGGGCAGTTCCTTCACCTTGATCTTAATATTGCGCAGTTCCAGGGACTTCTTGACGGTTTCGTTGTGGTCGCAGACGGATTCCAGCGCACCGGGAACCTGATTTTCGCCCAGATCGATGTCAACCACCACAGGGAAGCC
>JAZRBW010000028.1:0-18034 GCA_045635305.1 Faecousia sp. | reverse complement strand
CCCACAGCCTCGTGAGGAGTCTTGACGATGACCTTGGTAGCCTTAGACAGAGCTGCAATCAGAGAGCCCATAGAGATAACGCCAAAGGCCTTAGCCTCGTCAGCGGGGAAGCCGCCCATCCACTGGTGCAGAACGGTGGTGACCTGCACATCGTCGTAGCCGTACTTATGCAGATACTCGTCGGTCAGCTCTTCCAGGGTACGGATCGCAGCCACGTCCTGGCGCAGGTTGCCGCACTGGCCGTAGCCGACGGTGATATTCTTAACGCCCTGCTCAGCAGCCAGCAGTGCCTCGATGATCGCGGCGGCGTGGGAGATGCAGGGAGGCACCAGAGTGCCGGTCAGGGGGCCATAGGGCTCACGGTTGATGGAAACGCCCATTTCCTCGTACAGACCGGTCAGACGGTCAACATACTGCCAGTCCTTGATGGTGCGCTCCATGGGAATGTTCTTGCAGTAGGGCAGGTTGTAGGAAATACCGCCGCCCTCGTAGCTGGTGAAGCCACCGGCATAGGTGATTTCGGTCAGGAGTCTTGCATCGGGAGTGCCGTGACGAACCTGCATGGGCAGGTTGACGCTCTCAACAACCTGGCGGCACTTGGCAACACCGTGGTTGACAGCGGGGAAGCCGTTCATCATGGCGCGGCCCAGACGGATGGACTCAGCAATGCCATTCTCCGCTTCTTCATAGCGGTTCTGACGGGTATAGGAGTCGATGGTGGAGGGCAGCAGATCAGCTTCGCCGTACTTTTCCAGGTACTGCATCAGCTTGATGTGTTCTTCCACAACGGGAACGCCTGCACGGGGCTGCACCAGGGTGCGGCCGTCACGCTTGGCATCCAACAGCTTCTTGCTGAAATTGCGGCTCTCGGGCATAGCCTTATGGTAAGCAACAGCCTCCTCCAGGTCAACGTCCTTGCCGGTGGGCCACTGGGTCAGGATCTCCTGACGCAGCTTAAAAAACTCATCATTGGAAATACGCTTATTCTGAATATCCATAATGTTCCAACTCTTTCTTCATGATTCTCAGGGCCGCCTGGGGATAGCGGGTGCTGATTAAACCCATAGCGGCAAGGATGTACTTTCGGTCCACCCAAATATCTGCCTGTTTGGGGCGCAGAGAAGTGGGCTGCATGGGGCTGAAAAGTGCGTGTTTTGCGATATCGGCGGTGCGCCTGGTGTGAATCAAGCTGCCACCGGTAACGATGATTTGTTTGACGCGGGTCAAATTCTTGCCGGACTGGACGTAGGTAAGACCCATCAGTGTGTAGGTTTCTTCCATGGTGCCGGCATGACGGGCCACCGCTGTTTCGATGGCCATGGATGCCAGGGCATGATCCAGCTTTTCCAGTTCTCCGTTTCCGTCGGGAACGGAATCCGTATGTTCCCGCAGCCAGGAAACCAGTTCCTCTACCCTGTCTGCCGGAATGCCGGAAAGCTTGCTGATCCGATCAGTGCCCACCGCCTCCACGATGCCGTGGACGCTGTAGCGCATACCGATGTCGCCTTCCACCGTCCGCTTTGCAAAGGGTTCAGGGATGCCCTTATAGACTGTATTCATGGTCTCAGGCATACCATCGGCCATGGAATAAATATCTGTAGTGGCACCGCCCACATCCACCGCCACCAGATCGCCAATTCCCATTTCTCCCTCACAGCCTTCGCTGAGCAGCTGCATGGCCTGCATCACCGCGGAGGGTGTGGGCATCATAATGTCGCTGAGCAGTTCGGCCGCCGCAGACAGGCCTTTGGCCTGAATGATGCGGTTAAGAAAGATCTCACGGATCTGCTTTTGGGTGGGTTCAATGTTCAATACGCCAAATTTCGGCATCACATTGGGGCAAATGTAGGTTTCACAGCCCTCCAGAATTTTCTGGCACTTGCGGGCCGAATTGCGGTTGCCGGCAATGACGATGGGAAACTGGGGCTTCAAATCCGCAAGCATCTGGGCGTTATGCTCGATGCAGGCAGTGTTGCCGCCGTCTGTGCCGCCCACCAGCAGAAAAATATCCGGCTTCAGGCCTTCAATTTCCTCCATGTCCTCCTCCGTCATCTGGAAGGAGTACAGGCCCACGATTTTCGCGCCGGCACCCAGGCTGGCAAGCTTTGCCGCCTCGCTGGTCAGTTCCGGCACCAGGCCGCTTGCCACCATTCGCAGGCCGCCGGCAGCAGAAGAGCAGGCATAGGTTTCCGCGAAGTCCAGCTTGCCGGTTTTTTCCTCCAGCAGCGCAAGACCCTTGCGAAGGCCATTGCCGATGTCGGTTTCCACGGTGGTATAGGACTGGGCCGTGCCCAAAATGGACTCGCCCTCCACATCCACCGCTGTCAGTTTGGTATATGTACTGCCAAAATCAATTAAGAGGATCGGCTTCACGCCTGATCACCATCCATGTGCAGTAGCTCACGCAGGGCCTCGATGGTGGTTTCGGGAGCAGTGCCGGGAGGGAAGGCACGGTCAAAGCCCATGTCCTTGAAGCGGCGCTCCACATCCTCAAAGGTCTGCTTACCGATAACGATATTACCGCCGACCACCAGGGGAATGCCTACCAGGCCGGCTTCATCACACTTCTGGCGCATACCGCGGCAGTCCAGCTCGCCCTGACCATACAGGGAAGAGACGACGATGGCATCCGCATTGGACTCAATAGCGGCAGCGATGTACTCTTCCTGAGACACCATAACGCCCAGGTTGACTACCTCGAAACCGGCTTCCGTAAATGCGTGGTACAGGATCTTGTTGCCGACGGCATGGACATCCGCGCCAATGACACCGATGACCAGAACCTTCTTTTTATTTTCCATATTCGCACCTCATAAATGCATTTATAGTTGAGCATACTGCCCAGTTATACATAGTATATAGTACCCATTTTTGCCTGCTTTGTCAAGCCGGGAATTAACAGAATTTCTGCAAAATAAGCACCGCCCATCCACATGGATAAACTTCAAATTTTCGTTTATCGCTGCGTTTCAAACACGCCCGTAGGGAACGCTGTCCTCAGCGTTCCGTCCGCGAAGCGGCATTTTTTGATGCAAGTTAACGATTTAGGGGACATCGAACCCCCTAAATCGTTTCGGAACGCTGAGGACAGCGTTCCCTACAGCACACCGCGAGGTGTTCGATAAATCCCAATTTGTATTTGCGGCGCAGCAAAGCGCACCTGCCGCCATCGGCAGGTGCGCCTGGTATTTCATTACAGGGTAGCCAAATAGTTCGCCTTACCGGTCTCATAGAGGTTATTGCCCTCGCTGTCGATGATGACAACCACAGGGAAATTTTCTACTTCCAAACGGATGCGCAGGAGAAGCGCACTGCACCTATTTTATCGACGCCAAGTAATCTTCAATATAAATCATGTGCTCCGAATTAACAAGCTGCACATCAATGACCGCATCCTGAGGAATATCTGCGTAAATACGCAGAAACACATAAACATAATTCTTCATCTCGTCGTTGAATGTTGGTTTCGCTTCTGTCACGACAAGGGTATATGTCCCATCCGCATTTTGAACACATTCTTCTACAATGACGGAATAATAACCTGGCCTGGCAGTAAAACACAACACAATCAAGGTGTTGTTTTCGAAAAATTCGTCAGGAAATAACTCTGCCAAGTCTTTCAGAAAGTATTCGTTAAAAGTGTGGTTCACAGCCTGCCAAGCCAACATTTCCTGCTGTAGTTGGGTTGACGATTTAATAACCAGCGGCTTCATCGCGCTCTCCGGAACCTTAAGCATGTTGTACGTTGAGTAAGCAACATCGCCCATCAGTTCTATTGCGGGGACGGTAGGCTGTGTGGGCATGGTCGTTGGCTGTGTCGGTGCAGTTGTAGGCTGTATTGGCAGCGTTGTGGTTTGCGGAACAGATGTGAAAGAAGGCTGCGGATCTTCAGCATTGGTTGCCGGAATCGGAGCACCCGCAGATCGGCAGGCAGACAGCACAGACAGTGCTAACACTACAGACAGCAGAAAACATATCTTTTTCACGGTAAACAAACTTATAAACTTCTTCATAGTGCATCCTCCATTTCCGTTGCGTTCAGCAAATAACCTTCCAATCCATTTATAGCACACATATGTCTTTATGTCAAGCACATGGTGTACCATTTTCCCTTTTCGTGCGGCACAGTCAATATCTTCGCCAATAGCATCCATGACTATGCTGCACCCGCCGGCCTTTCTTCCAGCAAAATTGGGGTACTGTCCAAAATGGACAGCACCCCAAGCGTTTGTTTCGTTATTGGCCCAAGTAATTGGATCTTCCGGTCTCATAGAGGTTATTGCCCTCGCTGTCGATGATGACAACCACGGGGAAATTCTCCACTTCCAAACGGCGGATCGCCTCGGCGCCCAAGTCCTCATAGGCGATGATCTCTGCCTTCTTGATGCAGCGGCTCAGCAGCGCGCCGCAGCCACCGATAGCGCCGAAATACACAGCACCGTGTTCCTTCATGGCGGACACAACCGCATCATTGCGCTTGCCCTTGCCGATCATGCCGGTCAGACCCAGTTCGATCAAAGTGGGGCTGTAGGCATCCATGCGGTAGGCGGTGGTGGGGCCGGCAGAGCCGATGACCTCACCGGGCTTAGCGGGGGTGGGACCCACAAAGTAGATGGTTGCGCCATCCACATTCAGGGGCAGTTCCTTACCCTGCTCAGCCAGCTCACACAGCCGCTTATGGGCGGCATCACGGGCAGTATAGATCACGCCACTGAGCAGCACACTGTCGCCAGCCTTTAAGGTGCGGGCAGTTTCCCGGCTCATGGGTACGGTAATGTTGATAGCCATATTACAGCACCTCCGTCTGGTGGCGGGTGACATGGCAGTTGATATTGACCGCCACGGGCAGACCCGCAATGTGGGTGGGGAACTGTTCGATGTGCACCGCCAGGGCGGTGGTCTTGCCGCCGAAGCCCTGAGGGCCGATGCCCAGGGCATTGATCCGTTCCAGCAGTTCCTGCTCCATAGCAGCATAGTAGGGATTGGAGTTGGGCTCGCCGGCGTGGCGCATCAGTGCCTTCTTGGCAAGGTACGCAGCCTTGTCGAAGGTGCCGCCAACGCCAACACCCACCACGATGGGAGGGCAGGGATTGGGGCCGGCCTCTTCCACCACCTTCACCACAAAATCCTTCACACCCTGCTCGCCGTCGGAGGGCTTGAGCATTTTGATCTGGCTCATGTTCTCGCTGCCAAAGCCCTTGGGAGCCACGGTAATTTCGCAAACATCCCCGGGAACGATGTCAAAATAGATCATGGCAGGGGTATTGTCACCGGTGTTGACGCGATCCAGAGGATCACGAACCACGCTCTTGCGCAGATAGCCATCCCGGTAGCCACGGCGGACACCTTCGTGAATGGCCTCGTTCAGATCCCCATCGATGTGGACTTCCTGTCCCAGCTTCACGAACACGCAAGCCACGCCGGTATCCTGGCAGACGGGGCAGTCTTCCCTGTCAGCAATCTCATAGTTTTCCATGATCCGCTCCAGAATTTCTCTGGCCTGTCCCCAGTTTTCCTGCTCATAGGAGCAGCGGATGCAATCCTTCACATCCTGGGGCAGGTGGTTATTGGCCTCTACACAGAGGCGAGCTACCACATCGGTAATGCGGGCAGCACTGATCTCTCTCATGGTTTTCCCTCCCATTACAGGGTGTTGTAAATGCGGTCGATGATGGTGCCGTCGCGATAGATGACTTCAGCAACCACCTTGTCACCATGGGGAACGGGCTGGGGCTTACCGGTCATGCGCTCAGCCTTAGCCTGCAGCTCGCGGATGTCCACGATGGGCAGACCTGCAGCAGTCAGTCTTTCCTTCAGTTCCTGCTGACGGGGGTTAACCGCAATACCGCCCTGGGTGACCAGTACATCGATGTCCTTACCGGGGGTGGTGATGGTGGTAACACGATCCAGAATCATGGGCAGACGGTTACGGAACATGGGAGTGATGATAACGCTCATTTTGGCACCGGCACAGATGTCACTGTGTCCACCGGAACCACCCATGATAATACCATTGGAATCGGTATGCACGTTGACATTGAAGTCTACGTCCACTTCGGTTGCGCCGGCAAAAATGGTATCCAGACTGTTTACGATGCAGCTGGGAGCATTGGGGCCGGCATAGTGATACAGGGAAACTTCCTGATGACGGGGATCGTTACGCAGAGAGTCGATGGAATCCAGGTCGAAGGTCTGACCGTCCAGAATGGTACGGAAGCAACCGGCCTGCAGCATTTCCACCAGATACTTGGTGATGCCGCCCATCACATAGCTGCCCTTGATGCCCTTTTCGATCATAATGTCCTTCAGGAACTTGGCACCTGCCAGGGTTGCGCCGCCGGCACCGGTTTGGAAGGAGAATCCATCCACCAGCAGGCCGGAATGCTCGACTACCTTGGCAGCCCACTGGGCCATAGCCAGGCCCACAGGATCGCGGGTAATACGGGTAGTACCGGAAACAATGCCGTTGGGGTCGCCAATGGCGTCCACAACCACAACATAGTCTACGTAAACTTCGGGCACAGTGAAGCCAACCATGGGGTATTCTACCAGTTCATCGGTGATGACCACGGTCTTCTTGGCGTACTGGGCATCGATAATGGCATAGCCAAAGGCACCGCAGGCAGACTTGCCATATTTGCCGGTGCAGTTACCCATATCGTCAGACTGGGGCGCAGCTACGAATGCCACATCGATGGGGGTACGGCCGTGGATGATGTCATCGGGGCGGGTGCCGTGGGTACGGAACTGCACAGGATTTTCCATAATGCCGGTGCAGATAATCTTACCCAGACCAGCAGACATATAATTGGTCAGCAGCGTAGTAACCACACCGTTTTTGATATGCTCAATTAGTGGCAGATGAATATCGAACAAAGCGGTAGCATTCAGGGTCAGGCCCTTAATGCCCATCGCTGCGATCTCTTCCATGACCATATTCAGCACATAGTCACCATTACGCATATGGTGATGGAAGGAGATGGTCATGCCGTCCTTCAGACCGGAAGCGATAATCGCTTCACGGATAGATGCAACCAGTTTCTTATCTCTCATACCAGATCCTCCTTGCGAATGCCCAGGGCTTCGGCAGCAGCAATGGTCTGCTGTGCACGGGCCACGATGGGAGCGTCGATCATCTTGCCCCGCAGAGCGATGGCGCCCTTACCCTGCTCTTTGGCCAGAGCGATAGCATCCATAACCTCATAAGCATAAGCAATGTCTGCCTTACTGGGGCTGAACACAGTATTGATTGCAGTGATATGACGGGGAGAAATGGATGCCTTGCCGGTAAAGCCCAGGCTCTTGGCATATGTAGCATCGGCTACGATGCCCTCGTCATCATTGACATCGGTGAAGGGGGTATCGTACACATCCACACCGGCGGCACGGGCAGCATTGACCATGCGGCTGCGGGCATAATCGATCTCGCGGCCTTCCTTGGTGCGCTTGCAGCGCAGGTCGGCGGTCAGATCCTCCGCACCCAGGAACAGGGCAACAACACGCTTGCGGGCAGCAGCAATGAAATAAGCATTTTCAATGCCCAGGGCAGTTTCGATCAGGGGCATCAGGCGGACAGTGCCCGCTTCCATGCCCAGCTTCTCTTCCAAAGCGGTCAGATAATCGTCCACCACTTCCACATCGTGAGCCATGCCAGTCTTGGGCAGCATGATGATGTCCGGCTTCTGGGGCACGATGGCCTCCAGATCCTTCTGCCAGTAAGGCGTATCAATGGAATTGATACGGACGATGGTTTCTACGCGGTCAAACTCAAGCGCGCCCAGCACATTGCGCACCAGAATACGGGCGGCATCCTTCTGGTCGGGCGCGACAGCGTCCTCCAGGTCAAAAATAACAGCATCGGAGCCCAGGTAATTGCCGTTGATGATCATCTTCGGGGCATTGCCGGGCAAAAACAGCATACTACGGCGCATTACACTTCCCCCTTTCCACGCAACACAGCGGTTTCCACTCTGGCACGCAGAACGCAGTCCAGGGCGCCTCTGTCGGCAACCTTGACAACAGCATTTTCCACGCCCATATCTGCCAGAACCTCACGTACGGAAGCCTCAATGGCAGGGCCAAACTGATTGGAAACAACACTCTTGATCTCCAGCTGCAGCCCTTTTTCGCAGGGCTCAACGGTAACGACCGCGTCGCTTTTCTCGTCAGTACCGGCGACGGCGGCTTTGATGATTTCAGCCATGTTTCTACTACTCCTTTCAGAAGCCATAGTTGTTGATTTTATACAGGGTCATTATATATTACTTTTTGCAAATATGCAAACTATTTTTCACTTTTCTCTACCCAAAAGTCCTTTTATCTGCTATAATGGTGCAAATCACATTTAGGAGGATCCGTCTATGCTGGAATGTCAGGAAAGTTTCATCGTCAGCAGCTATTTTGCCCCCCGCGGTCACAAGCGTATGTATGCGCTGGGTATGCAGCTGGCACAGCAGTACCTCTCCCCTTTTGATAAGCTGATCGGCATCATCGGCGACGCAGGCGCCGGTAAAAGCGCGCTGATTCGGGGTATGTTCCCCAATCTGGAGTTGACCAACGACGATAACGGTCTGTATATCCGTCCCCTGCCGCTGTTGGATATTGACCAGGAACGGAGTTTCTTCTCCCCTCACTCCTACCATGTGGACATCCGCTTTGAAACCGGCTTTACCCAGCTGAACGAATTGGCTGATTGCATTTTGGAGGCAATCAAGCGGGGCAAGCGAGTCATTGTGGAACATTTCGAACTGGTATTCCCCTTGCTGCGCATGAACGCTGACCTGCTGATCGGCGTGGGCGAAGAGGTAGTCATTGCCCGCCCCGGCATCTTTGGCCCGGAGCCCTACGAGGTAAAGGACATTGTCTACCGTTCCCTGCCCTTCCGTCTGGCCTCCCACACCGCAGAAGACCTGTGCGAAATGCTGCTGCCGCCGGAGGATTACGCCCGATGCGGCCATGATGATGTGCGCCACGGTTTTGTGCTGACCTTCCCGGACTATCCGCCGGATATAGACCTGGTAGAGCTGCAGAAGAAGATCCACGAATACATCAAGATGGACCTGCCGGTAACCTATGTAGACGAAAACCACGTCCGTATTGGCGAGATGGTGCACCAGTGCAACGGCCCCCGGATCCATGTATCCAGCACCGGCAAGATCGGTGACCTGCAACTGCTGTACCGCTTTGTCCATGACAAGCGAAAAAACCGCTACCTGCTGGTGGGCTGCATCGGCGAGCAAAACCTGGACTATATCCGCAAAATGAACCCCGGACAGATCTAAAAAACTTACCGCACCTGGCTTTCGCCGGGTGCGGTTTTATTTCGTTATTTCTGTATGCAGAAGGTATACTGCAAGGGGCCAAAGGTTTGGGTAAGGTAAATGGTATAGGTCTTGCCAACCTCCAGGAAGTCCAAATCGAAGGTTTCACCGTCCCACAGGTAATATCTGTGGATCATCTGATTCTCAGAATCGTAAATTTCGATCTGCAGCCCTGCCCAATCATTTCCATGGATGTCCAGCGCGAAGCAGTAGGCATCCTCACTTTCCACAGCAAACCGGTAAGCGTTGGTCTGGCCGGCATAGAACATTTCGTCCCGAATGCCCACATGATCCCGGATCTGCACCGGTTCTGCCGGTGTCAGCAGATGCAGAATGAAATCTGTCACCTTGTTGGACTGCTCCACCACGATGGTATAGGTCTCGCCTGCCACCAGATTTTCCTTACGGAAGCTACTATCATTGGGACACCAGTCACTTTTATATAACTGTTCACCATCAGGACCATACAGATACATTTTCACAAAGGCACTGTCGTCATCCATTCCCTGCAGCAGGAAGGTATACTGACTGCTGGACGCCACAAAGCTGTAGCGCAGCTGCTGAGACTGATAGCAGACGCGATCGGCAACACTTGTATAACCGGTCACATCCAACACGGGGCGCTGGGTACTGATGGTCAGTGTGTAGGGGCTAATATAAGGGCCGTTCTCCAGGTACAGGGTATAGGTTTGCCCTGCCACCAGCTCCAGAATAATGCTTTTGCCATTATTCATATTGTCACGATGCTCCAGAATACGGCCATTTTCCCCACGCACTTCCATTTTGACTTCCGCACCACCGGTCATTCCGCTCAAGCTAAAGGCATACAAGCCGGAGGTTTCGGGTATATAGGTGTAGGTATTGCTCTGGAAGTAAGACATCATGTTGTCATGGATCACGTCATAGTCGGAGATGTCTACAGGCTGTGTAGGATGGCCAACGTGCAAAGAATAGCCCGCGAATGGATAACCCTGGAAAACCTCAAGGGTATACTCGCCCTGCTGCAGCTCGATTACGAAGCAGTTGCCGTCGCGGCTATTGAGTTGGAACAAAAGGTTTCCATTGCCGTCAAGAAGCTTTACCACTTCTTCGCAGTCGGCCTGCCTTCCGTCAAGCCAAACAACATACGTCCCTTTCACAGAAGCGCTGAAGGACCAGCGATAGATTTCCTGTCTGCTGCCAAGCTCCGGGTAAAAATGATCCACCTGCGCAGGGGGCGCATCATAGCTTTTCCCAACAGCCTCGCTCACATTGAACAGCTTTGTTTCAAAGGGAGGAACATCCATCATTGCAAAGTCTTCCACCACAAGCTTGCATCTGCAGCAAACGCCGGCAACGTAAGCATGACCCTTTGCACTTAGGGTTTCGTAGCCATCGGGATAACCGCAAACAGTGCAGCGTCTATAGGATGTCCATCCATCTTCCGTACAGGTGGGCTCTAGGCCATCCTTCTGCTCATATTCATGGTCCTTGGTCGGGCCTTGCTTCTGCTCTATCATGACGCCGCAAATCGTACACCAATACTGCTCAATAGAGCCCTCGGTGCAGGTGGCTTCCCGAACCGTTACGACTTCCCATTCTCTATGCCTGTAAGCACTGATGCTCTTCTGCTCCACCACAGCTTTACACTTGCGGCAAACGACACGGGTTTCTCCCTTGTTCTCGCAATCCGCTTCGCGGATGACCAGATCGTAGGTTTCCTCATGGTCACAACTCTGGGATTCCCTGCCGCAATCGAGGCATCTGTCATCCTTGTAAAGATGACCCAATGCCGGCAGTGTTTCTTCCTCTTCCTCACCGCAAATTGTGCAGCAGCGCTTTTGAACACCGTCGTGGCCGCAACTCGGTTCTATGGCAACTTCCCAAGCCAACCAGGAATGCTCGCATTGGGTGTCGCTAGGCTCCAGCTGGGGGTGTGTATCTTCCACATCCGCAGAAGCGCAGGCAACAAGACAACAAATCATCAGCACAGTAAGAAGCAGAACAACCGTTTTTTTCATATGCGTTACTCCCTTCAGGGGCACTGATCTCCGTCGTTCACAGCGCCAGAATCACATAGCCAATGGCTGCGCACACAGCAAAGGTAGCCGCCAAAGCCAGCAAGGCAACCAACAGCTTTCCGCCCAGCTTTTTCTCCCGAAGGCCAGTCATGCACAACACAATGGCCATACCGCTGACCGCGCCGCCAATGGCACCGCCCGCCACGGGGACAATTTCGCAAAGCGCACGGCTGTTGCCCCACACCATCACCAGCACAAAGGGCAGCATACTCAAAATCCAGTCCAGCACGCTGGGCTTGGGATAGAGCTCCAGCGCCTCGCCGCCGATGACAATGGACGCACCGGTCATGGCATTGCCCTTCAGGGTCACGGGAATGCTTTCCGTGCCATTGGGCAGGGAGAAGATATTCTTGGTTCTCTTTACCAGCGCAACGCCATTGACCGTAACCGTCTTTTTGCCGGTCCAGATATTCTCATCGTAAGTAATCGCGCCGTAAACCGGGTGCATAACCGTTTTATTCATAGTGAAATCCTCCTTTAACGTCCCCCTCTCGAGGACTTTTGTATGTATATTGTATTGTGTTTGAACACATTTGTCAAGCAATCATTCCATGGTTGTCATTTTCAGCTCCAGCAGCTGTCCGGCACGGATAATGTAGTATTTATCCGGCTTCGTGTAATCGTTGCCTTCTCCGGTGGACAGCAGAATCATGCCGTTTTCAAACTGCATAAACCACATCAGATTCTGCAGCACCACTGCCGCATCTCCGTCCTTGGTAATGGTGTACAGATCCCGGTAGGTTTCCTGCTGGCAGAGGAAATACACCTGGTTATTCTCCGAGAAGTAGATGCTCCACATACTTCCCTCCACCGGCATTTTTTCCGGCTCGGAGGCTTCCGTTCCGCTGCAGCGGGAGAGGCCGTCATAGTAATAATAGAGCGTACCGCCATCGGGGCTGACCGCAAACGAGACAGCCCGCTCTACCAGTTGGGTGATTTGGCCACCGTTTTTCAGATCCAGTACACAAATCTTGCCGTCGCTGTCCAGGTAGTGCAGGTAAGAACCGGTGGAATCGAGCCCGTAGTTTTTCGAATGAATGGTAGAAAATTCCGCCACCTGGATATATTCTCCATTTTCGTTGGGATACCAGCAGCGCACATTGTAGCCCCCAATAAAATAGAGCAGTTGCTGCCCAAAATCCGCAAAGTCACAGGTGATCAGGATGGTTCCTTCATTGTAAGCGCCGGAATGATAGGTATCATGGTGGAACTGGACATAGCAGGGCTCCATGGGATTGGTCCAATCTTCACAAAGCAGGACCCCGTCCTGCCCCCGGGCAGTCAGGAATGTGCCCCGATCGGTTCTGTAGAGAAGCTGGCTATGGTCAGCATTGGTATAGTACGTATTATTGCCCAATGCTTCCAGAACACCGACCCTTTTCATAGCGCCCTCTCCGTCCACCAGAACCAGTCGGTCTTGGTAGCGCATATAGATCATATCCGCGCTGTCATTAATACTGATGAGATCATAAACCAACACGCGCAGATACGCAGGATCTTTCTCAAACTGCAAATGCACGGTGCGGATGCCATCGCGGTAGAGCGTCAGCTTGGCATCGTTGGAATCCCATATACTCTCGGTGGTCACATAGGCCAGCGTCTTTCCGTCAGGAGAGAGGGTATAGCTGCGAACATCCGCCTCCGTTTGGGCAACTACCTGTTGGATCTGCCCGGTTGCCTTTTGATACAGGTACAGACCGCTTTCCAAGCCCGACTGCGCTTCGTTATTCTCGTCGATCCGGAATGCAATGGTATCGCCGGAAGCGCTGAAGCGATAGGAGTAGGGACTATCCACGATCTTCTCCACGGTGCCATCGTGAATATAGAGCAGGGCATTCTCTTCGGTCAGATAAACCGCGGCGGTACCGTCGAGACTGTAGCAGGCAGAACGGCTGCTGACATATTTATAGTCCGTAAGGATACAGGTATCGTTAAAAAGGATACCCAGCTTGCCATCAAACTGCTGCATAGCAATATAAGTACGAGGTTGTACATAGGTTTCTTCTTGGTCTTTTTCCGTTTGCTTACATCCGGTAAACGATACGGCCAGCATAGAAATCACGCATAGCAAAGAAATCAGCTTTTTCATCCTGTTTCATCCTTTCCTTGTTTTTGACGTCACGCCAGGGATTTTACCTGCAATTGGGTCAGCTTACCGCCCCGGATGCTATAGCAGCCGCCATCGGTTTGCACAAAAAGCAGACCGCAAGTATCCTGGGTAAATTGCTTCACGTTTTCCAGCACCGTCTTTACTGTGCCGTTTTTGCCGACGGTGCGAAGGGTATGGCGGCTTCCATCCGTAGTCAGGAAGAACATCTGGTTATTTTCCGAGAAGAACAGATCCACGATCATATCTGTTTCCTGTTTTTGCAAGACCGTTCCGTTGGCAGGATCACATTTAAACAGATTGCCACCGTACTTTTGCAGACCGTCTGCGTATTCATACAGGTATCGGTTTGCATAGTAGAGGGCGCTGCCATCGTAGCTGACAGCAAAGTGATCCACATTCTCTGCCAGCAGGACACTTTCCCCGCCACTTTGCAGATCCAAAACGGAAAGCTTTTTGTTGGCATCCAGGTAATAGACATAGCGCTGTGTAGGATCCAGCCAGCAAAATTCCTTACGGGTATTGCATTCTCCTATTGTAACATACTGTCCGCTTTCATCCCAGCGCAGATATTGGATCCCCACGATGCCGTTTGCCTGCATCACTTGATTTTTCATATCATCCACATTGCAGGTAACGGCATTTTTTCCATAGTGGAAAGAAGATAGGGCAGATTCCGCCGGGACAATTCCCCAGGTAGTCACCTTAACGCCCTTCTGCCCACCCTCTGACAGATACTTGCCTACGCCGCTGCCATTGTATAACAGCTGAGTATGGTCGGCATTCAAATAAAGGTGGCCCTTGGGATCGTTGTACTCCGATAAATACTGGTCAACTCTTCCCACACTCTCATGCTGACCATCCTTGTTGGCACAGAGCAATGCACCGTTTCCGGTACGCAGGTAAATCACATCGGTGCTGTTGTCAGTGCTGATCAGCCGATAACTGCTGTTATTAAATGTCGTGCGAAGGGCGCTGCTGCCATTTTGATGCAGCAGCAACATACACTGATTCCACTCCGGTGACAGCAAATAGGCCAGAGTCTTCCCATCGGGAGAAAGGGTGTAGTCCTGGACTTCCCCATCCGCAGCCCTTGTCACCTGCTGGAGCTGGCCACTTTCCTTGTGATACAGGTACAGACCGCTTTCCAGATTCCCCCGATCCGCGTTGTTCTCATCAACCAGGAAGGCAACAGCATTGCCGGAAACGCTGAAGCTATAAGACGCAGCATAATCCGCAATCTTTTCCACCGTGCCATCGTGAATATAGAGCACACCCCAGCTGGTCCGACAGACTGCGGATTTTCCGTCCAGGCTCATGCTCATGGACAGGAAAGAAGAATAGGCGTGTTCTGTCAGGTACAGGTTATCATCGTACACGATGGCCAGCTTGTTATCCACAGATTGCAACGATATGTAGGTTTGGGTGGGAACAGTTTCAAATTCCGCATCCTGTCCGTCGGCTGGGCCGGCGGCTGTGCAGCCGGCTGCAATGGTGCAGATCAGCACCATACAGATAACGGAGATCAGACTGATTTTCGGTTTTTTCACGACAAATTCACCCTTTCTTTCAACTGCTTTTTGCTTCATTCACAGCGATGGCGGTCTGCATCAGATATGTCGGAGGAGAGTATGACTGACTGTCGCCAGCCACTGACTACGGTTCATCTGTGTTCGATTTTCCACAGGGCCCTTCCCGTTTACTTTTGTATTACGATTGTAGCATATATATTTGCAGTTGTCAACCAGTATTTGCAAAAACCAGCCTGCCGAGTGGCAGGCTGGTTGCGTTTTAGGCATTGTTATTCTGCACGGATGTTGGAAAGGATTCTGTAGCCATCGCCATGAGGCAGCAGGGTCACCACAAACATTTCGTCCTCACTGCCTGTAAATTGGGTATAGGTCACGCGGATGGTACCATCTTCCATAGTTTCTACATCAAGTGCATTGAAATCCATCGCACCCGATGCACCGCCGCCAACAATATAGTAGCAATTTGTGCTCTCCAAATAATTCAGCTCTTCAAATCCGGCAACGTCGATCTCATCCAGAGTGATGCCGAAGGTATCCTGCAGAACCTGATTCATCTTATCCACCGGCAGGCACGTGATATCCAGCATATCGATAGGATCGCTGTAACCGTAAAGTTCCTTCAGTCGCGCGCGCTCAGAATCGGTAACTCGATTGGACTCCTCACGGAATTCACCAAGGAAAAACAGCATTAGATCAATATGCGCAGGCGTGGTATATTCGCTGGTCAGCGCTTTGTTATACCAACTATCATAATTCCCTAACAGGGCGTTGATTTCTGCCAATGGATCCACAACAGGTTCGGTGGGTTCCGGGTCCGTAGGTTTCGGCTCAGTGGGTTTCGGCTCAGTAGGTTTCGGATCCGTAGGCTGAGGTTCGGTGGGTAGGGGTGCGGTGGGGGCATACAGGAACAATTCAAACTGGGAATAAGGAAGCAGATAATAGAAGGTCATGTTTTGCAGGTTGTTGCTATACAGCATCTTGGGGCACATTTCCCAGAACAGGGGGTCCTGGGTGTTGTTAAGGGTGTAGGACAGGATGAATTTGGAAATGCCGTGGATCAGCCGCTTGTGCATGATTGCGTCGGATTTGCTCAGTTCCATGGCTTGATAGGTATATTCCGTCCAGCTGGGCGCATCATGGCCCAATTTCTTACCGTCTTCCTTCCGCACCAAATTGCCGTTTGCATCAAAGGTATATTTCTCATCGCTGTAGATCTGTGCGCTGCCGCCGAGATAAGCATCCTCCTCGCCGTCGCCAACATGGGCCAATCTGCCTTCATCATCATAATAGAAGAAGAAATGCTCATAGGGGCTGATCTTGAAATCCAGTTGGACCAGTGTCTCCGGGTCCAAGCGCGTATCGCTTCCGGCGGAGCAGTAGTATTGCTCTGCCATGCGGCCCTGCTCATCATAGAAATAGCAATAACGGGAATAGCGATATTCACCGTTCTGGCGATGGCAGCAGGTTTCCCGGATCAGCTTGCCATCCGCATCATAGTCGTAGCTCTGCCAGAAATAGCCACCCACGCCTTCTTCCGGATGGGGGTACTCCACCAGGATCAGCTGCCCATCGTCATTATAGCTGAAGTTAAGCACATAAATCTGATCTTCGAAGGTTCTCTCCGCCCTGGTCAGCAGGCCTTCATCATAGGTCAGATTCCAATCTAACTGCTGTACACCTTCTTCGACGTTTTCATACAAATGGGTATTGCGTTCCCCGATAAGATTGCCCGCCTCATCATAGCTAAGCTCCGCCTTCTTGCCGGAGCCATCGGCCTTTACAAAGCCCACTTCCGTGGGACGGCCATGGTCATCATAGCGGAAGGTGGCGGTGGAGTCCAGTTCTCCGTTTACATAGATTTTCTGCTCCGTGATCATATAAACCGTCACCTTTTCCTCCGGCTCTGCGGGTACGGTGGTTTCCGGTTCGGTTTCGTCAGGTTCATTCTTTACCGTGGGGCCGGCGGCAACGCAGCCGGCTACAAGAGCGCAAATGAGCACCATGGCAATGATCGCGATCAGGCTGATTTTCGGCTTTTTCACGATAAAATTCACCCTTTCTTTCAACTGCTTTTTTGCTTCATTCACAGCTTTACTTTTGTATTACGATTGTAGCATATATATTTGCAGTTGTCAACCAGTATTTGCAAAAACCAGCCTGCCGAGTGGCAGGCTGGTTATCCTTATTGAATTCCCAACTGATCCAGGTTGCGACTGAAGGCCGGCAGGCATTGCCCGATAAACCAGTTCAACTCCGGGCGGTCCATGGACAGCATGGCGGCCATAGTCTGCTGGGCTGCGGACTCATACTCCGTATTGCCCATGCGCTGCTCTGCCACGCACTTGATATAGGCAGAAAGCTTGTCGGCCGCTTTGACGATCTCCTTAATCTCCTCATCGTCCTCCATCAGCAAAGGCTGATAGTGTTTCCGCAGAGCTTCCGGCAGCATATCCAGCAGTCGGTTGGCGGCAATATGCTCTACCTGCTTGTAGGCATCCTTGATAGAAGAATTGTAGTATTTAATGGGGGTGGGCAGATCACCGGTAAGGATCTCCGTGGCATCGTGATAGAGTGCCGCCACAGCGCAGCGATCCGGATCCGGCGCATCCAAACCCAGAATCTCCCGACGGATCAGCGCCAGGGCATGGGCCAGCACCGCCACCTGGTGGCTGTGCTCCTGGATGTTCTCGGAAAAGCTGTTGCGCATCAGACCCCAGCGGTTGATATATCGCATACGCCCCATGAGCGCATAAAATTCGTTTGCCATTGGTTATACCTCGTTAGTTAGATAAATTGTTGTTTACACTAAGATATTCGGTCATTGCGAACCAGTGTGCACACTGGTGTGGCAATCCCCCGGAATATGGGGAAAAGGCTCCGAAATCCTGTATCTAAAACCTTTGGGGATTGCCACGTCGCGTGAATCAAGGTATGATTGCCCCCGGCAATCATTTATATTTGGATGCGCTGCGCGCAGCACCACGCTCCTCGCAATGACAGTTCTATTGTAAACAA
>JAZRBW010000027.1:0-2248 GCA_045635305.1 Faecousia sp. | reverse complement strand
AGGCACGGCCCGGATCAGGCATTTGGGGCCGGATCCGATCAGATCCTCCCGGTGGGCCTTGATCAGCGCCTCTTTCACCAGGTAATAATTCTTGGGGTTGCGGTACTGGATCAATGCCCGCTGCATGGCCTTTTCGTGGGGATCCGTGGGCACATAGACCTTTTCCATAGTCCTGGGGTCCAGGCCGGTGTAGTACATCACCGTGGGAAGGGTGGAGGGGGTGGGATAGAAATCCTGCACCTGCTCCGGATTGTAGCCCATTTCCCGGATGTATTCCGCCAGCTCTATGGCCTCCTTCAGCCCGGAACCGGGATGGCTGCTCATGAGGTAGGGCACCAGATACTGATTCATGCCGTACTGTTTATTCAAAGTGAAGTACTTATCCACAAACTTGTTGTATACGGCATTGCGGGGCTTGCCCATCTTGTCCAGCACCGCGTCGGAAACGTGTTCCGGGGCAACCTTTAACTGGCCGGAGATATGGAACTGTACCAGCTCTTTGAAGAAGGTGTCCTTTTTGTCTGCCAGCAGATAGTCAAAGCGGATACCGCTGCGGATAAAGACCTTTTTGATGCCGGGAATCTTCCGCAGCTTGCGAAGCAGCGCCACATAGTCGCTGTGATCGGCCTTCATATTTTTGCAGGGGGTGGGGAACAGGCACTGGCGGCCACCGCAAGCGCCCTTTGTTAGCTGTTTTTCACAGGCCGGGTGGCGGAAATTGGCGGTTGGACCGCCCACATCGTGAATATATCCCTTAAAATCCTTGTTTTTCACCATCATTTCCGCTTCCGCCAAAATACTTTCGTGGCTGCGGGTCTGGATAATGCGTCCCTGGTGGAAGGTCAGAGCGCAGAAGCTGCAGGCGCCGAAGCAACCCCGGTTGCTGACCAGACTGAACTGCACTTCCTCAATGGCGGGCACACCGCCCTTTTTGGCATAACTGGGATGCCAGGTGCGCTGGTAGGGCAGGTCGTACACCGCGTCCATTTCCTCCGTGGTCAGGGGCTTCTGAGGCGGATTCTGCACCACATAGAAGCCCTCGTAAGGCTCTGCCAGCCGCTTGGCGGTGAAGGGATCGCAGTTGCCGTACTGCACCTTGAAGCTCTCGGCATACTTGCGCTTGTTGGTTTTCAGTTCGTTAAAGGAGGGCAGTACGATGGTGGGCAGGCTCTCATCCAGCTCGGTGGCCTTGAAAACCGTACCGTCAATGTAGGTGATGTCCCTGGCCTCCATGCCGGCATTCAGGGCGTCTGCCAGCTCCACGATGCTCTTTTCGCCCATGCCGTACATGAGAATATCGGCCTGGGAATCCAGCAAGATGGAGCGTTTCATGCTTTCGGACCAATAGTCGTAGTGGCCCAAACGGCGCAAGCTTGCTTCAATGCCGCCAATGAGGATGGGCACATCCTTGTAGGTCTGGCGGATCAGATTGCAGTAAACGATGGTGGCGTAATCGGGACGTTTGCCCATTTCGCCGCCGGGGGTAAAGGCGTCGGTCTTGCGGCGATGCTTGGTGACAGAATAGTGGTTGACCATGGAGTCCATGTTGCCGCCGGAAACCAGGAAGCCCAGACGGGGGCGGCCATAGATGTCGATGGACTTGGGATTTTTCCAGTCGGGCTGAGAGATGATGCCAACGCTGTAGCCGTGGCGCTCCAAAATTCGACTGATGATGGCGTGACCAAAGGAAGGGTGATCCACATACGCGTCACCAATGACATAAACAAAGTCGCACTGCGCCCAACCCCGGTCCAGCATATCCTGTTTGCAAATCGGCAGAAAAGACATATTCTTTCCTCCTTAAATACACATTTTTTTCATTGTATCATAAAACAGACCGAAAGGGAAGAGGGAATCCACCTGCGAAAAATTGGGATGAATCGTTCTGCTGAACCACCTTCGGGCGTGTCATCCTGGGCAAGCGAAGCGCGCCGAAGGATCCGCCCCCTCCTTTTTGCATTTGACGAAGAAAACGGATTCTTCGACTTCGCTCAGAATGACATACCGTTGGAGCGATAAACAAAATAAGCTACCGGATTGGGACAAATTTCGGCAGAAAAAACTTTTTTGAAAAAAGTCAAAAAAAGTGTTGACAAATGAAATGTGGTGTGTTACTATACTCTAGCGCTGAGGCGCGAACAAAATATGGGCGAGTGGTGGAATTGGTAGACTCGCTAGATTCAGGTTCTAGTGTTCACTGCGGACGTGCGGGTTCAAGTCCCGCCTCGCCCACCAAAGAAAAGCATCG
>JAZRBW010000026.1:0-16779 GCA_045635305.1 Faecousia sp. | reverse complement strand
ACCGGCTGCATCGACCAGGATCTGCCCGCTTTTGTAGTCGCCAGAAACGGCGAGCCCGTGGCAAAGATCCAAAACGGCGACAGTGTGATCCTGTTCAACTTCCGCGGCGACCGGGCACAGGAAATTTCCCTGGCCTTCGACCGCAAGGATTTCGACAAGTTCGACCGTGGCGGCTATACCGGTGTCAAGTTTGCCGGTATGCTGCAGTATGACGGCGACCTGAATATCCCCGAAAACTATCTGGTGCAGCCCCCTGTCATCAAGAACACCCTGACCGAGGTTCTGTGCCAGGCAGGTATTACCGAGTACGCCCTGTCCGAAACCCAGAAATACGGCCATGTGACCTACTTCTGGAACGGCAACCGCAGCGGCAAGGTAAATGAAAATCTGGAAGTCTACGAAGAGATCCCCTCCGATGTGATCCCCTTCGAGCAGGCACCTGCCATGAAGAGCAAAGAGATCACCGAAAAGATGGTGGAGAACATGGCTTCCGGCAAGTTCCAGTTCCTGCGCTGCAACTATCCCAACGGCGACATGGTTGGTCACACCGGCGTGATGGATGCGGTTGTGTATGCCATGGAATGCGTCGATAACGGCTTGAAGGCCATCCTCGAAGCCGCTGACAAGTACGGCTACACCGTACTGATCACCGCTGACCACGGCAACGCCGACCAGATGACCGAAACCAAAAAGGGCAAAACTTCCGTTCGTACCGCCCACTCTTTGAATCCCGTACCCTTTATCATTTACGATAAGGACCACCACTGGACTGTCAAAGACGGCAACTACGGCCTGGCAAATGTGGCTCCCACCATCGTCAAGATGATGGGTCTGACCGCTCCCGACTGCTGGGAAGAGAGCATGATCTGAGGAAAGAGGTATCATTATGATTCAACACGCAAATGACAACGGTTCTGTCAATATCAGCACCAGCGTCTACACCGACATTGTCGGCACCGCCGCCACCAACTGCTTCGGCGTCAAGGGCATGGCCGCCCGCAGCGTCCGGGATGGCGTTTACCACCTGCTGCGCAAGGAATCTGCCGGCAAGGGCGTGCGCATCCAGTTCCACGAAGACAATAGCATTTCCATCGATCTGCATATCATGGTCGTGGGCGGTGTGAATCTGCCCGCAGTCAGCGCCTCCATCATCTCCGAGGTGCGTTATGTGGTCACCAAGTGCACCGGCACGGAAGTACGCGCAGTCAATGTTTACGTCGATTCCATGATGATCGGCTAACATCTGGAGGGAAATAGAAGTGAGACAGACAATTAACGGTGCGGATTTTCGCCGGCTGGTGATCAGCGCGGCTGCCGCAATTGAAATCAACAAGCAGAAGCTGAATGAATTGAACGTATTCCCCGTGCCCGATGGCGACACCGGTACCAATATGTCCATGACCATCAACGCCGCAGCCTCCGATCTGCGTAAGCTGGAGGATCCCTCCCTGGATCTGGCTGCCAAGACCGCCGCTTCCGCCATGCTGCGGGGCGCCCGCGGCAACTCCGGCGTTATCCTCTCCCTGCTGATGCGTGGCATCGCCAAGAAGCTGCGCGAAGGCGAGATTTGCGATGGCGTACTGTGGGCAGCCGCCCTGCAGGAGGGCGTTGACGCCGCTTACAAAGCCGTCATGAAGCCCGCTGAGGGCACCATCCTGACGGTGGCCCGTCTGGCCGCTGCCAAGGCTACCCATGCCGCTCAGGAAAATAACTTCATCGAATTTGTGCTGGAGGCTGCCATTGCCGAGGCGAAGGTCGCCCTGGCCGGCACCACCGACATGAACCCCGTGCTGAAGAAGGCCGGCGCCGTGGACGCAGGCGGTAAGGGCTGGCTGGTGGCTCTGGAAGCCATGCTGTCCGCGCTGCAGGGCAACGATGTGATCGTGCCCGAGGGTATGGACGGCGGTGACAGCAAGGAAGCCGCCAACTTCTCTGACTTCGACACCGAGGAGATCACCTTCACCTACTGCACCGAGTTTATCATCTCCCGTGAGAACGATCTGGATCCCGAGGCTCTGCGCAATTTCCTGGACGGCATCGGCGACAGTCTGGTGCTGGTTGAGGACGGTGAGATCATCAAGGTCCACGTCCACACCAACGATCCCGGCAAGGCACTGCACGAGGCCATGGATTACGGTTCTTTCGTCACCGTGAAGATCGAAAATATGCGCCTGCAGCACACCGAAAAGGTGATGAGCGAGGCAGAAAAGTCTCCCAAGATCGCTGAGCCCGAAAAGCCTATCGGTGTTGTTTCCGTTTGCGCCGGTGCCGGTCTTGCTGACGTATTCCTGAACCTGGGCGTAGACGGCATCATCTCCGGCGGTCAGACCATGAATCCCAGCACCCAGGATATTCTGGAGGCTGTCAACAAGGTGCCTGCCGAAACCGTCTTCGTTCTGCCCAACAACAAGAACATCATCATGGCTGCCGAGCAGGTCAATGACCTGACCCCCAAGAATGTCATCGTCATTCCCTCCAAAACTGTGCCCCAGGGCATCACCGCCATGCTGAACTTCAATCCCGACGGATCCGTCGAGGAGAACACCGAAGCGCTGACCGAATCCCTGGCTACTGTAGACACCATGCAGATTACCTACGCTGCCCGTAACTCCGACTTCGACGGCTACGACATCCACGAAGGCGACTATCTGGCTCTGTACGGAAGCCAGCTCTTTGGCACCAGTCAGGATATTCGTGTTCTGCTCAGAAGCCTGGCAGAAAAGGTCCGTGACGACGGCAAGGAATATGTCACCATCTACTACGGCGCCGATGTCAAGGAAAAGCACGCCCAGCGCGCTGCCGACATTTTTGCTGAGATCTGCCCCGATGCGGATGTAAATCTGCTCAACGGCGGCCAGCCGGTGTACTATTATCTGATCTCTGCGGAATAATATGAGTGCAGGTAGAAGGCTCGCTGAAACCAGCGAGCCTTCGGCCTATCCCCCTTGAAAGGTGGTTTGGATGTGCACTCTTGGCGCCACAGGCTTCAAAAATACCGCAGCTTTGCCCAATTTGTTCGCCCCATGCAGATTTCGCTGCACAGCGCCTACACCTGCTTTTTTCTGGTGCTGTCGCTGTTTCCGGGTCTGCTTTTGCTGTTGGGCATCCTGCGCTACACCGCTATGGAAGCAGACGATCTGATGAATCTATTGGAGGGCCTTCTTCCGGAAAGTCTGCTGCCCACAGCACAATCCCTGGTCACCGCGTCCTACCGCCACAGCTCCGGCACCATGGTCACCATTTCTGTATTGGGTACATTATATTCTGCCAGCCGGGGGATGTTCGGTGTCCAGAGCGGACTGGATGCCATCTATACACCGGTGCACCGCCACAGCTATCTGGGCAGGCGGGGCATCAGTATTCTTTACAATATCACGTTTTTGCTGGTGCTGCTGATGGCACTGATGCTGTATCTTGCCAGCACCGCGCTGATCGACTATCTGTGGATGACCACCCACCCGGCCATCATGCTGTTGCTGCGCTTGATCGACCTGCGCAGCCTGTTTCTGCTGGTGATCCAAACGTTGCTGTTTGCCGGGATGTATGCCCTGCTTCCGGACCAGCGCAACCGCTTCAGCCAATGTCTGCCGGGAGCCGGACTGGCTTCCGTATTTTGGTTGGTTTTTTCCTGGCTTTTTTCCATTTATGTGGAGCATTTTGCAGTTTACACCAATATTTACGGCTCTGTTTATGCCCTGGCATTGGGTATGCTTTGGCTGTATTTCTGCGTTTCCATTTTCTTTTACGGCGCCGCGCTGAACCGCTATCTGGCTGAGCGCCGCAGCATTTAACAGAACGCCAACACGCAAGAGGAGGTTTCTATGGCCTTTTATTCTTTTATTTTCACCGCCAATTATAAGCGCTTTTTTACCCGGCTGAAAAAAGTAGCCAAAGAAGAGAAAAAGTGCTTTTTGTGTATGGTCCTGGATGCCGGCTGGTCCGTATTTCGCTACGGCATGGCGCTGACCGACTATTTGACCTACAAATTCTACAAGCGCAGCGCTGCCGAGCGCAGAGAGTATATCGGCACCCGCACTGTCAACAATTTCTACGCCACCGTCAGCCCGGAAGCCCACAAGCAGCGTTTCACCCAGAAGCCCATCTTCCTGCGGGATTTCGCTGCCTACACCAAGCGGGAATTTTTCGTGCCGGCAGAGGGCAATTTTCAGGAATTTCTGGCTTTTTTGCAGCGTCACGAAGCCTTTATGTCCAAGCCCTTTGACGGTTTGGGCGGACAGGATGTAACCAAGGTATACACCAAGGATATTCCCGATCCCAAAGCATATTTTGACCGCTGCATTGCCGGACGGATTCTGCTGGAGGAACTGGTGGTTCAGCACGAGGGGCTGAATAAGCTGTGCCCCGCCAGCGTCAATACCATCCGGGTCATGACCTACTATAACCAGGGTGACCCCCGGATTTTGTGGATGGGTATGCGTGTGGGCAGCGGCAAGAGCGCTGTGGACAACTTCAGCAGCGGTGGCATGGTTGTGGCCATCGACACAGAAACGGGTTGTCTGAAAGGCGATGCTATTGACAAGGTCAGTACTACATACGCCATCCATCCAACCACCGGCGTACCTTTCGACGGCTTTCCCATTCCCTGTTTCGACCAGATTTCCGATCTGGTGCTGGAAGCCGCCCGTCAGGAGGACAAGATCCTGGTCATTGGCTGGGATGTGGCCATCGCGCCCGACGGTCCTGTGCTGATTGAAGGTAATCGCCGCCCCGGTTTTGGTCTTTCTCAGGTGCTGGACGACCGGGGTCGTATGGACATCATCCGCGATGTGCTGACTGATCTGGAAAAAACAGCAAAGTTTTCCAATTGCAAATAAAAATTTTACTATCTGTTCATATTTCTTAGGTAAAATCTGGTGAAAAAGGGGGGCATAAGACCGTGTTTGGATATGTAAACGCCAGTGTGAAGGAACTTACACAGGAACAGCAAACACGCTATGCCGCCGTTTACTGCGGCCTGTGCCGCAATATTCGCTCGGTTTCCGGACAGCTGGCCCGTCTGGGCTTGAGCTATGACATGACCTTCCTTGCCCTGCTGCTGATGAGCCTGTATGAACCGGAAGAAACCTGCGGCCCCAACGCCTGCAAGCTGCACCCCATTCGAAAACGGCCGTGGGTGGATAGTCCCATTGTCCGCTACTGTGCCGAAATGAACGTGGCGCTGGCTTACTATAACTGTCTGGATAACTGGCAGGATGACCGGTCTCTTCCATCAAAATACATGGCCGGCAGACTGCAGCCCGCACTGACCCAAATTGAGGCCAATTGGCCCCGGCAGTGCACCGCTATCCGCCAGTGCATTGAACAGCTTTCCTGTCTGGAGCAGGAAAACTGCGAAAACCCGGACATACCGGCAAATTGCTTTGGGCAGCTGATGGCCGAGCTTCTTGTGTATGAAGAGGATCTGTGGGCGCCCACCCTTCGGGAAATGGGCATGGCATTGGGCCGGTTCATCTATCTTGCGGATGCCACCATCGACTACGCCGCGGACAAGCGCAAGAAAAAGTACAATCCCTATCTGGCTGCCCACATCAGCGACGCGAAGCTGATGGAGCAGCATTTGGTGCTGGCGATGGGTCGCTGCACCGCAAACTTTGAAAAGCTGCCGCTGGTGCAGGACAAGCCCATTCTGGACAATATCCTTTACGGCGGTGTTTGGGTCAAATTTCCCAGAAAAAAGAAAGAAAAGGAGGCAGACCAATGATCGACGATCCTTATAAAGTGCTTGGCGTCAGCCCGGATGCCTCTGACGACGAAATCAAGCAGGCTTACCGCCGTCTGGCAAAGCGCTACCACCCGGACCGCAACCCGGACGATCCCACAGCCGCCAAGAAGATGCAGGAAGTCAATGCTGCCTACGAGCAGATCAAAAATCCCGAAAAGGCACAGAACACTTCCGGTCACAACGGTTACGGCGGTTATGGCAGCTACGGCGGTTTCGGTGGCTACGGACCCTTCGGCGGCCACCAGCGCGCCTATTCCTCTGAGTCCACTGAGGACAACTATCAAAAAGCAGCCTACCAGTATATTCGCTACCGCCGCTATCAGGAGGCCCTCAATGCCCTGGAAAATTCCACGGAGCGAAATGCCCGGTGGTATTTCCTCAGCGCATTGGCCAACGACGCGCTGGGCAATCAGGTCACTGCCCTGGAGCATATCAAGCGGGCTGTATCCATGGAGCCTGACAATCAGGAATACCTGTTCGCTCTGAATCAGATCGAGCAGGGCGGCACAGCTTATCACCAGCACGCAGGCAGCTATCGCAGCTATACCATGCGAGGCAACCCCTGCGCCAGCCTTTGCCTGTGCTGGTTCTTCCAGTTTTTCTGTTGCCGTTGCTAAAATAACAAAAAACGTGCTGTTCACATGGAACAGCACGTTTTTTCAGTTGCAATTATTTCAGCACCTTCAGATAGTCCAGAACGGTGAGAACAATACCGACCAGAGCATACAGGCCGATAATGGTACCAACGATCCAAGCCAGAACGCCACCGATCAGGGGAATAATGTTGAGAATGCCACCAATAACACCGGCAACAACACCGACGATGACATAAACCACGATCTTGATTACCAGTTCAGTCACATCCTTAGCATTAAAGGACAGAGGGAAATAAGTCTTGAGCATATCCATGATTGACACCTCCTTGTATCGAAAATGGTTACTACCATTATAGCACGCATCTTCCAGAATGCAAGTAATTTTTGCAACGTCTGCCAGATACAGCCAATTCTATACATCCAAAGCGAAAGCGGCCTCCCGAGGAGGCCGCTTTTGGATTATCTGCTGCCCTTATCGTAGGGGATGCCCTCTGCTTTGGGGGCACGGGAATTCTTGGAGGTGAATGCCAGAACAATCAGCGTCACCAGATACGGCAGCATCCGGTACAGGTGAGAACTGATGCCCAGCTCCACCAGCATAAACACGCCGTCTCCGTTAATATCAAGCGTAGAATATGCTGCGGCCACACACTTGAACAGGCCAAACAGCAGCGATGCCAGCGCAATGTTCACCGGCTTCCAGTTACCAAAGATCATAACAGCCAGCGCCAGGAAGCCAAAGCCTGCTACGTCACCGTTAGCAGTACAGTTAGCGGTGGTCAGAGAGTACACAAAACCGCCCATACCGGCCAGCGCACCGGAAATGGTGGTACCGGCATAGCGCATCTTGTAGACATTGATACCCAGGGAGTCTGCCGCCTGGGGATTCTCGCCACAGGCACGCAGCCGCAAACCGAAACGGGTCTTATACAGGATCACCGACAGCACCACGAAAATGATGATGCACAGGTAGGTAGCCAGATATACCTTATTCAGGAAGGTTTCACCGAAGAAGCCTAGATCCGTATTTTTGTCGATGCCAAAGGTGCTCTTTTTGATCATAAACCAGGAGGCAGCGCCACCGGTCTGCATCTGCAGGGTGTTCTGGTTAGCCAGGATACGAACCAGGAACAGCACCAGCGCAGGCGCCATCAGGTTGAGGGCAGTACCGCCAATGGTCTGGTCAGCCTTCAAGTTGATGGATGCAAAGCTAAGCAACAGGGAGAAAATCGCGCCCATGATGGCAGCCACCAGCATGGCCATCAATTCCAGGCCCTGCAGGGTCAGCCAATCGCCGTTGCGGGCAGCCAGGACAAACACATCATAGTCCTGCATCATCCGAACAAACAGAACACCGATAAATGCGCCAAAGATCATAATACCTTCCAGCGCCAGGTTGATAATACCGCTTCGTTCGGCGAATACGCCTGCCAGAGCCACCAACATCAGGGGAACTGCATAAAGCAAGGTTTGCTGAATCAGAAATGTCATGCGTCTTCGCCTCCTTCCTCGGTTTCCTGTTGGGGTTCTTCCTCAGGCGTTTGGAGTTCCTCCGGTTCCTGCTTGCTTTCCTCTGCCTTCTTGGATGCAGCCACCTTCTTCTTTCTGCCGGTCAGCAGCATACGAATCACCAGAGAGAAGGCACTCAGGTACACGATAACAGAAATGATAACGTCGGTAATATACTCGTTATATGCGGTAAAGCCGGTCAAATTCTGGCCCACGATATTCAGCATAGCCATGAAGATGCCGGTAAACACCACACCGATGGGATTATTCACCGCCAGCAATGCCACCGGGATGCCGTTGAAGCCTGCTGCAGGCAAGGCCTGATAGGTAGACCAGAAGAACTCGGTATTACCGGACAGCCAGTACAGGCTGGCGCCACCGGCTGCCAGAGCGCCGGAAATAGCCATACTCAGCACGATATTGCGCTTGTCGTTGATACCGGCATAGCGGGCGGCATGGCGGTTGGAGCCACAGGCCTTCAGCTGATAGCCCAGGGTGGTCTTGTTGATCAGAATATACACCAAAATTGCGATGACGATGGCGATGAGGATACCGCCGTTGACCTGGGAGCCGGGGAACAGCTTGTCCAGGCCCATCTTGGGAGTGGCAACACCGTTGCCCTGCACATAGGTCCATTGACCGTCCACCATGGTCAGGCCGTAGGTGGTCTTGTAAACATAGCCGGTCTTTGTACCTTCCACAAGGTTCTTAAAGTTGCTGACATCAAATGCCCAGGTAACAATATTGGCCGCCAGCCAGTTGGTCATAATGCAGGCCAGCACTTCGTTGATATTAAGGAATGCCTTCAGCATACCGGGAATGGCACCCCACAGCGCACCGACTGCCATACCACCCAGGAAAGCAAGGACCCAAACCAGCCAGGCAGGAAGCGTGCCCGCAGGGATACTAAGGGCGATCATCAGCGTAGCCATGGTACCCATCAGGTACTGACCGGGCGCGCCAATGTTGAACAGGCCCGTCTTGAATGCCACGGCAACAGAAAGGCCGGTCATGATCAGAGGTGTAGCGCGGAAGAGCATATTGCCCAGGGACTGGGGATTATAGCCCCAGCTCAGCGCGCCGGAAGCATCACGGCCGGTAGAAAGAATACCGGCGAAGATCAGCCGCACACCGTCCCACACGCCTTTTATACCAATGTTGGACTTCGTCAGGCCTACGATGACCACCACGATGGCGCCAACCACCAAGCCCAGAAGAATGGACAGCAGAGAGGCCAGCAGCTTCTGCGTGCCCTCTTTTTCATAAAGTCTTCTCATTCTTCAGCCTCTCCTTCCTGTGCACGCTTAGCACCGGCCATATACAGACCCAGCTCCTGCACCGTCGTTTGCTTCGGATCCAGCTCACCAACGATCTCGCCCTCATACATAACGAGGATCCGGTCGCTGAGGCTCATAACCTCGTCCAGCTCCAGCGACACCAGCAAGACCGCCTTGCCGCTGTCGCGCTGCGACACCAACTGACTGTGGATATACTCAATAGCACCTACGTCCAGGCCACGGGTGGGCTGAACAGCGATCAGCAGGGGATTTTCCCGATCCAGCTCACGGCCAATGATTGCCTTCTGCTGGTTACCGCCGGACATACTGCGGGCGATGGTAACAGGGCCCTGGCCACTGCGGACATCATACTGCTCGATAATGGTTTGCGCATACTCGCGAACAGCGGCACGCTTAATAAAGCCCATTTTCTGAAAACGGGAATCATTGAACACCTGCAGAACAATGTTGTTTTCCAGGGTATCGTCCAGCACCAGGCCATGCTTATGGCGATCCTCAGGGATATGGCTCAGGCCGGACTTATTGCGCTGATGGATAGAGGCCTTGGAAATATCCTTGCCACAGAGGGTGACACGTCCCGCGCTGGCCTTTTCCAGACCAGTCAGACCGAACACCAATTCCGTCTGGCCGTTGCCGTCAATACCGGCAATACACACGATCTCACCGGCACGCACATCAAAGCTGACATTCTTGACAGCGTCCTTTTTGCTGGTTTTGGAGGGAACCGTCAGGCCATGAACAGACAAGATCGTCTCACCGGGCACGGATTCACCCTTCTGCACCTGCAGCTGAACGGGTCTGCCAACCATCATCTGGCTCAGTTCTTCCTTGGTGGTATCCTTGATATTCACGGTGCCGATATACTTGCCCTTGCGCAGAACGCTGCAGCGGTCGGCAACCGCCATAATCTCATTGAGCTTATGGGTGATGAAGAGAATGGACTTGCCTTCTCTTGCAAAGCCACGCATGATCTCCATCAGTTCGTCGATCTCCTGGGGCGTCAGCACTGCGGTGGGCTCGTCGAAAATCAGAATTTCATTATCGCGGTAGAGCATCTTCAAAATTTCGGTACGCTGCTGCATACCCACGCTGATATCCTCCACCTTAGCATCCAGATCAACGTGCAGACCATACTTTTCGGACAGGGCCTGTACTTTGGCCCGCGCCTGTTTCCTCTGTAGGAAACCAAACTTGGTATCCTCAGCGCCCAGAATGATATTGTCCAGCACAGTGAAAACATCCACCAGCTTGAAATGCTGGTGCACCATGCCGATATTCAATGCGGTAGCATCGTTGGGGTTGTTGATCTTTACGACCTCACCGTTTTTGCGGATCTCGCCTGCCTCCGGCTGATAAAGGCCGAACAGCACGCTCATCAGGGTGGATTTGCCGGCGCCGTTTTCGCCCAGCAGGGCGTGGATCTCACCTCTGCGCAGCTGCAGGGTAATATTGTCGTTGGCAACAATGCCGGGGAATTCTTTACGAATGCCCAGCATCTCGATAATGTACTCAGATTGCATAGTCGTTTTCCGCTCCCTTCCTTTGTTTCAAGGATAATGCATGGTAATATTATACCCGCATTGGGAAAGAAAAGCAAGACAAAAGCTTGCAAAGTGCGAAAACTTCCTGCTTTTTTCGCAAAAAAAGAGGAAGGCTGACGCCTTCCTCTTTCGGGGTTTTGGATTACTCGACGTAGGTAACGGTGACGTTTGCAGTGTTGGCGGGGAACAGGACCAGTTCGTTGGAGATAGCAACCTTGCCGGCAACAATGTCAGCAAACAGAGCCTTGTACTGATCGACAGTCCAGTTCTTCAGAGACCAGGTAGCAGTGGGCAGGCCAACAGCGTTGTCCTTAGCGCCCAGGTTGGTGCAGGTATTGCCAGCCTCATCCCACTTGTTATCATAGTGCTTAGCCAGAGCCCACTGAGCAGCGTCGGACAGGCCCTTCATAGCGGAGGTGATAACGGTTGCAGACTCGAAGCTCTGGTCAACGTCAACACCGACAACCTTGCCGTCTTCTGCGTCAGCAGCTGCAGCAACGGAAGCGAACATGGAGCCACCGCAAGCAAAGATAACCTCAGTGCCGTTCTGATACCAGCCGGCAGCCATGGTCTGCAGTTCAGCGGAAGCGGAGAAGGTGGAGCCATAAGCCCAGGAATACTTCAGTTCGACCTGAACGCCCTTAGCAGCAGCGGCAGCCTGAGCGCCCTGTGCGAAGCCGTAGCCAAAACGCTGGCAAGCGGGATTGGTGCCGCCACCGCCGCCCATGAAGCCCAGCTTGGTGTAGCCTTCCATAACAGCAGCGTAGCCAGCCAGGTAGCCGGACTGCTCTTCCTGGAATGCGATAGCTGCTACGTTAGCAAAGCCCATATCCCAGCCGTCGATGAAGACGAAGTGGACATTGGGATACTTAGCGGCAGCAGCTTCCAGTGCAGCGGCCTGCATGAAGCCAGCAGCAACAACAACCTCAGCGCCGTTCTGGCAAGCCAGTTCGAAAGCAGCAATACGGTCGTCGTCGGTAGCCTGGTCGCCGTTGGCGGGCTGATAGTACTTGTAGGACTTGCCGTTGGCAGAAGCATACAGCTTCACGCCGTCGTAGGTGCCCTGGTTGAAGGACTTATCCTTCAGCTGGCCCACGTCAGTGATGAAAGCTATCTGGTACTTGCCGTCTTCAGAAGTCATCTCGTCGGCGATCTTGTCGGCGGGATTGACCTCTGCTGCGTTCTCTTCATTCTCAGTCTGAGCGCAGCCAACAAACAGGCTTGCAACCATCAGGACAGCCAGCAGGAGTGCGAAAAGTTTCTTCATATTTCTTTCCTCCAATATTATTTTGCGGTATCATCCAATACCTTGTCCACATTATCTCATATGTCCTGCAAAAAATCAACTGGAAAATTAACAAATAATGTCAATTTTGTCACGAACTTTTTACTGCATATGTTTTTTTGCGCTGAAGCTATGAGGAAGCAGCTGCGAAAGGGTCAAAGTTTCAAAGCTTCCGCCCTCCCCTACCAGATAAACGGCAAAATCATCCTCGCAGAACTCCCGCATGACCTGGCGGCATACGCCACAGGGCGGGAACGCACCGGTGATTACGCCATCTCTGCCGCCGCAGACGGCAATGGCCGTAAATTCCCGCTGACCGTCGTAGACTGCCTTAAAAATTGCGGTGCGCTCGGCACAGTTGGTGGGGCCGAAGGCCGCGTTTTCGATGTTGCAGCCCTGGTAGACAGTGCCGTCCTTGCACAGCAGCGCAGCACCTACCTTAAAGCCGGAATAGGGCGCATAGGCGTGATGCATAGCCTCAACAGCCAGCTCACACAGTTTTTCAGGTGTCATATTTTTCCTCCTTGCTGAGGCAAATTGTTGTTTACAATAGGACGGTCATTGCGAGGAGCCGCCAAAAGGCGGCGACGTGGCAATCCCCAAAGGTTTTAGACACAGGATTTCGGAGCTTTTTCCGTCTAACCAGAGGATTCCCACGCCAGTGTGCGCACTGGCTCGGAATGACCTAAATCTGGTAAACAACAATTTAGCTTACAGAATATCCTTTGCAAAGCTTTGGCCGGGGGTATGGTAGTCCACGCCCAGCAGCTCGGCCACGGTGGCGGCGATGTCGCAGAATCCATGACGGGTGCCCAGGTTCACAGGCTTGACCTTCTTGCCCAGCACCAACAGCGGCACGAACTCGCGGGTATGGTCGGTGGTGGCGGTGTAGCCGGGGTCACAGCCGTGGTCGGCGGTGATCATTACCAGATCATCCTCCCCCAGGGTGGGCAGGAAATCGCCCAGCCAGGCATCAAATTCGCTGAGGGCCTGGGCGTAGCCGTCGATATTGCGGCGGTGGCCGAAGACCATATCAAAATCCACCAGGTTCACAAAGCACAGACCCTTGAAGTCCTTTGCCGCATAATTGGCGGTATGTTCCATGCCGTTGGCATTGGACTGGTTGTAAACGTGCTCCGTAGTACCGATACCGGCAAAAATGTCATAAATCTTGCCTACGCCGATGGAATCCAGGCCGGCTGCCTTGACAGCATCCAGCAGCGTTTCCTTAGGGGGCTCCAGAGAGAAGTCGTGGCGATTGGCGGTGCGCTTGAAATTGCCCTTGCCGGTGCCCACGAAGGGACGGGCAATGACACGGCCCACGCCATGCTTGCCAACCAAAATCTTCCGGGCGATGCGGCAGTATTCGTACAGCTGCTCCGGAGGCACAATGTCCTCATGTGCAGCGATCTGGAACACGGAATCGGCAGAAGTGTAGACGATCAGGTCGCCAGTTTTCATATGCTCCTCACCGAATTCGTCCAGCACGGCAGTGCCGCTCCAGGGAGCATTGGCCAGCACGCCCCTGCCGGTGGCGGCACGGAAGGGGGCAAGGACCTCCTCCGGGAAGCCCTCGGGATAGGTGGGTAAGGGATTTTCCGACACCAGACCGGCGATCTCCCAGTGGCCGATGGTGGTGTCCTTACCCATGGAGCGCTCAGACAGGCGGCAGAAAGCGCCCACGGGGGCCTCCACCTTGGGAAGGCAGGTCACGCCGTCCATGTTGCCAAGGCCGGCGGCGATCATGTTGGGAATGTTCAAATACTGACTGGTAGCACAGGATGCCAGGGTGTTGACACCCACATCACCGAAGGACTCACTATCCGGCATCGCACCCACACCGAAAGAGTCCAAAACAATCAAAAAGATTCTTTTCATAAAGTTACCTCTTATCGGAAACTATAGGGGCAATCACGAATGGCCCCTGCAGGATTACTTATTCTCCATGGCCACGGCCACGTCCAGGGCCACCTTCATCATCTGGGTGAAAGCGGTCTGACGCTCAGCAGCAGTAGTCTCCACGCCCTTGGGCACATGGTCAGAAATGGTGCAGATGCACAGGCCCCGCTTGCCGTAACGGGCTGCGTTCATGTACAGAGCAGCAGCCTCCATTTCCAGAGCCATAACGCCCATCTTCTTCAGGCCGTAGACGCTGTCAAGGCCAGCGGGCACATCCACATGGTCACCATAGAACACATCGGAGGAATTGACATTACCCACATGGTAGGTAGCGCCATTAGCCTCGCAAGCCTTAACAGCCTCGCTCAGCAGCTCATAGGAAGCGATGGGGGCGAAAGTGCCGGGCAGATGGAACTGGTTGGCCCAGTTGGAGTCGGTGCAGGCGCCCTGGGCGATGACGATGTCGTACAGGTTGATATGATCCTGGATGGAGCCGGCGGAGCCGACACGGATGATGTTCTCCACACCGAAGAAATTGAACAGCTCGTGGGAGTAAATGCCGATGGCAGGCATACCCATACCGGAAGCCATAACGGACACCTTCACGCCCTTATAGTAGCCGGTGTGGCCCTGGACGCCACGGACATTGTTCACCAGCACGGGATTTTCCAGGAAGTTCTCCGCAATGAACTTGGCACGCAGAGGATCACCGGGCATCAGAACGGTCTTTCCAAAGCCGATCTCGTCGGCAACATTGATATGAGGGGTAACATGGAAGTTGGACATAGACATTTCCTCCTAATAAATTGTAGGGCGGGGGCTTGCTCCCGCCGATCAATTTGCTTTGCAAATTGACATCGCCGCAGGCGATTATTTACGATCATTCATTGAAAAATTCGAAAATCGTCCCGATTTTCGACGGCGGGAGCAAGCTCCCCCCCTACTGTGGTCATTTTGTAGCTTCCGTCATTCGCCAATCCCTTGGCGATCTTGACGATTCTGGAAGTACCCAGGCGGTCAGCGCCCAGGGCGATGAACTTCTCGGCATCCTCCAGGCTGGAGATGCCCCCGGCAGCCTTGATCTTCACATGGGGAGCAACATGCTTGGCGAACAGCGCAACATCATCAAAGGTAGCGCCGGCCTTGCTGAAACCGGTGGAGGTCTTGATATAATCAGCACCGGAATCGCTGACGCACTTGCACAGGGCGATCTTTTCCTCGTCGGTCAGCAGGCAGGTCTCGATGATGACCTTCAGAATGCGGCCCATGCAGTGCTCTTTGATCTGGTGGATCTCTTCGGTGATCTCGGCCCATTTGCCTTCCTTGGCCCAGCCGATGTTGATGACCATGTCCACTTCGTCAGCACCATTGCTGACGGCATTGTGGGCCATGAAGCACTTGGCGGCGGTGGTGGCGTAGCCATTGGGGAAGCCGATTACGGTGCAAATAGCCAGCTTGTCGCCCACATATTCCTTTGCCTGCTTGACAAAGGAGGCGGGGATGCAGACGGAAGCGGTCTGGTACTTCATGCCATCGTCGCAGATGGCCTGGATGTCCGCCCAAGTAGCAGTCTGGGCCAGCAGAGTGTGGTCGCAGCGTGCCAAAATGTCTTTCAGTTCCATAATATATTCTCCTTTTGTGGTTATTGATTTGATAAGGTAAATTGTTGCTTACGATAGGACTGTCATTGCGAGGAGCAAAGCGACGTGGCAATCCCCAAAGGTTTTAGATACAGAATTTCGAAGGGATTTCCCCTTAATCCGGGGGATTCCCACGCCAGTGTGCGCACTGGCTCGGAATGACCTAAATCTGGTAAACAACAATTTATTTGCTCAGTTTTGACCGTGTAATTTGATCTTCTTATGTTCCCGGATGCCGTTTACATAACATCTGTGGCACATGGCAATATAGCAATCGTTGCCGCCCAGCACCACCTGCGCGCCCTCGGTGACGATGTATCCGTCATTGATACGGGCGTTGACGGTGGCCTTGGCACCGCAGTCACACATGGTTTTGATCTCCTCAATTACATCCGCCAGTTCCATCAGCCGCATGGAACCGGGGAACAGTTTGGTCTGAAAATCGGTGCGCAGACCAAAGCACAGCACCGGGATATTATGCTCATTGACAATGGAGCGCAGCTGCTCGATCTGCCGGGGTGTAAAGAACTGGCACTCATCTGCGATGATCACATTGCAGCGGCGGATCTGACTGCCCAGAAAACGGGCCATAATATCCACATTGGGCGCAATGACTTCACACTCTGCCTCCAGGCCGATGCGGCTGCGGATGGTGCCCACGCCATCGCGGGTATCTGCGCTGGGCTTGATGAGCCAAACCCGCATATCATTTTCTTCATAGTTGTACTTGGTGATGAGTGCCTGGGCCGTTTTACTCGATCCCATGGCACCGTACTTGAAATATAGCTTAGCCATATTTATCCCTCCAATCTTCCAACTTGTATTATAGCAAAGCTATGCACATTTTGCAAGACAAATGTCGCTCACTCAGCGCCAACAAAATCGTGCCACAGCAAGCCCCTGCACTATCCTATATAGATTGACTTTGCAAACAAATTTCAGTATAATTCTGTTAGACAAACTTGAATTTGTCTAAGAGTTTGCACCGCAGCAAAGGCCCCCTCATCAGAGGGAGCCTTGGGGCGCTCCCGCGCCAGTTAGACATACTTGAATATGTCGAACAGACAGAAACAGCCGCCCCGTGTGTGGGCGGCTGCACTATTCAGCAAATTAAGTCGAGAAAGTCCTTTCATGTTTCTCTATAATATGAGCATAAGGAGGTGAACAGAAATGGATGAGCGAGTCGAAGCGGTTCAAAGAATGCAAGACTACATCGCAATGCACCTTGATGCAAATATTACAATGGCTGACCTTGCGAATGTATCACA
>JAZRBW010000025.1:0-33542 GCA_045635305.1 Faecousia sp. | reverse complement strand
GGCATCTCCACCATCCGCTCCTACCTGCCGAAGGACAACTCCGAGTACTTCGAGGGCAACCGCATGGAGCTGGTGGACTGGCTGCGCCAGTACTCCGTCAAGAAGGACGACGTGTACCTGCGAGGCTTCCTGGGCCGTATGCTCTTCGGCAACGACGACGTCTTCAAGCCCGTTGATGTCCTCTCCGGCGGCGAAAAGGTCCGCTGTATGCTCTCGAAGATGATGCTCTCCGGCGCCAACGTCGTCCTGCTGGACCAGCCCACCAACCACCTGGACATGGAATCCATCCAGGCCGTCAACAAGGGCCTGGAGGCTTTCAACGGCGTCGTCCTGCTGGCTTCCCACGACCACGAAATGCTGACCTCCACCTGTAACCGCGTCATCGCCTTCCAGCCCGACGGCACCATCATCGACCGCTACGGCACCTACGATGAGTACCTGTACTGGATGCAGCAGCGGAAGGCCAACGCCTAACACACAGCTCCTATGTAGGGTCCGATGCCCACATCGGACCCTCACACATACACAACACCGTAATGGGGCGATGTGGGCATCGCCTCCTACGAAAGGAAACACAAAACATGAAAAGAATCTTAGACATTATCACAGAAAAGATGCAGCAGGCATTTGTGGATGCCGGCTACGACGCATCTTTCGGCCAGGTCACGGTTTCCAACCGGCCCGACCTGTGCGAATATCAGTGCAACGGCGCTCTCGCCGCTGCCAAGCAGTACAAGTGCGCCCCCATCATGATCGCAAACGCGGTGGTGGCTAAGCTGGATGCCAACGACTACTCCCTGGTGGAAGCCGTCATGCCCGGCTTTATCAATCTGAAGCTTTCCGATGCCTTCCTGCGCACCTACCTGGAGGAAATGCGCACTGCTGAGGACTTCGGCGTGCAAAAGGTTGGCCAGGGTCAGACCATCGTCGTCGACTACGGCGGAGCCAACGTGGCAAAGCCTTTGCACATCGGCCACCTGCGTCCTGCCATCATTGGCGAGGCGCTGAAGCGGCTGCATAAATTCCTGGGCTACAACACCATCGGCGACGTGCACCTGGGCGACTGGGGTCTGCAGATGGGTCTGATCATTGCGGAGCTTCACGAGCGTCAGCCCGAGCTTCCCTACTTCGACCCCGATTTCACCGGGGAATATCCCACCGAATCTCCCTTCACCATCTCTGAGCTGGAGGAGATCTACCCCACCGCATCCGGCAAGAAGTCCGATCCCGAATTCTCTCACAAGGCCCACCAGGCCACCTTCGAGCTGCAGCAGGGTCACCGCGGCTATCGTGCCATCTGGAATCACATCATGAATGTGTCCGTTGCCGACTTGAAGAAGAACTACGATAACCTGGATGTCCACTTCGAAAAGTGGCTGGGCGAAAGCGACGCCGACCCCTACATCCCTCCCATGGTGGAGGATCTGAAGGCCCGCGGCATCGCCGTACAGAGTGAGGGCGCATGGGTCGTTCCCGTGGTGGAGGAAGGCGACAAAAAGGAAATGCCTCCCATGATCCTGGTCAAGTCCGACGGCTCCGCCATCTACGCCACTACAGATCTGGCTACCATGGTGCAGCGTATGCAGGACTGGGTCCCCGAGAAGATGCTCTACGTCACCGACAAGCGGCAGAACCTCCACTTTGAGCAGGTGTTCCGTGCCGCCAAAAAGAGCGGCATCGTAAAGCCCGAAACCAAGCTGGAGCACGTAGGCTTCGGCACCATGAACGGCGCTGGCGGCAAGCCCTTCAAGACCCGTGACGGCGGCGTGCTGCGCTTAGAGCAGCTGATCGCTGACATGGTGGACTTTGTCCGGGCCAAGGTTGTGGAAAACCAGATCGTATCCGAGGAGGAAGTGGAAGAAACCACCCGCAAGATTGCCATGGCTGCCCTGAAGTACGGCGACCTGAGCAACCAGCCCACCAAGGACTACAACTTCGATATGGAGCGTTTTGCCGCTTTCGAAGGCAACACCGGCCCCTATATTCTCTACACCATCGTGCGTATCAAGTCCATTCTGGCCCGCTACGGTGCATGGGAGCACCTGCCCATCCAGAATCCTGCCAACGTTTACGCTAAGGATCTGATGCTGGCCGTCACCAAGTTCGGCCCCGCCATGGAATCCGCGCTGCAGAATAATGCCCCCAACCAAATCTGCGCCTATATCTACGAGCTGGCCAGCTGCGTCAACAAGTTCTACCACGAGACCCCCATCCTCAAAGAAGAGAACGAGGAAACCAAGGCTGGCCACATTGCCCTGATCGGTCTTGCCAAGAATATTCTGGAGCAGTGCATCTACCTGCTGGGCTTCGAAGCCCCCGAAAAAATGTAATTCTTTCACGAAAGAAGGCATTGTATGAACTGCAAGAAGTGCGGAACGCGCATTCACAAAGGCGATCCTTCCTGCCCCATATGTGGAACAGTCCTGCTTTCTTCTGCCCAGAACGCACCTGATCACACAGAAACTGCACCTATCAGTGCCCCCGACGAGGCGCCGGTCTCCATTCTGGAGGCCGCCCTGGATGCAGGCAAGCCTGTGATCGCCAACGGCGATGTGCCCAGCCAGTCCCCTGCCCCTCCCGTCAAAAAGCGTTCCAAAAAGCCACTGCTTCTCATCGGCATTCTGTTTTTGGCAATTGTGGGCACGATCCTTGCACTGCTGCCCGCCGGCGATCAGCCCGGTGCCCAGCCCAGCGGCGAGCAAACCGTTTATCTGATGACGGAATCCGTCACAGAAAACATAGGCGGCACCTCCGAGATCCATCACTATGCATACGATGATGCGGGCAGGATCGTCAGCTACCGATATACGTATCGGTATCCCGATTCCTACGAAATTCAGGATTCCGGTTATGCGGTCTCCTATACCTACGACAGCGACGGCAAAGTCGCCAAGGCTGAATTTGCCTATGACGAGACAGTAATCGAAGCCGAGTATGTCTACGAAGACGACAGACTGGTTGACATCCAATGCAAGGATCTGGCAGACCAGCTCGGCTACGGACAGATCCATATCACCTGCGACAGTCAGGGCCGCCTGCAAACTGTGGATACATTGTATATCTCCTGGGAATTCACTTATCACAGCAATGGCACCATCCGGCAGGTTTCCAAGCATTTTGAATATGCTTATTCGTCCTCTTCTCTCGGCCTCAGCTATGACTTCTTCCAGGTTTATGACGAAGCCGGCAATCTGATCGAGTCTGCCACAAAATTTGGTGACTACAGCTACCGCCAGCTATACAGCTACAACAGCCGTGGAAGAATGACCGGCACGGAAGTCTTCCAAAATGGCGAAGCAACCGGAAAAGTCGCATTCGATTATACCTATACGGACGGTCGGCTGGCAGGCATGGTCATTCGGATAGAAACCATGTCAGAGGGTAAGCAAACGGAAGCCTCCATAACCTTTGTTTCGGATTGGGTGGGCAATGTGTGTACCCTGGGCATGGATGATCTTGAGGCCGATACCGAACTGCTGGAATCACTGGACATCGGACATTTGAAAATCGTCTTTGAGCTTGACGATGCCGGCAATTTGCTGGATTCGAAGGTGTATTCCGATAACGAAGTGACCATGTCCAACCGCTACGCGTATCAGGCATTCGCGCTGCCTGACAGCTATGTAAAGCACAATTACCAAGCCACTCCCCTGTACCTGTATTTCCTGTTTGGGGATGGTTAATAAAGCAAACACTGCCGTCTCATTTTGCCTGAGACGGCAGTTTTTTGATCAGGTAAATTTGTCTGGCCTTATTTTATATATCAGTTTTGGGTATTGTTTTATGGTCACATTGTGCTATAATGGAGAAAAATAACTGTGAGGAGGCATCCTTATGAACTACAAAAGAATCCTAACCATCCAGGATATTTCCTGCCTGGGTCAGTGCTCGCTGACCGTCGCCCTGCCCATTCTGAGCGCCTGCGGCATTGAGACCTGCGTGCTCCCCTCTGCCGTCCTGTCCACCCACACCGCCGGCTTCAGCGGCTACACCTTCCGGGATCTGACCGACGATATGCCCGCCATCCGCCAGCACTGGATCAAGGAAGGCGTTCGTTTCCAGGCCATCTACACCGGCTATCTGGGCAGCACCAAGCAGATCGACTATGTGGCTGACATTTTTGCCGACACCGCCGCAGAGGGCTGTGTGAAAGTGGTCGACCCTGCCATGGCTGACAATGGCGCGCTGTATCCCGGCTTCGACGCTCCCTATGTGGAAGCTATGAAGACCCTGTGTACCAAGGCAGACTATGTTGTTCCCAACATCACCGAAGCTTGCTTCCTCACTGATGTGGCCTACCAGACCGAATACGACAGAGCTTACATCGACCTGCTTCTGAACAAGCTGACCAACCTGGGCTGCAAGAATGTGATCCTCACCGGCGTTTCCTATGCCGAGGGCAAAACCGGCATCGTGGTGCTGGAAAACGGTGTGTATGCTTACTATGAGCACGAAAAGCTGCCCAATTCCTGTCACGGCACCGGCGACATCTACGCCTCCGCTTTCGTTGGCGCATTGGTTCGTGGCAAGAGCGCCTACGATGCCGCCGCCATTGCCGCCAACTACACCATGGACTGCATCCGCTGTACCGCCGAACTGGACAACCACTGGTACGGCGCAGCCTTCGAGCCCGTGCTGGGCAACCTGATCCAGGCATTGGCGTAAATCCTCTATACAATGCAACAAACCGCATCCTTTTTCGCTACTTTGCGTGAAAGGATGCGGTTTATTTTTCAATCAAAAACTGCTAGCCAGATTTGTTTACATTTTTGCACGGGAATGTGCAAAAATTAATGTTCGGCTCTATTTCTGCTACCCATCATGCTTTATTGATAATGACCAGCGAATGGTTCAATTTCATATTTGCCGCTTCGTATCTGATCCTGGCATCGCTTGATTTCCCTGGCACCATATCTCAAATAGCCCGAGAACCTTTCGTTTCCGTATTTTTGGGTATGCTTATATGGGGTTTTGAATGTGTATGTGCTGGAGTTGGGGATCCATGCATAATCGCCAGAACCAAAGTCTCTCACACAGCATTGATATGCTTTGTCATTCACGTCATAGAAGAACAGAATTGTAGTACCATAGCCCTGTTCTGCATTTTCCAATATTGCCTCGCCCCATTTTTGGTCATGGATAATTCCACCAAAAAAAGCTGCAGCAAATTCTTCGAAGTCAACTATCTTATCTATTGCTTCTCCGAAGAAACCCAACTTAAGCGCTTTATAAAGAAGCGACTTAACGGTATCCAAAACAATCTCTTTTACTTCAAAATCTTGTGTGCTGATATCATACGACTTAAGCACAGATTCACAAAATATATCTGCACCGTGGTCTAACATCTGATCAATATTTAGTTCGTTAACACGATGATCAATAATAACAGAAGTAAAATATTTGTATACCTCATATAAGGCCCGCTCTGCTGTTTCTCCACAATACAGTGTTGCAAACGCTCGTGCATCCTCAGGCGTTAACAGCAGTATGTGACTGATAGCGCGGGTTCCATCAGATACAGCCCGTTCATCAATTGTGCTGGGTCTACCGATATTATACCAAGGTTCTTCCCAGTTCATAATATACTCATAATAGTTTTCATTGTACCATACGCAGCTTTCAGTAATCACAAACTCTGTACCCTGATATCCCTTGCCGTTGATTTTTTCACTCAAAACCTCAAATGATAATGGATTATCATCATATTTATCCTGAATACCATCAAGATCCGAGTCTTCCAGCTTCGGATTTGATTTCATTACCAGATAGACGGTATCCCCACTTCTAACAATAACAAGTTCCTCGCCATTCTTCAGACCGTCACCGTCATAGTCATCGCTAAAATTGCCGTGCATATCGTAATTAAAATCAATTCCGGCAAATTGATCAGAGCCATTTCCCACAACCAAAATACCTTCCCGAATCAGCGCATTAAAATAATCGGGAATTTTATCATTGTTAATATCCATTGTCAAATCAATGGTGGATGCTTCAATATCGGCAAAAACATCGTCAAGGTTCATGATATGATCCAGCGATATATCCGTTGTAGCGTGATAATAGTTACCACCTGTTTCACTGGAAAGCCGCTTGAGAACAGATTCGTTTGCGCTACCCATGCCAATAGCGTAAATAACAACGCCGTTGTCATTGGCTGTTTTGATCAGAGAATCATACGTATACGCGTATCCATTATCCGCTCCATCCGTGATAAATACTATGAATTGATACTCCGCATTGGATTTCGCCAATTCATCCAGCGCCATTTTGATGCCTGCAGAACCGTCCGTTCCTGAGTACGCACCGTAGCCATCATCATAAACAATGTCGTTGATCGCAGAAATAGTTTTTTCTTTATCTGCGGTCAATTCGGAAATCAGTGTCGCTTTTTTGATAAACTTAATCGCGCCAGACCGATCCTTGCCATCTCGCAACTTGTTAATGAATTCTTCTGACAAGGTTTTAAAGATTTGACAGTTGTCATTCCAATCCATGCTTAGCGAATAATCGATTACAAACATCACATCCAACGTAATTTCATCAGCAGATTCACCATTGAGCAGCGGAGGTTTGATCTCAGATTCCCAAACCTGATCAAACGCGACCCTGTTCAGGAGAATGTATACAGAAAAATGAGAAACCGTCACGCTGACACAGCCGTCACCAACAATTTGATTGTCCAGTTCTTCCAGAAGTTGTGTTTGCTCATTGTAATAATATATACGAGGTTGGAATGTATCCGACACTTTGCCCTGCGATTCGTCATAAGTAAAAGTAATGACAGCGCTGTCAAATTCGCCGGCAGTGGAGAAACTATAAGCAGAACCAAGGTATCCGGGAATATCTTCGGTAAGGAAATGACTGTCGTTTTTTGAGATTTCTTCCACCTTAAGTGTGGAAGTAATGGCTCCATTCGCCTGCATTTGCACAGATGCAGTCACACCGGAATCCTCAGAAACATTCTCAGCTGTTACAACAACAGAAAAGACATCTTGGTAGCCCAGCGGATCAAAGCCTTGATTGATTTCCCATCCGTCATTTGCTCCATCTTTGTCCGTATCGTAAAGAACTGGGTTTGTCATGTACACGTTGAGTTCATCCGCATCGGACAATCCGTCGGCATCAGAATCCACTTGAACGGGGTTTGTTCCGTATTCAATTTCCATCCTGTTGCTGATGGTATCAGCGTCGGCATCTTCCTCTCCATCCTCAATGCCATTATGATTGCTATCTTTTTTCAGCGGATCATAGCCGAATAGAATAATTTCAAGATAATCACTTAAAGAATCACCGTCAGTATCTACTAAGAACTTGTCTGTTCCATAGTATTCCTCAATCAAATCGGCTAAGCCGTCGCCATCGCTGTCTGCTATATCCGTTTCATCCACCCAGCGTGCATAAACCGTTTGTGATTTTGTAATCGGCTTAGAGAAATCAAACGGCAATTTGTATCTATCTGTTGTATACCAACCAGCAAAAGCAAATCCTTCCCTGGTCGGAACTTCAGGTTCATCCAGCGTTTGTCCTCTTTTAACCACTTGGTTGCTAATACTACTGCCGCCTTTACTATCAAATTCGACGGCGCAATCCCCGTTGATATATTGGAGGTAGATACCAGAAAACAAACTGCCTATCAGAATCAAAACCAAGCAAATGATGCCGGCACGCTTCATAACACTATGTTCAGTAAGTTTTTTTGACTTATGTGTTTTTTCACTTTTCTTTGGTGTGTCAGCGTTTCCCAACTGATTGACACCACAGTGGGCACAAAAATCAGCATTCTCAACAAGCGTCTTTCCACATTGATGGCAGTATTTCATAGTGTCATCTCCCATTCTAAACAATCCAACATTCGCAAGGTTGTTGCTTTTACTCTCTAATGCACCTATGATCGCTTAATAACGACTGTAATAATGGTAACACATCTGCGGATGTAACGCAAGAAAATTTGACAAAAATAAAAACAAAAGACCACCCTTTCGAGTGGTCTTTTGTTTTTATGGAGCTGCTAGCCAGATTTGAACTGGCTACCCGGTCCAAGCCGGCGCTGCCGCCTTGGAGCCTTTCGACCTCTTATTGAATCTGCCCTTCGGGCATGGGATGAGGTCGCCAATTCTGCCGAAAACTAAAAAAGAACTCCGCACCCTGACGGGTTCGGAGTTCTTTTGGAGCTGCTAGCCAGATTTGTTTACATTTTTGCACGGGAATGTGCAAAAATTATGGTTCGGCTCGGTCAAGCCCTCGCCGGCGGCGCTCACCCGCGCCGCATTTGATCTTTCAAATCTGCCTGTCATAAAAAATAAAACCCATCCGGATGGATGGGTTTTATCTTTTGGAGCTGCTAGCCAGATTTGAACTGGCGACCTCATCCTTACCAAGGATGCGCTCTACCGGCTGAGCTATAGCAGCATTTCTCGCAGACAGCTTCGCCATTATAACCCAGAGTTTCGCAAATGTCAAGTATAATTTTCAAAAAATCATAAAAAATTATATAGTTTTTTTGCAGCCCCATTTATTCCGGATCACTGGGCAGCAACTTGATGATCAGCCACAAATTCGCGCCCTTCTCCGGGTCGATGGCACGCCATTTTCCATCCCCCTCGCGAAAATACCGCAGCCCCTGCTGCCGATAGGTTTTAGTGGTTTTATCTACGGTAACGGTGGTAATATCCACCTGCTCCCCTCTCTCCTCCTGGGGCTGCTGCGGTGCGTCAAAGGGCGTTTTGATGCTGCGGATATACAGCAGCACAGAACGCATCTTGTCCTGTGAAGTATAGCGCCTTTCGATCCGCTGCGCATCCGTCTGGCAAGTGATGGTGATCTCCGTCACCAGATTCTGCTTCACCGTAGTCTCCTGCCTGCGGTGACATCCACTCAGCAACAGTACCAGGCACGCCAAACTCAGCCATCGTTTCATCTGTTTTCTCCTTAGAAAATAGGATTTTGCAGTTATTGTTTGTCCGGAGGCATGGAATATTACAGGAAATAGTCCATAAATGGAGCAGATTTTGTATATTTTCAATAAAAACTTGCTTTTTTTCACAGGTATGCTATAATATGGTCATCCTAATATAGAGAGGTATGCGCCATGATCCGTGGAGACGCTTTGTATAACCAGTTTATCGCTATTTTGAAAGAAGAGCTGCGCCCTGCCATGGGCTGCACCGAGCCCATCGCGCTGGCCTACGCCGGTGCCAAGGCCCGGGAAATTCTGGGCAAGCTGCCCAGCCGCATTGATGTGTTCGTCAGCGGCAACATCATCAAGAACGTCAAGAGTGTTGTCGTTCCCAACACCGGCGGTCTGCGCGGTATTGCCGCAGCCGTTTGCGCCGGCGTGGTAGCCGGTGACGCAGGCAAGGTTCTGGAAGTCATCTCCTCTGTTTCCAAGGAGAAACAGGCTCAGCTGAAGGAATATATGCAGGAAGTGGAGATCAACATCGAGCCCTCCACTGCTGAGTTGGTATTCGATATTGATCTGACATTGTACGCAGGCGAAGACAAGGCCCGTGTGCGCATCGTCAACCATCACACAAATATCGTGCACATCAGCCGCAACGATGCCGTTGAGCTGGAGCTGCCCACCGAGGAATCCTCCGAGGACAACCTGACCGACAAGACCTGCCTGAGCATCGAACGGATCGTGGAATTTGCCGATGTGCTGGATCCTGAGGATGTGCGCGATTCCATCGGCCGTCAGATTCAGTACAACATGGCCATCGCCAAAGAAGGTCTGGAGAATAACTGGGGCGCCAATATCGGCTCTGTTATCCTCAACCAGCAGGGCACAGCCAACAACCGCAAGGCCGCTGCATGGGCTGCCGCCGGTTCTGATGCCCGCATGAGCGGCTGTGAGATGCCCGTCATCATCCTCTCCGGCTCCGGCAACCAGGGTATCACCGCCAGCGTGCCCGTAGCCGTTTACGCAGAGGCTTTCGGCGCATCTGAGGCTGAGCTGTTCCGGGCTGTGGCTGTCAGCGACCTGGTCACCGTTCACCAGAAGACCGGCATCGGCCGTCTGTCCGCCTACTGCGGCGCCATCAGTGCCGGTTGCGGTGCTGGCGCAGGCATCGCCTATCTGCACGGTGGCAATCACGAAGCCGTGGCACACACGGTTGTCAATGCCATCGCCATTCTCTCCGGCACCATTTGCGACGGTGCTAAGCCCTCCTGTGCCGCCAAGATCGCTGCCGCTGTGGATGCAGGTATTCTTGGCTACAATATGTATCTGGAAAATCAGCAGTTCTACGGTGGCGACGGCATCGTCACCAAGGGTGCGGACAAGACCGTCAGCAATGTGGGCATCCTGGCCCGGGAAGGTATGCGGGAAACCGACCGCACCATCCTCAAGATCATGCTCTCCGACGGCTGCTAAGCAGGAATATACGCAAACCGGCATTCACACGAATGCCGGTTTTTTGCGCTTTGAGAATTTTAATTTTCGTTTATCGCTACGTTTCAAACACGCCCGTAGGGAACGCTGTCCTCAGCGTTCCGTCCGCGAAGCGGCATTTTTTGATGCAAGTTAACGATTTAGTGGGCATCGAACCCCCTAAATCGTTTCGGAACGCTGAGGACAGCGTTCCCTACTGCACACCGAAAGGTGTACGATAAATCCCAATTTGTATTTTCCCGAAATTGGGGCATACTGCCATTGGAGGGATGAACCATGACGGACAAGGAATACGAGAAACTTTCAGACTCACTGGCGCCGAAATCGCCCATTTGGAAGGACTGTTTTCACGCATTTTGGATCGGCGGACTGATCTGCGTGCTGGGCCAGCTTGCCATCAACGGCTACACAGCCCTGGGGCTGTCCAAGCAGGACGCGTCCACCGCCGCCAGCATGAGTCTGGTGGCCCTTTCCGCCCTGCTGACGGGTCTGAGCCTTTATGACGACATCGCCAAGCACGCCGGCGCAGGTACGCTTGTACCCATCACCGGTTTTGCCAATGCGGTGGCTGCCCCGGCTGTGGAATTTAAGACAGAAGGCTTCATTTTGGGTGTGGCTGCCAAGATGTTTACCATCGCCGGCCCGGTCATCGTCTACGGACTTGCCGCAGGCGTAGTGTATGGGCTGGTTTATTGGCTGACGACTGTTCCGTAATATATTCAGCAATGGCGCAATCGTGAGATAACAAGGCACATTTTCAATATCATTTCACCCTATTCATGCACTATAATAACAACAAGGTGGTGCATGATATGATGATTCGAAACATTCGGAAATCCGATTATGAGGCAATCGACAGGCTGCTTCTACAGATTCATCAGGTGGATATAGTTGGCAGACCGGATATGTTTGCGCCCATCACGCAATATATGACAAAGGATTCCTTTGATAGTCTGGTAGGAAACAAGAATGTTATCAGCATTCTGGCACAGGAACGACGGGAAATTATTGGCTGTTGTTTTGTATCCATGCTGGGACGCAGCGGGATGGTATACATGAAATCAGCCTACATTGACCTGCTGGTTGTGGACGAAAAACACAGGAGAAAGGGCGTCGGAAGGGCGCTTTTCCGGGAAGTTCAGCGACGGGCAAAAAAGGTTGGCGCAAAACGGCTGGATTTGACGGTGTGGAGTCATAACGAAATTGCTGAAAATGCCTATAAATCCTATGGCATGGTTCCGCAGCGGTGTGTTTATGAAATTAGCCTATAGCGCAACGAAATCCCCGGGATTACTCCCGGGGATCTGCTTTTCGTTAAATGAAACCACGATTTACACAGTAATGATAGATTCCATCCGCGGCCACATGACCGCAAACTTCATCGGCAACCGCTTTCAATCTCTCAGATGCATTTCCCATGGCAACACCTGTTCCCACCGCCTGAAGCATTTCAATATCATTATTCCCATCGCCAAAAGCCAGGGCTTGAGACTTGTCGAGATGATAAAATTCCAGGATTTTCTCTACCGCCACGCCCTTGCCGCCGTTGGCAGGAATAATATCCACCGCTCTATCCCACCAGGCAGTGATCTTCGCATGATGCACATCCTTCATGACCGCCGGGTATTCTGCTTCGGTGCACCCCAGCATAACCTGGTATATCTCTTTTTCGGCAACTTTCTTAAAATCTGCAGCCACTTCCAGTTCCAGGCGGACAAAAGAGTAATACTGTGCCAGATCATCATCTTTTCCATTAGCCGCCAGCCGCTCCCTTGTAGCAAGGGATACGGGTCTGCCAATGGCCGACGCATTTTGGATGATGGTTTTCACTTCCGCAGTGGGGATTGGATTGCTGAAAATGGTTTGACACCGGTCAAAGCAGCACGAACCGTTAAAGGTAAGAAACGCATCAAATTCTACACCCACAAAATGCGGTATGCTAACCGGCGATCGTCCGGTGGCAATACACAAAATGAATCCGTTTTCTTTCAGACGCACCAAGGCTTCAACTGTTTTTTCCGATATTTGCTTTGTTTGCATATCAATCAGCGTACCGTCGATATCAAAGAAAATGATTTTGATATTGCTCATAGTATTACCCCTTAACGAAAGCTGTTCTCAATCACACCGGGCAAAAGATCATAGACAGAGCAGCCAATTATACCTTCAAAATATGCCTTAATATCCAGCACAGCCTTCCAGCGCTCAGCAAGGACAGGTCTAATGCCATAGCGGATCGCCACATCCACGAACCGCTTCTCCAGCAAGCAAAAGCCCGTAGGCATTGCCAGCGCATCGCAAAGCTGCACCAGCCGATCATAGTCATCGTAGACCGCATTTTTAAGGAATTGCGCCATAAATGCCTTGTCCGCGTCTGGCATATCGAAAACACCGATGGAGGAAGAAATGTCCTGAATCATAAAGGCGTGGGATATGCAGATTTGCGCCGCTTTATCCCAGCCTCTTGCCTTGCAGTAGCGATATCCGTCCAGCAGATGTCTTTCCGATGTGATTCCTGCGTATCTGCCGATGTCGTGGAGGATTCCATAGATATAGGCATCGGTGCAGTCCAGATGTGGGCAACGCTTTGCGATGTTTTCACAGGCCTGCGCTACATAACATGAATGGTCAAACCACGGACCGGGATTACTCTGATATGCCTGCTCCAATGCACTGCGCGCGATGTGACGTGTCAGCAGCATGATACTTTCCCTCCCGTATGAGAAAAGTGGGGCCGGCTTTCACCGCCCCACTAATAATCAAGAGGAACGGAAAGTGGGCCTTTCCTGTTTCCTTACTAACAGTATAGTGCATAATCGGCACAAAAGATATAGGATTGATGTCACTTATTATCACGATTGCGCCATTTTTTGCGATATTCAGCAGGCGAACACCCGAATTGCTCCCGGAATATATGCCCGAAATAACTGCTGGAGCCAAGACCGCAGGTATAGGCGATCTGGGTAACGGACTCCTTTCCCTCGACCAGCATCCTGCTTGCCATTCGTAGCCGGTAGCTTCTCATGTATTCCACGGGTGTCATATGCAGATGCTCCCGAAACAGCCGGAAGCAGACCCGTTTGCTGACATGGGCAGCAACGGACAACTGCTCCACCGATATGGGTTCGGAATAATGCTCATGGATGTATGCCATCATGGACTTGACCTTATCATCCGTACCGTCGGATTTGCTCCTGTTGTTTATGGCAGAACCGGACAGCGCAAACAATTTCAGCCAAATATCCGTCAGTCGGCTGCGCAATTCAAACTCGAACCCCCAAGCTTCATCGGAAACCTCAAAGGCCCGGCGGATTTCATGCAAAATCGCTGTGTGTTCCGCTACCTCCGGATACAAGGGTATCATCTCAATAGCGGAGGCGGCTGTAAGCGGTTGGATATATTTCGTTTCCATGCGGCTGCCGTGCTCCCCGGCGAGAAATACCGGATCGAACAGGTGCAGAAGCTGAACCGTGTTGGCACCGGAGGCGCTTGCCTGAGAAGTATGCAACACATTGGAATTGACAAAGCCACCGGAACCTGCCGGAAACACCCATTTCCCATTGGGTGTTGTATATTCCAGCGTACCGCTCTCCATATAGAATATTTCCACTGTTGGATGCCAGTGCCACGGCACCGTAGGTTCTATGTATTTATCCAGTTCGGCACGGGTAGCGATATAGGGAAAGTCCTGAGAAAAGTCAGGCAGACGCTCTTCCCTGCTGACATCATTGAGTTCAATACCTTGAATATTCCGCATTTTCCACGGCTCCTTACTTGATAGAACTATATTTATGCTACTTTGTCGCAAGAAAAATGTCAATCCTTTTCCACGGCAGCATCAAAAAAGGCTTGACCGATTTGGTCAAGCCTTTTTATCATACACCGCCTGTAAATTTCACAAATAATCCGCCGCTAATGATCCAAAGCACAGTTGTTATTACAGGCCAAATGATTATCCAAACCCACTTTCTTCCAATCATTTGATTATATGCTGGAATTTTTCGTTCTGAAAGGTATGCTACCAGACAGCGAAAACAAGAAATGATCGGAAAGGGATTCACCATCCAACCATACACGGAAATCATACCGACACGAAATAATACGCTATCATAAGGTTCAGCAATTGCCAAACAAACTGTTGACAGAACACAGGAAAAGCAGAAGATGCAATTCCATATCGTTGCCGCTTTTAATGCTTTTAATGTTTTCATCTTTGTTTTTGCAGGGATGTATTGATCAGATTGATCAAACGGGGGCTCAACACCGCCATAGACTCGATATGCACCTTTTGGCCTGCCACAAACAGGGTCATAGAGTCCTGGTTTTTCCGCAGGCCCCGAATGTCGGCAAAGCAGTAGGTGGTGGTATTGCCGAACATGGTGGTGTATGTAAACTGCTCATCGGAGATCACCCGGATGGACTGGTTCTTCCAACAAAGCAGCGCCATAACACCCAATACAATTCCCAGCGGCGCGCAAACAACAGCCCACACAGCAAAGGAAAACGCAGCATAGACACCGCAGCCCACACCGCCAAGCAGCGCCACCAGTGCTATGGCAAGCAGACGCTCCGGCAGATACATATCCGCCCGGGGCGCATCATCACTGCTGTTCATGCCCAATAGTTTTTCCACGATTTTTACGATCAGTTTCAGTTTCATTGCCATTTCCTCTCTTACACCTGTTTTTTCGCTTCAATACGGTCAAAATTATGGATCCAATCCGCCTTCAGGAAGTAGATCAGGAAGATGATGGAGCTAAGTGTCCAGCTAATGGGATAGGCCCAGGAAACGGTGGTCAGCACAGGACTGAGCCGCACCGCAATGGTAATATAGCTGACCCGGATCACGCACCAGCACATCAGCATGGTGAACATGGGTACAGTAGCCTTGCCCGCACCGCGCATGATGCCCGCGATGCAATGGGAGAAAGCAAGCAAACAGTAGAACAGGCAGATGGTGCGCATATGCGCGGATCCCATTGTAATGGAATCCTGCGACTCGGCAAAGAAGCCGATCAGCTCCGGCGCAAACAAATAGGACACAACACCCACCACTTCTGCCATCAACATGGAGCAAATAATACCAAAGCCCACGCCCCGTTTCACCCGATCGTGCTTTTTCGCGCCCAGGTTTTGACCTGTGAAGGTGGACAGGGCCTGGCTGAAGCAGGTCACCGGCAGGAAAGCGAAGCCCTCCAGCTTGGAATAGGAGCCGCAGCCCGCCACGGCTGCAGAGCCGAAACTGTTGATATTGCTCTGCACAAACACATTGGCCAGCGCGATCACAGAATTCTGCACCGCAGAGGGCAGACCGAACCGGACAATGTCCACAAGGCTCTTTTTGTCAAACCGAACAAATTTCAGCCGCAGGCGATAGGGCGCATCCAGCCGCATCAGGTGGATGCAGCACAGCGCCGCACTGATGCCCTGGGAAATGGTGGTAGCCACCGCCGCAGAGCCCACGCCAAAGCCCAGCACCGCCACAAACAGCAGATCCAGCACAATATTGGTGGCTGTGGAGATCATCAGATAGTACAGCGGATGGCGGCTGTCACCGATGGCATGGTGGATGCCCACAAAAATATTGTACATCACCGTAAAGATGGCACCGCAGAAATAATAGCGGAAATAGGATATAGACTCCGGCAGGATTTCAACCGGCGTACCCATCCACTGCAGGATATAGGGTGTCAGCATCACACCCACCGCAGTCAGCGCAGTGCCTGTGCACAGGCCGAAGGCAACCGCGGTATGGATCGTCTTGTTCACCGCATCATAGGCTTTCGCGCCATAATGCCGGGCGATCACAACGCCGGCGCCCATGGCCAGGCCGTTGAAAAAGCTGACCATCAAAAAAATCAGGCTTCCCGACGAACTGACTGCCGCCAGAGCATTGTCATCGATAAAATGACCGACGCACCAGGAATCAAAGGCATTATAGAATTGCTGAAAAACCTGACCCAGAAACACCGGCAGCGCAAACAGCAATATGCCTTTCCAGATGGAGCCTTCGGTCAGGCTGCACTTGGTTTGCAAAGGGAACACTCCTTTTTGTATAGTGATCCCATTATAACGCAACATAATGTAAAATACAAGTATTCAACGCAAATGGATTTGTTCGCTAAAACTGGATTTATTTTTCGCCCATTTTTTCATTTTCCCAATTGTAATAGTGGCACAGTTTTGCTATAATGAATTGCGTAAAAGCTACCTGTGCGTGTACGCATCATCAGGTAATATAAGGAGGAACGCACTATGCCTATGCAGATGGGTTTCCGTTGGTACGGTGAAGGCAATGACCAGATCACCCTGGGCCACATCAAGCAGATTCCCGGTGTGACCAGCATTGTTTGGGCCCTGCATCACAAGATGCCCGGCGAAATTTGGGAAGAACACGAAATCAAGGAAGTGATGGATCAGCTCCACGCCTACGGCTTCAACGGCGATGTGGTGGAATCTGTCAATGTCCATGACGACATCAAGATCGGCCTGCCCACCCGGGACGCGCTGATCGAAAATTACAAGCAGTGTATCCGCAACCTGAGCAAATTCGGTGTGAAGGTCATTTGCTACAACTTTATGCCCATTTTCGACTGGACCCGATCCAACCTGTTCCACGAAGTTGGCGACGGCTCCACTGCCCTGTTCTATGAAAAGGGCATGATCCAGGACGATTACAACGCCATGGCCAAGTACATTCTGGATTTCACCGAGAAGTACAATATGAGCTTCCCCGGCTGGGAGCCGGAGCGTATGGCCAAGCTGGATCAGCTGTTCAAAGCCTATGCCGATGTGGACCATGAGAAGCTGTGGGCCAACCTGAAGTATTTCCTGGAAGCTCTGATGCCCACCTGCGCCGAGTGCGGCATCAAGATGGCTATCCACATGGACGATCCCCCGTGGGACATCTTCGGTCTGCCCAGACTCCTGATCAACGCCGAAAATATCGAGCGTTTCCTGAAAATGGTGGATCATCCCTGCAACTGTCTGACCCTCTGCTCCGGCTCTTTGGGTGCTGATCCCAACAACAATGTGGCTGAAGTGGTTCGCAAGCATTGTGACCGCATCGCTTTTGCCCATATCCGTAATGTCAAGCACTTCGAAAATGGTGACTTCTCCGAGGCCTCCCACCGGGACTGCGACGGTGACACCGGTATTCTGGAGATTCTGAAGGCATACCACGACTGCGGCTTTGAGGGCTATATCCGTCCCGACCATGGCCGCCACCTGTGGGGTGAGGGCCCCGGCACCGTCCGCCCCGGCTACGGTCTGTACGACCGGGCGCTTGGCATCATGTATATGCTGGGCGTGTGGGATATGCTGGATCGCTTGGCAGGCAAGAACTAAAGGAGAAAACTATGAAGCTTACTGACATTTTAGCCCAGGGCTTTCACCCCCAGGAATGGATCGACAAAGGCTACGAGCTGCCCAAGTACGATCTGAAGGCCGTGAAGGAAAAGACCTATGAGGCTCCCACTTGGGTGCATTTCGGTGCCGGCAACATTTTCCGCGCCTTCACCGCTGCTGTTCTGAACGACGTGCTCAACGCCGGTCAGTATGACCGGGGTGTGGTCGTTGCTGAAACCTTCGACTACGAGATCATCGACAAGGCCTATACGCCCTACGAAAATCTGTCCCTGTTGGTCTCCCTAAAGTCCACCGGCAACATTGAAAAGAAGGTCATCGGCTCCGTCACCGAGAGCTTGAAGGCTGACTACGGCTTTGAGGCTGACTGGGCCCGTTTGGTGTCCATTTTCCGCAACCCCAGTCTGCAGATGATCTCCTTTACCATCACCGAAAAGGGCTACGGCGTGGCGCCCCATGACCTGGAACGGGGCATGAAGCCTGTTCTGGCTATGGGTAAGGTTGCTGTTCTGCTGTACGAGCGTTTCCTGGCTGGTGCTCTGCCCCTGACCATTCAGAGTATGGATAACTGCTCCCACAATGGCGATAAGGTCAAGGCCGGTGTGCTGGCTTATGTGAATAAGTGGGTCGCCGACGGTCTGGTGAGCACCGAGTTCCTCAGCTATGTGCAGGACGAGACCAAGGTTACCTTCCCCTGGGCCATGATCGACAAAATCACACCCCGTCCCCACTCTCTGGTGCAGGATATGCTGGCAGCCGACGGCTTCGAGGACAACTACACCATCGAAACTCAGCGCCACAGCTTCACCGCTCCCTTTGTCAACGCCGAGGAGACCCAGTACCTGGTTATCGAAGATAACTATACAAACGGCCGTCCTCCCCTGGATCTGGGCGGCGTGCTGTACACCACCCGCCAGACTGTGGACAAAGTGGAAACCATGAAGGTCACCACTTGCCTCAATCCCCTGCACACCGCCATGAGTATCTATGGCTGTATGCTGGGCTATGATCTGATCTCCGCGGAAATGAAGGACGAGGATATTCGTTCCTTTATTCAGAAGATCGGCTATATCGAAGCCATGCCCGTGGTCACTGACCCCGGCGTGCTGAATCCCTATGAGTTCATCGGCGCGGTTCTGAACCGCCGCCTGCCCAACCCCTTCATGCCCGACGCACCCCAGCGCATCGCCATGGATACCTCCCAGAAGCTGGCCATCCGCTTTGGCGAGACTCTGAAGAAGTACGAAGCGCGTGGTTTGGATAAGTCCAACCTGGTGCTGATCCCCCTGGTGCTGGCAGGTTATGCCCGTTACCTGAAGGGCATCAACGATGCAGGCGAAGCTTTCGAGCCCTCCCCCGATCCCCTGCTTGCTGAGCTGCAGCAGATCGTGGCCGGTCTGGAAGTGAAGGAAGGCCCCCAGGACTTCAGTTGTCTGAAGAATCTGTACACCCGCAAGGATGTGTTTGGCCTGGACCTGTACGAAGCAGGCCTGGGTGAGCAGATCGAGGGTATGGTCGCCGAGCTGTACGCCGGCCCCGGCGCTGTCCGCAAGACACTGCACAAGTACGTTTCCGCCCGCTGATCCCATAACGAAAGACCTGCCTTCGGGCAGGTCTTTTCACGTTATTTATCCATTTTTTCCAGGCACTTTTTAGCCATATCCCTGGGCCAATTGACCTCCGCTTCAAAGCCACGGGCGGTCAGATCATCGGCAATGGAAGTCCAAACCCGGTGGGCATTGGCATAGTCCCCCAGTTCCTCATAGCAGAAGGCCATGGAATAGGTGGAGTCCAGCCATTCAGGCTCCAGTTCCCTGGCCCGCCGCCAATGGACGAATGCCCGGTCATACTGCTTCATGGAACGGTACAGGTCACCCATGTAGATATGCAGCGAGGTATTTTCCGGAAACTTCTTTTCTGCTTGATTTGCCCAATAGAGGGCGGTTTCGTTTTCCTCCGCGAAGGCGTAGGCCTGGATCAGGCAGATCCACTCCTGGATCTCGTTGCTGCCGGCCTCCACCAGGGGCAGGAATTCTTGAATCGTTTCCGCATTTCGTCCAATTTCGCTGAGCAAATAAATCTTCTGTCTGCGGACGCGCCAATAAAGCTCCGCATCCTCGGCCGGTCCCGATTTCAGCCCACGGTCAAACAATTCCAGAGCCTTATCCCGGCTGATCTGCATCATATATTGGTGCAAAACGCCGTAACTGCGCAGATCATTCACGGTATACTTGCCACTTTCCAGCAGCTTGCGATATTCGATGTCGGCTTGCAGAAAATCCTCAGGCTGTTTGGTTGCCTCAAACACGCTGCCCAGACGCTCCGCATAGTTGGCATAGGGCGTTGCGTTTTCTTTATACAGATCGTCGATGGTGACGCAGTATAGCCGCGCAATGGCGGGCAGCATAGTCACATCCGGCAGTGTGGTACCGCACTCCCAACGGGAAACCGATTGTGCGCTGACACCCAACATAGATGCCGCCTGCTCCTGGGTCAGTTTTTTGGACAGCCGCAGCCGTCTTAAGTTCTTGGAAAAATCCATCTCTTTGCTCCTTTCGGCAAATCAGAAGCTTCTTGCATTATGATAGCAAAGAAATTGGCAACTGTCCATATCGCAGTTTGCGAGAGATCTCTTAGTTTTTGAGGATAAGTACAGCCCCACCGAAGCGGGGCTGATGGTTTATGCCAGCTGCAGGATCATCAGCTGGGCAGAAACCGGCCGGGTGCCGCCTGCGCTGGGTGTCAGGGTCAAGGCAGGCGCTGTGCCCTCGGGGTTACGCACCGTCAGCACAGAGTTGGCCTCCGTAGTCGTCACCAACGCCATACCTACGATCTGGGAATTGGTGGCGTCCCGACCCGCCACGGTATAGGCCAGATCTTCACCGTTAAGGGTCAAGATCAGCTGCCCAGCCTCCGCCGCTGTCACCTGGAACTGCACCCAATACGTGCCCACCGCCGCCAGGCCAAAGGAATCCACACTGATGCGGCTGATGCCGGTGCCGCTGTTCGGGCCATTGCGTGGGAACTCCACGTCCTCCCCTACCGCCACAGGCTCAGCGTTATCCGGCGCCATCAGGGCATAGAACTCTCCATAGGCCAGCACCGTACCGGCAGGCCCCTGCGGCCCTACCGGCCCGGTAAGCCCGATCGGCCCTTGCGGACCGGCGGGTCCAATGGGCCCTTGTGGGCCCGTTGCGCCGGTTTCGCCTACGGGACCTTGGGGACCGGCAGGACCTGTGACGCCTGCAGGACCTGCCACACCCTGAGGACCCTGTGGTCCGGGCACACCGGCAGGACCCTGGGGACCTGTGGCACCGGTTTCACCGATGGGACCCTGGGGACCCATCGGGCCCTGAGGACCGGCGATGCCCTGGGGTCCCATTGGGCCCTGAGGGCCGGGGGGGCAGTTGATGCAGGGATTCATGGCGCAGCAGCAACATGGCTCCGGAGGGCGATGTCGCTTGCAGCTGTTATCATCAAATGCGTTGGAATAGTTCATTGGACTAGCCTCCTTGATTGGATGTGTACTCCATTATATGCGCTGCCCAAACCCGATGACACAAAAAAGCGACCCTGGTGCACTGTGACACAAGGGTCGCTGAAATTTAGCTGTACAGACGTCGGATCAAATAGGGCAAGGCCGTCTCGAACTTGGTGCCGTAGCCATGGTTTTCATCACCGACAGTATTTTCGATGCACTTGCAGATGAAATCAGCAGCAATGGCAGCGGCTTCTTCCATGCCTTTTCCGCCCAGCCAGCCTCCCACAAAGGCAGAGGCAAAGGCGTCGCCGGTGCCGTGATAGCCACGACCCACCTTCGGGTGGGAATAGATGTGGCGGGTATCTCCTTCCTGAATCAGCACGCCGGTCTGTCCCGGTGCAGCGCTGTAGCCCGTCAGTACTACGCACTTGGCACCTAACTGCTGCAGCTTGTGCAGGACAGGGGTGAGGAAGCCTTCGTCATAGCGCTCTTCATAAGGGGTATCCGTCAGCAGGCAGGCTTCCGTCAAATTGGGCAGCAACACATCTGCCTTAGCACACAGCGCTTTCATTCCCTCCACATAGGCAGCGTCAAAGCCACTATAGAGCTTGCCGTTGTCAGCCATGGCAGGATCAACGATGATCTTGCCGCCGGGCACCAGCAGGGTATCCATCAAATCGGCCACCATGCCGATCTGACGGACGGAGCCCAGATAACCGGTGTAAATGGCGTCAAAACGGAGGCCTTCTCGCAACCAGTGGGCCTGGATACCGGGTAAATCTTCCGTCAGATCCCGGATGTGGGGCTTCGTAAAGCCACCGGTATGGGTGGACAGCACGGCTGATGGCAGGATAACAGTTTCCTGTCCGCAGGCCGAGAGAATCGGCAGTGCCACGGTAATGGAACACTGTCCCAGACAGGAAATGTCCTGAATGGTCAAAATGCGGTTGTACTTCATAGCCTTACTCCAAACGCAAATGGCTGCGCTTCAATGCGGTACGAATGGTGATTGCCAGGACGGGTGCTGCGATGATGGCGATGGCTGCGTTGAAAATGGTAGCGGGCAGCTTGCTGATGACTGTCACCCATGCAGCATCAGCCGTCAGACCGTGCAGCAGCATACCGCTGTAGAAGAAGCTCTTGGCCAGGTACAGCACCGCATAGGTAACAGCGCCGACGATGGAAGCAACCAGCGCCCTAACATAGCCCCAGTCCTTTCTGCCGCAGCGGATGGCAAAGCCGGCCGCCAGGCCGTAAGCACCCTTCATCAGGAAGGTCAGCCAGCACTCGGAGATATAGAGGGGATTGAACATGTCATAAATGGCAGAGCCGAGACCGGCGGCGAGACCACCCATCCAGGGGCCCAGCAGAATGCCGCAGAGAGCGCACAGGATATTGCCCAGGTGGAACGAGGAAGTTCCGCCGAAGTCGATGGGGAAGGTAAAACGCAGAGCGGAGCCAACGGCGGTCAGTGCAGCCAGCATGGCGGCCACCACCAACTTGCGGGTAGAAATTGAAGTCTTTGTCATGTCTATGACCTCCCTGCTTGTTTTTCTTTAATATTAGCACAAACTGGCAATAAATAAATATCCAGTTTGTGAATTTAAAATAATGCCAGTTTATTCTTGCGCTCGCTATGCCAAATGTGTATAATGTATGATGGAAACGGAGGATATAATATGAAAACCATCGATTATCGTAAAAAATCGCCGCTGGCGATCTTCTTATCCTATTTTGGAAACCATAAAAAGCTGTTTGCCATCGACGTGCTGTGCGCCTGCGGCATTGCCGCCGTGGATCTGGCGTTCCCGCTGATCACCAGAAATGCCCTGTACACCTGGCTTCCCAACGAAATGTACCGGGTGTTCTTTACGGTGATGATCGCGGTTGTTGGCTGCTACGCCCTGCGTTCCCTGCTGAATTTTACGGTGGCATATCTGGGCCACACCTTCGGCATCCGGGTAGAAGCGGACATCCGCAAGGACCTGTTCGGCAAGATGCAGGAAATGAGCTGCGATTTTTACGACCGCAACCGCACCGGTCAGCTGATGAGCCGGCTGACCACCGACCTGTTTGAGCTGACGGAGTTGGCTCACCACGGCCCGGAGGATCTGCTGACCTCCACCATGACCATCATTGGCGCACTGATCTTTATGGCCTCCATCCGCTGGGAGCTGGCTCTGGTGGTGGCACTGATGATCCCAATCTGTCTGACGGTGGTTATGACCATGCGCCGGCGCATGAGCGCCGCATCCAGGGCATCCAAGGAAAAGACCGGTCACATCAATCAGGAAATCGAATCCAGTCTTTCCGGCTTCCGCACCGCCAAGGCCTTCGCCAACGAGGATGTGGAAAACGCCCGGTTCTGCGCCGCCAACGAGCAATACAAAACCTCCAAGCGGAATTTCCACAAGGCCATGGGTATGTTCCACAGCTCCACGGAATTTTTCCTCTGCAGCCTGAACGTGATCATCATCGGTCTGGGCGGCTATTTCGTGATGCAGGGCAAAATGGACTACCGCGACCTGCTGACCTTCACCCTGTACATTTCTTCCTTCACCGGCCCTATGCGGAAGCTGACCGGTTTCTCTGAAATGTTTGCCAACGGCTTTGCCGGCCTGAACCGCTTTGTTGGCATCATGCGTGCCGAGCCCTCTGTCCAGGACAAGGAAGATGCCAAGGTTCTGGAAAATGTCAAGGGCGGTATCACCGTGGAGGGCGTGACCTTTGCCTATGACCGGGATCTGGATGTGCTGCAGAATGTGAGTCTGGAGGTAATGCCCGGCGAAACCATCGCCATCGTAGGCCCCTCCGGCGGTGGCAAGACCACCCTTTGCCAGTTGATCCCCCGGTTCTATGATGTGGATGCCGGTTCCATCCGCATTGATGGGCTGGACATCCGGGATGTGACTCAGCACAGCCTGCACCAGAATATCGGCATCGTACAGCAGGATGTGTTCCTGTTTGCCGACACCATTTTCGAGAATATCCGCTACGGCAAGCCCGATGCAACCATGGAAGAAGTGATCGAGGCGGCAAAAAAGGCTGAAATTTACGACGACATTCTGGCTATGCCCGACGGCTTCAACACCTATGTGGGCGAGCGGGGCACCCTGCTCTCCGGCGGCCAAAAGCAGCGTGTGGCCATCGCCCGGATCTTCCTGAAGAATCCGCCCATTCTGATTCTGGACGAAGCCACCTCCGCTCTGGATTCCGTGACGGAAGCCAAGATCCAGCGGGCCTTCGACAACCTGTCTGTGGGCCGCACCACCCTGATCATCGCCCACCGGCTTTCCACCATTCGGGCCGCTCACCGCATCATCTCCATTGCCGACGGCCACATCACCGAATGCGGCACCCACGACGAGCTGCTCCTGCAAGGCGGTATCTATGCTGACCTTTTCAATACCCAAAACGCCCAAAACTGGCGGTAACGTAACAAAACCCATGGAGCGAAAACTCCATGGGTTTGCTTTTTACAGATTATCAAATTTTTGTTTAGCGAAGCTCTGTAGGGAACGCAGTGCTCAGCGTTCCCTACAAAATATTATAAACAACAATTTTCCTTATTTCTTTACCTGCTTCATGGACAGGCTGATGCGGTGGCGCTTTTCGTCCACATTCAGCACAACCACCTTGACCACATCGCCCACTTTCAGCACCTCACTGGGGTGCTTCAGGCGGCGGTTGCAGACCTCACTAATGTGCACAAGGCCGTCCTGGTGGACGCCAATATCCACAAAGACACCAAAGTCGATCACATTACGCACCGTGCCGGTCAGCTCCATGCCGGGCAGAAGATCCTTCATTTCCAGCACATCCTTGCGCAGAATGGGCGCAGGCAGCTCGTCACGGGGGTCACGGCCGGGCTTCGAAAGCTCCTTGGCAATATCGATAAGGGTAGGCTCGCCCACGGCACACTCTGCGGCGGCTTTGGCAGTGCCGTAAGCCGCCAGCTTCTCAGACAGGCCACTCATGTCGTCGCCCTTTTTCAGTCCAAACAGGGCCAGCAGTGCCTTGGCAGCCTCATAGGATTCCGGGTGCACACCGGTATTATCCAAGATTTCCTTGCTTTCGGGAATTCGCAGGAAGCCGGCACACTGCTGGAAGGCCTTCGGGCCAAGCTTGGGCACTTTTTTGATCTGGGCACGGGAAGTAAAGGCGCCGTTCTCCTCTCGGTAGGCCACGATATTCTTGGCAGTGGTGGCAGTCAGGCCGGATACCTGCTGCAGCAGACTGCGGGATGCGGTGTTGACGTCCACACCAACAGCGTTCACACAGTCCTCCACCACACCGCCCAGTGCAGCATCCAGCTCCTTCTGGGGGCAATCGTGCTGGTACTGACCCACGCCAATGGCCTTGGGATCGATCTTTACCAGCTCCGCCAGGGGGTCCTGCAGACGACGGGCAATGGACACCGCAGAGCGCAGATTCACATCAAATTCCGGAAATTCCTCCGCAGCCAAAGGAGAAGCCGAATACACGGACGCACCGGCCTCGTTGACGATCATATAGCTGGCCTCCGGGAAGGAACGCAGCAGCTCCACCGTCATAGCTTCCGTTTCCCGGCTGGCTGTGCCGTTGCCAATGGCAATGTGGCGCACAGCATGGCGGCGCATCAAACCGGACAAAACGGCAATGGCTTCCTGCTTCTTTTTCTCGCTGAAGGTGGGGTACACCACAGAAGTGGCCAGCACCTTGCCTGTGGCATCCACCACCGCCACCTTACAGCCGTTGCGGTAGCCGGGATCCAGACCCATGGTGACAAAGCCCTTCACAGGGGGCTGCATCAGCAGAGGCTTCAGGTTCAGGGCGAAATTGTGGATGGCGCCGGAATAAGCACGGTCAGAAAGATCGCTGCGGACTTCCCGCTGAACACTGGGGAAGATCAGTCGCTCATAGGCATCCTCAGCGGCAGCCTTGACGAACTGGGAAACAAACATGGTAGGCTTCAGTGCCGCACGGCAAACCAGCGCCGGGCCTTCGTTGCCGGGAAGGGTTACGGCTGCCTTGAGGATCTCTTCCTTTTCGCCGCGGTTGATGGCCAGGATCTGATGATCCATCAGCCGGGAAATGGGCTGATTAAAATCGTAGTACAGCTTGTACACGCTGTCGGTTTCCGGGTCAGCGGCCTTGCACTGAAGGCTGCCCCGACGGGCGATCAGCTCACGCAAGCTCTTGCGAATAGCGGCATCATCGGAAAGATCCTCGGCAATGATGTCGCTGGCGCCCTGCAGCGCTTCTTCAACCGTGTTCACACCCTTCTCCGGGTCTACATAGCCCTCTGCCAGCACAGCCGGGTCACTGCCGTCCTGGGCAAAGATAGCGGCCGCCAGGGGCTCCAGACCCTTCTCACGGGCCACAGTGCCGCGGGTGCGGCGCTTCTGCTTGTAGGGGCGGTACAGGTCCTCCACCTCCGCCAGGGTTGCCGCGGCATCGATGGCAGCTGCCAGTTCCTCTGTCAGCTTGCCCTGATTCTCGATGGCGTTCTTTACCTCGTCCCGGCGTGCTTGCAGGTTGCGCAGGTACTGCAGTCTGGTTTCCAAAGTACGCAGTACGGTGTCATCCATGGCGCCATGCATCTCCTTGCGGTAACGGGCGATGAAGGGAATGGTGTTGCCCTCGTCAATGAGAGCGATCACATTTTCAATATATTGTAATTTCTGCCCCAGTTCCTGGGACAACAGTTCAGCAATGGTGGGCATAACAATCTCCTTTTCTCAAAGCTTTTCACATCATATCACATAAAAACTGAAAAGAAAAGAGAATTTTCAGCTTCTTTTCGTTGCAATTCAACAAAACCTCTGGTATAATGACCCCATCCGAAAGAAGAGGAGTTTTTATTTATGGCCAAGAAAAAATGGGGAGACCGGAAAGACGGCGTATGGCTCAAAGACATTCCCGCCATGAACCGCATCATGCCCTCCCTGCTTCCCAACCGCGCCGATAACGAAGCCCACATCAGCGTGGACATCGACCTGCGACCCCTGAACGCTTATCTGGAAAAACTGAACGAAGGCCGCACGGAAGATAAATACACCTTCTTCCACCTGGTCAGTGCCGCCATCGGCAAGGCATTTATCCTGCGTCCCAAGATGAACCGCTTCATCGTAGGCAGCAAAATGTATCAGCGCAAGAAGGTAACTGTTGGTTTCACGGTGAAAAAGAAATTCAACGACCACGCAGAAGAAGCCCTGGCCTTCTTTACATACGACCCCAAGGAAACCCTGGAAAGCTACCACGAAAAGATCATGTCACAGATCCATCTGACCAAGAGCGATGTGGAAAAGGATACCTCCACCGGTGCCATGGACATTATCTGCAAGCTGCCCCAATGGATGATCACCGGCATTGTCAAGATGGTTCTGTGGCTGGATAAGCACGGCTGGGCGCCGGAGGGACTGGTCGGTTCAGACCCCAACCATGCCGCTATTTTCCTGAGCAATCTGGGTTCTATCGGTCTGCCCGGCGGCTATCACCACCTGGTCAACTGGGGCACCAATTCCTGCTTTGTGATCGTGGGCAAGAAATACATCAAGAAAGAATACCTGAGCGACGGCAGCGAGGATGTGCACGAAGTGCTGCCCCTGGGCATCACGCTGGATGAGCGCATTGCCGACGGCTACTATTATTCCGGCACTGTGGCACTGGTCAAGGAGCTGCTGGCACACCCCGAACTGCTGGAATTGCCGGCTGATAGTCCTGTGGAATACGCCATCAAACGCTAAAAAGCCTTGACAAATAGGCTTGTGCGGCCTATAATTGTTTTCGTCCCCCCTACCGAAAACCTGGGCCTGTAGCGCAGCTGGGAGCGCATTACATTCGCATTGTAGGGGTCGGGAGTTCGAATCTCCTCAGGTCCACCAATAAAAAATGCCGCCATAGGGCGGTATTTTTTATTGGTATGGTATTTCACTGAGGGGATTCGAACATTTTAATGCAACGCGGATGAGCGTTGCCGCCGATGGCTCGACATCGGCGAACTATGACTAAACGAATCTCCTCAGGTCCACCAAAAAAGGACTTTGGGTGGCATTTTTTGCGTCGGCCAAACTTTTTTCTACTAAAATGCGCATTTTCTTGCATTTTTGGAGCATTTCTTATATAATGATATGGATATGTTCATTTTTTGAGGTTATGCATCATGGAAGTAAACTACAAAAACAAAAAGCGCTACAAAACTGGCCGGTATCCCTTGCGGCAGCATCGATTCTGGACATGGCTCATTTGGTTTCTATCCAAAACCATGCTCCGTGGCAAGAAGTACACGCTGGAAACCATCAACATGGAAGGCTTACAGCCGCCCTATATCATTTTCAGTAATCACATGGAGTTCATCGATTTTGAGCTGGCTACCATGGTCACCTACCCCAATAAAGTCAACAATGTTGTCAACATTGATGGCTATTTGATGATGCCCTTCCTGCTGCGTTGGATTGGCGCCATCTGCACCCGCAAGTTCACCAATGATATTCATCTGGTTAAGTCCATCCGCAAGGTGATCCAAAACGGCGATATTCTGTGCCTGTATCCCGAAGCACGCTATACCCCCATTGGTACCACCAGCTTTTTGCCCGATTCTCTGGGCCGCCTGGTAAAGATGAACAAGGTTCCGCTGGTAGTGGTAACCCATCACGGTAACCACCTCTACTCCCCCACCTGGAACTACGAACACAAGCGGAAGGTGCCTATGCACACCGTATTCCGTCAGGTGCTGACGGCTCAGCAAGTGGAAGAGATGAGTATTGAGGAAATCAATGCTGTGATTCGCCAGTCCATGAAGTACGACGAGTATCAGTATCTGCTGGAAAGCGGTCACAAGATCACCGAGCCTTTCCGGGCGGAAGGCCTACACAAGGTGCTGTATCAGTGTCCCCATTGCGGCACCGAGTTCCAAATGGACACCAAAGGCGCCGAGATCTTCTGCAATCACTGCGGAAAGCACTGGTTCATGGAAGAAAACGGTCAGCTGCGGGCGCTGGAGGGCGAAACAGAATTTTCCCACATTCCCAGCTGGTTCGAATGGCAGCGCCAGCAAGTACGGGCCCAGATTGAACGGGGCGAATACATATACGAGGACGAAGTGGATATCTACGGCTTGCCTCGCTGTTGGCGATTCATCCCTCTGGGCAAGGCAAAGGTTCGCCACGATGCAGAAAACGGCTGGATGCTGGAAGGCCATTACCGGGGACAGGATTACCGCATCGCCCGTCCTCCCAAGGCCACCAACAGCTTGCACGTAGAATATAATTTCCACCGTCTGCGGAAAGAAAACTGCTTCGACATTTCCACCGAGGACGATTCCTACTACTGCTACCCTTCCAACCCTTTGGTAGTCACCAAACTGGCACTGGCCACAGAAGAAATTTACAAGCAAAAGACCAGAAAATAAACATTTTTCTTTACAAATATTGCTAGTATGCTATAATTGGAAGGTCTTGGATTTTTTACGAAGGAGTTTTTCCATATGGGAATTGGTGAATTGTTTATTCTGGCCATCGGCGTGAGCATGGATGCCTTTGCCGTATCCATTTGTAAAGGCCTTTCCGTCAGAAAAGCCCGCCTGCAGGAAATGGCTACCTGCGGTGTCTGGTTCGGCGGCTTTCAGGCATTGATGCCCCTGATCGGTTTCTTCCTGGGCGCACTGTTCTATGATGCCATTTCTGCCTTTGACCATTGGGTTGCCTTCGGTCTGCTGGCTTTGATTGGTTTGAATATGCTGAAGGAGGCTTTCAGCAAAGAAGAGGAATGTGCCGAATGTCAGGGCGCAGACTTCTCTGTTAAGACCATGTTTGTCATGGCCATCGCCACCAGTATTGATGCGCTGGCTGTGGGTATTTCCCTGGCAATGGCCGGCAATGTCAATATCTGGATCGCCATCGGCTTCATCGGTGCCGTTACCGGTCTGATGTCCGGCTTGGGCGTGAAGATCGGCAATGTATTCGGTGCAAAATTCGAGAAGAAGGCCCAAATGGCCGGGGGCATCATCCTGGTGCTGCTGGGTGCCAAGATCCTTCTGGAGCACTTGGGCGTCCTGTAAAAATGTAAACTCCGCACTTTTGAAGTGCGGAGTTTTTCTATGTCATTGGGCAAAGCGGAATACCAGCAGGGATTCCTCACCACCGGTCAGGGCTTCCTGCAAGTCTGCAGAAGCATTGTAAAAAAGGATCAAATGGCCGTCATAGCCCACCGGCACACGCCAGGCAAAGGTGGCCGTATATGTAAACCCATCGTCCGTCCACTCAGACATACTTCCCTGCCCATTGGCACGCAGGCACTGATCGTACAGCACGCCGTTGTAGCTGACGGTAAAGCTGTCGGTATAGCCGTTGTCCGACTGGGCTAAATACCAATAGTAGTCATCCAGCGCAGACTGGACCACCACGCCGTACTTCTTTGCGTCCCGATCCGAGAAAACAATACGCACAGTAACCCGGTGCCATTCATAGCCCTCTGCTGCCGGGTAGGTCTCATCGCCATCGAACACCCGGTAGTCATCCCAGCGGAGCTTTCCCACGGTTGAATGTCCGTAGATATGGCAAACCGTATGGTAATCATACTCCACGCCCAGCTGGACATTGATCACTTCCACCGGATATTGGGCATACTTGGGCGGCAGGCATTCGCCCTCGGCATAACCGCAGTCAAAGCAGATGGGCGGCTCCTGAAAATTGGCGGCCAGCATTCTGTGGCCCAAGGCATCACCCTCGGTAGCATTGCAAACAGTGCAGGTTTTGGGATTCAGGCAATCCGCCGCTTTCCATCCGTGACCCAGAGGTTCTCCCTCGGTTTTTTTGCACACGACGCAGGTTTTGGCGGTAACACAGTCGGCAGCCTGCCATGCATGGCCCAGGGCTTCCCCCTCCGTTTCACCGCAGAGGCTGCAGGTTTTGGGTGTTTCGCAGTCAGCGTCGCTCCACTGGTGCTCACATTCGCTGCAGCCAGCCAGGCACAGCAGCAAGGCAAGCAGGAGCAGCGCGAAGATTCGTTTCATAATGTTTCCCCTTTTGTTCCTAGTGGAGATATTTTAGCAGATGCAGTCGCAAATGTCAACAAAAGGGAAAACGCTCATCCTTCCTTTCCCGTATAGACTTCTCGATTGTATCGCTCGTAGCATTGATAGATAAGCCCCAGTTGTTCATATGATAATCTGCCTATTGCGTAAGCATCATTTACCCGCATTGCCCAGTTTTCCTTGCAGGCAAGCAATGTAAAGTACCTGTCATAATAAAAGTTGTATTCGTAGACATATACAAGCTTATCCGTATTAGCAGTCCAGTCGATATTGTAGTTAGGAACCATCACAATGTGATAACCATTAAATGTTCCATAATACCTTACACCATCACCATAAGATTCCAGAGGACCATATTCACTCAATGGTGGTTTTTCTCCATACCAAAAGGTTTCTATTGGCCAGCCCATATCCGCAATAAACTTATCCGCACTGGCTAATATCTGCTTTTTTGTTTCCTCAGGCAGATCCACAAAAGGAGCATTCGGATCCGTGTCCTCCGGAAACAAACCTATTTCATCTACGTATACTTCTTTATTATATTGCTCGTAGCACTGATGGATCATCGCAAGTTGTTCTATACTTATCCCTTTCTCAAAAACGACGGTATTTAATGTATTGATAACACCATCTTTGTAGGCAAATAACTCAAAGCGATTATTGTGGTAGAATGAATATGCCTCTTTTTCCTTTTCTCCATATTTAATCCGCACATACATCGGCTGCGTTGTCATCGGTGTGTCATCCAGTCGAGGGCAAAAGATTATATGGTATCCTCCGAATGTCCCGTAGTATCGTAAACCGTATGTGTAGTTGTAAAAAGAGGGATCATTTGACATTTCTACGTACCAAAAGTCCGAAACATTATCACCCCATACATAACTATCCTTAATTGCTTGCAGTATTTTGATTTTTTCCCAATTTGTCAAATCCTTGAAAGGTGCGTCTGGGTCTGTATCTTGGTGCTCTGTGATAACTTTCTCCGCTTCTGTGCCCTCTGTGGTGCGGTTCGGCAGCCACAGCGCCAGCAGCCCGCCAACGATCAGCACCACCGCCAGAATATAAAGGAGAATATTCCATTTCTTTTTCATTTTGTACCTCCTTTGGAATCTCGTATATTGGGCCAATATATTTCCTCAAGATACCGTTCGTAACACTGATGAATCAACTCTATCATTTCATCATCAAGAAGCCCCTCTTTGTATATTTCTTCCAGCCGTCTCGCAACACCATTCTTATATGCAAAAAGATCATAGTAATCCCCATACTTGAAGCGATATCCCGCTATTGTTCTGACTATCCCATCCTCATTCATTGTTTCCTGCGGTGAGAGTATGATGTAATATCCCCCAAAAGTACCATAGTATTGAACGCCATACGCGTAATTATATCTTGTCAACGGAGGTTCTTGTCCTGATATCAGTTCTCCGTACCAAAATAGATCGTCAGGACATAACCCGGGCTTTTCTGATTCTTCCCAATACTTTTTATTGCTTTCAGCACCTTTGCTTTTTCCCATTCCGGCAGGTCTGCAAAGGGAGCATCTGGGTCTGTATCCGGACGGGTTGCGTCCGCGTTTTCCTCTCCGCTGCGGTTCGGCAGCCACAGCGCCAGCAGCCCGCCAACGATCAGCACCACCGCCAGAATATAAAGGAGAATATTCCATTTCTTTTTCATAAACACACATTCCTTTCCCGCAATTGCCGGGCACTTTGCGTTACGCCGGCACTGCAAATATGCTTTCACCTATATAGTACCATTTTTTCCATTTCGTCACACATTTTTTGAAAAAAAGATGAAAAAACTCCGTACCGAGTTTCGGTACGGAGTTTTATTACAATTTGTGTGCGAGATTACACCAGCTCGATGACTGCCATCTCAGCAGCATCGCCACGGCGTGCGCCGGTGCGGGTCACTCTGGTGTAGCCGCCGTTGCGGTCAGCATACTTGGGAGCGATCTCGTCAAACAGCTTCTTGACCACATCTTCCTTGGTCACGTAAGCCATAGCTCTGCGGTAGTTAGCCAGGCCGCCCTTCTTGCCCAGGGTGATCATCTTCTCAACCACGGGCTGCACTTCCTTAGCGCGATAGAAGGTGGTCTCGGTCTTGCCGTACTCCAGCAGATCGGTGACCTGCTGACGCAGCAGGGCTTTTCTCTGTGTGCTGGTCTTACCCAGCTTACGAGTGCCGAACATGAACGTTTCCTCCTTTTTAAAGGTTGACAGGCGGCTCCGGAGGGGACTGAACATTATCAGTCATTCCGGTAAGCGCCGATGGATTAAGTGTTGCTG